>JBDHFX010000042.1:0-12771 GCA_039590215.1 Gemmatimonadota bacterium | reverse complement strand
GTGGCCTTCTTCTTCCTCTTCCGAGTGGCCTTCTTCTTCCTCTTCCGAGTGGCCTTCTTCTTTCTCTTCCGAGTGGCCTTCTTCTTTCTCTTCCGAGTGGCCTTCTTCTTTCTCGTGGTCTTTCTCTTTCTAGTGGCCTTGCGTTTGCGCGTGGCCTTCTTCTTCTTGGTGGCCTTACGCTTTCGCGTAGCCTTCTTTCTCTTCTTGGTCGACTTCTTCTTTTTGGCTGCAGCAGCCATACGTTTTTCCTCCTGAGCTCAGTCCACTGCGATCGTTAAGACCGCGCGACAAAAAAAGTGTATCACAACGGACTGTTTTTTCGCAATACTTATCGAAAGTTTTTTAGATAGGGTTTTTCGGTGGTTTTGATCTATAAGTCAACGCAACTTGTTTTTATCCCGCTAGCGTATCGACAATCGCAAGCAACGTGGGATCGATTTCACGCTTGTCCATTAGTGCTTCGTCGAGTTTCGTTTCACAGATCGATCGCGAACTCACGCCGAGGAGGATGTCCTTTCGGTCCTTTGTTGCGGCGTCAACGGCGACCACCCTCGTGACCCGCGTTCTTGCGCTGGGAGGGAGGGGCACCGAACTGTCCTCCGCGGCGTCCAATTGGGAGGACGTTTGACCCGACCAGGCGGGTCCGGAACAAAAGAGCGCGCCCGCCGCTATTATACTGTTGGCAGTCCAGTAAAGCTGATTCCAGAGGAGGATATCATGCGCTCTAGCGTCTACCGATCAATAGTGCTCGCGGCGCTCGCCGGCTTGGTCGCGCTGGGGTGTAACCGGGACGGCGGCGAGGTGGACCCGGATCTACCTATCGTCGTGGAGGCACAGGGCCCGATCGCGCTTGGCGAGGCGGAGCCGACCGAGGAGGAGGTCGACTTTGTCGATGAGCCCGAGCCCGAACCGCAGGTCATCACCCGCACGGTCATCGTCCGCGAGACACCGCCGCCGCCACCACCGCCCCCCGCCGCGCGCGAGGCTCCGCCTGAGGACGTGCGCCCGGCAGCGCCGACTGCGATCGCGGCGGGTACGCGGATTCCGACGACGCTGCTATCGCGGATCGACTCCGAGAACAATGATGTTGGTGACGAGTGGACCGCGCGGGTCAACGACGATGTCGTCATCAACGAACACGTCGTCATCCCGAGCGGCGCAACAGTGAGAGGCGTGATCGCTGCAATCGATGAAGGCGACCGGAACGACGGGTACGGGTCAATGACGCTCGAAGCCCGCACGGTCGAGACGAGCGCTGGCTCCCGGGCCGTTGCGGCCGATCCTCTTGTTGCTGGCGAGAGCTATCGCGATAGCGGTTTCCCGACAAAGGAGACCGCGATCGGTGCCGGCAGTGGCGCCGTGATCGGCGGCATCATCGGGGGGAAGAAGGGTGCGGTCATCGGCGGTGTCATCGGTGGCGCCGGAGGTGCCGGCGTGGGGCAGGCGCGTGGGGACTACGAGGTCGCGGTCGAATCGGGCACCGGGCTCGTGTGGGTCCTGAACAGCCCGGTCGGCCTGTAAGACTCGCCCGACATTTCGATTTAGAGGGGTCGCCCGGCTCGCCGAGCGGCCCCGTTTTGCAGCCGGTAGCTTGAACGATCGGCTCGCGAGCCGCGTTTTTCCAGACACCGTGCGCAGGCATCACAATAAAGGAGGTCCGATGCGAACGTTACTTGGGGTAGCAGCGCTCGTCTGGGCCGCGCCGCTGTTTGGCCAGACCGCGCTGCCGATCCATAGCAAGACACTCGACAATGGTCTCGAGGTCATAGTCATCGAGAACCGCTCGGTTCCGCTGGTGACGATCGAGCTCGACGTCAAGAACGGGGCGTACACCGAGACGGCGGAGTACGACGGTTTGTCTCACCTGTACGAGCATATGTTCTTCAAGGCCAATCGCACCATACCCAACCAGGAAGCATACCTGGAGCGGGTGAACGAGTTGGGTGCGGCATGGAATGGCACCACTTCGTCCGAACGGGTCAACTACTACGTCACGGTTGGTGTGGATAGCCTCCGCCCGGCATTACAGTTCATGGAAGATGCTATCCGGTATCCATTGTTTCTCGAAGACGAGTTGGTGCGCGAGCGACCGGTCGTGCTTGGCGAGTACGATCGCGCCGAGTCAAATCCTTTTTTCCATCTCGGCCGCGCGATCGACACGCTTCTCTGGACGCCCGAGTACTGGTCGCGCAAGAACGTGATCGGAGACCGTGAGGTCCTGAGCACAACGCCGCCGGAGAAGATGCGGGCCATCCAGCAGCGGTTCTACGTTCCAAACAACACGGCGCTGATCCTCTCCGGCGACATCGGGCCGGACGAAGGCTTCGCCCTCGGCGAAGAGGTGTTTGGCGACTGGCCGCAGGGCGCCGATCCGTTCGCCACGGCGGTCCCAGATCCACCACCCCTGGCGGCGACGCAAGCCATCGTCGTCGAGCAACCGGTGAACACAGTCACCATTCGGGTCGACTGGCAGGGGCCTAGCGTGGTCGGTGACCCGGGATCGACATACGTGGCGGACGTGCTAATCCCGATCCTCTCCAACCCGGCAAGCCGGTTCCAGAAGGCGTTGGTTGATACCGGATTGGCATTTGGGGCGAGCTTTTCGTACGCCACCATGGCGCACGTGGGGCCGATCTCGATTACCGCGCAAACAACCCCAGACAAAGCGCTCGACTTGCATCGGGCGATCCTGACCGAGGTCGGGAAGATGGCCGAGCCCGGCTATGTCACCGAAGAAGAGATCGCCGCGGCCCGCAACCAAGTCGCGGTCAATCAGACCTACGCTCGCGAGCGGGCTTCATCGCTCGCCCATACGGTCGGCTACTGGTGGGCCGTTGCCAGCCTCGACTACTACCTGGGTTATGTCCCCAACTTGCAGGCTGTGGCGGCTGACGAGATCGCCTCCTTCACACAGCGCTATATGCTCGGCAAGCCCCACGTGTCAGGCGCGCTGATCAGCGCGGAAGCGCGCGCGTCGGTTGATCTCGATGCCGAAGACTTTTTAGCCCAGGAGGTGACGCTGTGAACCGCATGAGTGTGCTCCTCGCTGCGATGATCCTGGCGGCGCCGCTTCCCGCCGGGGCTCAGGGCGCGGATGTGCAAGAGTTCACTGTGGCCGGCATCGACGTCGTGCACCGTTCGATCGAAGCCAACGATGTGATCGCCGTCCAGCTCTACGTCAAGGGCGGCAGCGCGGCGTTGACACCCGAAACCGCTGGGGTCGAGCGGTTTATCGGCGCGGTGGCCACGCGCGGCACCGAGAAGTACGACAAGGACGCGTTCGCCTCGCGCACCGCCGCCACCGGTGCGGCGATCGGTGGCCAGGTGTTTCACGACTACTCGGTCATGACGCTCCAGGCGGTGACCGACTATTGGGATGAGTCGTGGGACCTGTTCTCCCAGGCAGTGCTCCATCCGACCTTTCCGGAGACCGAGGTCGATTTGGTGCGCGAGCAGATCGTAAATGCGCTCAAGGGCCGCGAGGACAACCCCGACCAGTACCTGGCGCTATTAGCCAACGATCTTCTGTATGCCGGCCACCCGTACGCCATTGATCCCAACGGGACGGTCGAAGCGATCGAGTCGATGACCGCCGAGGACCTGGCGACCTGGCACGCGAGTCGGCTGACCAAAGAGAACCTGTTGTTTGTCGTCGTCGGAAACGTCGATCGGGCGGAACTGGAAGCCAAGATCTCGGCCACGCTCGGCGCGTTGCCGGCCGCTGGCGGGCAGGCAGCCGAGGCGGCGAACGCTGTGGTCGGGGGCCCGGACGTCAACGTCGTCGAGCGCGAGCTGCCGACCAACTACATCCGCGGCCAATTCGTGACCCCACCGCCCGGCGACCCCGACTATGCCCCGCTGAGGGTGGGGCTCAACATCTTGTCCAATCGGCTTTTCGAGGAAGTGCGTACCAAGCGCAACCTGACCTACGCGGTGTTCTCGGGGCTCTCTCAGCGCCGCGCCAACTACGGTCTTTTGTACGTTACGGCGGTCGAGCCAGACACTACGCTGAAGGTCATGTTCCACGAGGTGGAGCGACTCAAAACCGAGCTGATCACCGAGGAACGACTCCAGGAGAGCGTCAACGTGTTCGTGACCCGATACTGGATGGGCCAGGAGACGAACATGGGATTGGCGACGGCGATGGGCACGTTCGAGTTGGCTGGGGGTGGCTGGCGGCAGGGGCTCGAGTTCATCGATCGCGTTCACGATGTCACACCGGCCGAAATCCAACGAGTTGCTGCCGAGTATCTGAAAGACTTTCACTTTGCTGTTCTCGGTGACCCGGCGAAGATCGACGAGGAACTCTTTACGTCGCTGTGACGGAGAATATCTGAGGCTGCTAGTGATAGGCCGGGCGCCAACAGACCGGCGCCCGGCTAGACCCACCGATCGAAAGCCGGCTACGTGTCGCCGCGCTCGCCCCTGTGCGACTTGCGGTGGGCTCGATGCTCCGCTTGCCGTGAAGCCTTGATCTCGCCGAAGCGAGCCATCTGATCGGCCGTCAGGACTTCTGCCAACTGCGCGTCAGTCTGCTCCCTGAGCGCCACCATCTCGCCGCGCAAGGCCTGCATCTGCGATCGATCGGGACGGCCCCCACCAGTATGAGCGCCCTCGAACAGCGCGCGCCGCTGATTCATGCTCTCTTCGAGGATTGGCCGTACCTGGGACGCCTGATCGGCGGATAGATCGAGCTCCTCGATCAGCTGGTCGATGTGGGCGGCGGGATCGCCGTGAGGTCCCGCTCTCTTGCCTCGTTCCTGCGCCGTTGCCGGTATCGCCACGCCGAGCATGGCCGCCAAGACCAGCAGCGTTTTCAAGTTGAGCATCGTTCGAGTCTCCTTTCTGGGTCATATCGATTTCGGAATCTCTGGACTCAGTCATTTCATTAGAGGCCTTTTGGGGGTGATCCACTCCACCGCACGATGGATTGAGGGCTGGCTTGGAATGAGGTGACCCGGTTGAGGGTCTAAGGGGCAGATCACCGTTGCGCAAACTGCGACCCCCAGAAGGGGCTGGAAGATTTAAGCATGAATGCCAAGGAAACGAGGAGACCGCGATGAAGATCTGGAAACGAGCCGACCGTTGGGCCACGACCGCTCTTGTGGCGTTGACGTTTGGCTTTTCGGCCTGTGACGAGGCAGTAACCGATCTCGCCGACGACACGGTCGAACAGGAGGTCGCAATTACCGATGTCAGGGGAGTCCTGACGGAGGTCACGGAGGGGTTGTCGTTGACATCGAGCCAAACCTCAGCCGTCAACGATCTGGCAGCGAGCTTTAGCGATCGTATGGGTGAGCCCGGAGCGCTCTGGCGGCTGGCCGGCGAGCTCCGCAGCGCATTGACTGCCGAGCAGATCGCGCAAATCGTTGATCGACAGGCGGAGCGGATCGAACAAATGGCGGCTAGGGCCGGAGATCGGCCCCCGGCGTTTGCTCATCGGCACGGTGGCCCCGGCGGTGGCTTCGGCCGAGGTCTGCGCAATGGAGCCGCGGGGTTCCTGCCGGACGTGACCGATGAGCAGCGGCAGGCGATACGCGAGGTGCTCGAATCGTTCCGGCCCCAGTTCGAGGCGTTGCATGAGCAGCTGCGAAGCGGACAGATCACTCCACAGGAGTTTCGCACCCAGGCGCAGGAGCTCCGCGAAGCTGCTCATGCGGAGATTGAGCCGCTCCTGACCGATGAGCAGCGCGCGGCGATCGACGAGCATCGCGCCGGACGCGAGGCGTTCATGGAAGAAGCGAAGGCGGTCCGGATCGACGTGCTGGGGCTCACGGCTGCTCAGGTCGCCGAGCTCGAGGCGCTCAAAGAGCAGAGGATGAGCACGCCCCTCGGCGACGCATCGATCGTCGAGCGGATCGCGGCCCATCGCGAAGCTGCAGCCGCGATCCTGTCCGACACCCAGATGGAGATAGGGAGCCTCTATCACGCCCTGCGCGCGGGAGCCCATCGAGGCCGGGCTGGACTCGGCCACCTAGAATCGAGGTGACGGAATTGGTCGCGAACCGCGACCCGACATCTGCATGCAGGAACCGACGAGCGAACGCAAACGAGCTGCAGCCCAACCAACCGACGAGGAGCTTCTCAATGGCGCTCGGCGTGGAGACGAGTCCGCGTTTCGGCTGTTGGTCGAGCGCTACGAGGGACGAGTGGCGGCAACCGTGATCGGAATGCTCGGCAACGGTGAGGAGGCCGAAGACGCTGGACAGGAGACGTTCATTCGGTTCTACCGGTCGTTGGACAGGTTCCGCGGCGAGTCGTCGATCGGTACGTACCTTACAAGGATCGCGATCAACCAGTCACTCGACGCGATCAAACGGCGGCAGCGATGGACAAAGCGCTTTATCAGCAGCGACGAGGAAGAAGTGATGTTGGCCGAACCCGTGCACGATGTCAGAGAGGAAATCGGCGCGAGAGAACGTGCCGAGCTCGTACGTGGCGCGATCCGCACCCTCAAGCCTGATCATCGGGCAGTTGTTGTGCTGCGGATGATCGAAGGGTACTCGACACGGGAGACAGCGCAGATATTGGGACTGCCGGTAGGGACGGTCACGTCGCGTTTATCGCGCTCTCTGGATAAGCTGGAAACGGTGCTCGGTCCGTTGGTGGCCGAGGCGTAGGAGAAGAAGAGTCAAATGAATGACGATCGCATTGATACGATTCGCAAGTGGTTGGGTGCTGGGGAGCCGAGTCGGTTCGGACCTTTCTTCGCATCGCGCGTCATGCGGCGGATAGAGAGCGAGGAAGCGCACAACGGCGTCGAGTCGATCGATGCCGCTCTGCGTTGGGGGTTCCTGCGCGTGGCGGCCGCTGCGGTGGTGTTGGCGATCGCGGTCGGCGTGTACAACGTGATGGAGCCGGGGAATCTGGGCGTGTACACGTCGACGCTGGAGTCCGTGCTCGGATTGCCTTCGCAATCGCTTGAGACGCTGTTTCTGCTCTCGGGGGCCTAGGTGAGAGCGCGGACGAAATCGGTTCTTATCCTGAGTGTCACCTTGCTGATCGGCATCGTGCTGGGTGGAGTCATCTCCGGTGCGATCGTCAATCGACGGTTGCAGCACCTGACCGAGCTCCGGCGGCCGGGCGGATTCTCGTTCTTTCTCGAGCACGCGATTCAGCCCGAGAACGAGGAACAGGCCGAGGCGATTCATGACGTGCTCGATCGCATGGGACCCCGGTTTCACGAGATCCTCGAGCGATCGCACGGCGAGATGGAGGCGCTCCGGGACTCTGTTCGTACCGAACTCGATCCGATTCTCACCGAAGAGCAGAAAGAGCGACTCGAGGCGCGCACGCGGATGAGGCCTGGCCTCATGCGTCCGCCGGGTTTTCGTGGCCCCCGGCGACCGCGAGATTGGGACCACGAGCCGCCCGATCGACGGTTTCGCCGCAGCGCACCGGATACGATAGACGCCCCGCCTGAGCAGTAGTGATCCCAGCGTGACGACTCCCGGCAAGATCTTCGAGGTGTCGAGCGTCGACGAGGCGCGCGCAGCGCTCGACTACTTCAACGGCTTTCACGACGGCTTCATGAAGCGGATCTCGATCTTGTCGCAGGACGACATCGACGAGGAGTACGGGCAGTCGTGCACCGGGCGCTTCGATGTCGAGATCGACTTCGCCCACTACAACTACCGATTCGAAGACCGGCCGGCGCACGACCAGATCGTTCGGGCGGTATTCCGCGACGTCCAGAACATCTTCTGCGACTTGAGCGAGGGATACGTAGGCAACACGATCCAGGTCCTCTACGTCAACGCGGTAAACCGACGGCAGGGTGGCACCACCACGGTCGAGTCGGCGATGGTTCTGAGCCTCGAGCGAAGCTTCTTGCTGGAACAGCACCGCCGGTGGGAGAGCCGCCGTACGGAGTTCTTTACCTTTTCAGAGGCGACGTTTCACGAGCTAGGCTGAGGGTGGGTGAACAACCTTCTCGCTTAGAATGCGCTCGATCGACGGAAACGCCGCTTGCGCCTCGACCGGCATCGGGCGCCACTCGGCCGCGTCAGCCCGATCGGTGAAGTAGTCAAACGGCAGGTTCCCCGGGCCGATCGCTTCGCCGACGATGATCCGACCGACCATGCCCGCGGTTTCGTGGGGTAGGCAGTAGTAATCGTATACGCCTGGAACGGTCAGCATGACGTCGAAAGTCTTGCCCTGCTGGATCGTTATCCCCGAATCCCACGGCGTCGCACCCTCGGGGATACGCAGGCTCTGCTTGTAGTTGCTCGGGTGGTAGGCGGTAGTGCTGTGGACACCGCTCTCCAACACCCAGCGCACCGTCTGACCCGGTTCGACGAGTAGGCCCATCGGGTCGAACAGGAACCGACCGGCTGCATCATTGAACATGCGGATCTCGACGAACTCTAGTCCGACCGCCGGCGTTGCGAGCCGACGTCCAGCCAGGCGTGCGGCCGAGCGAGCGAGCTCCGGCACCGCCAGACCCGTCAACGCAAGGCCACCAAACCCGAGAAACGCGCGTCGATTCATGTCGGTTTTACTCCGTTGATCCGCCGCGCAACCCCTTTAGCTGGTTCTGCTGCTCGGCCGTCAGAGCGTTCTTGACCTCTACGAGCATGGCTATGTGGGCGCGCTTTATTTGGCGCTCAATGTCAAGGACGCGGTCAACCTGTGATAAGACGGCCGATTTGTCCACTGCCGTTTCACCAACCGTTCCATCCAGCGTTCCTGGAGATGAGTGGGGCCCGTGGGGGCATTATATGACCGGTCGCGGGCGTCAGGGCTCCAGCGGGTTGTCGCTCGGCTTTAGACCTTGCGGTACAGTTCGCCCCGGCGCCTGAATTCGGCCGACTTCTCGGCCATCCCCTCGGTTAGCGCGGACTGCTCTTGGAGCCCGTGCTCACGGGCGTAGTCGCGGACATCCTGGGTGATCCTCATCGAGCAGAACTTTGGTCCGCACATCGAGCAGAAATGGGCCACTTTGGCTGCCTCCGCGGGCAACGTCTGATCGTGAAACTCGCGTGCGCGCTCGGGATCGAGTCCCAGGTTGAACTGATCGTCCCATCGGAACTCGAACCGCGCCTTTGAGATCGCATTGTCCCGCGCCTGGGCCCCAGGGTGACCCTTCGCCAGGTCGGCTGCATGGGCCGCGATCTTGTAGGTGATCACCCCTTCGCGCACGTCGTTCTTGTCGGGCAGCCCGAGGTGTTCCTTGGGCGTCACGTAGCACAGCATCGCCGTGCCGTACCAGCCGATCAGCGCCGCCCCGATCGCGCTCGTCAGGTGATCGTAGCCGGGTGCGATGTCGGTCGTCAGGGGACCGAGCGTGTAGAACGGCGCCTCGTCACACCACTCGAGCTGCTTCTCCATGTTTTCGCGAATGAGATGCATCGGGATGTGACCCGGCCCCTCGTTCATGACCTGGACATCGTGATTCCAAGCAACTTGAGTTAGCTCAGCCTGGGTCTCCAGCTCGGCGAACTGGGCGGCGTCGTTGGCGTCCGCGATCGAGCCCGGCCTCAACCCATCGCCGATCGAGAACGAGACGTCGTACGCGGCCATGATCTCACAGATTTCATCCCATCGGGTGTACAGGAAGTTCTCTTGGTGATGAGCGAGACACCATTTTGCCAAGATCGCCCCGCCCCGCGACACGATTCCTGTGACGCGATCGGCGGTCAGCGGGACATATCGGAGCAGCACGCCCGCGTGGATGGTGAAGTAGTCGACCCCCTGCTCGGCCTGTTCGAGCAGCGTGTCGCGGAAGATCTCCCAGGTCAGCTCCTCCGGTACCCCGTTGACCTTCTCGAGCGCCTGGTAGATCGGCACTGTTCCGATCGGGACCGGGCTGTTGCGCAGAATCCACTCGCGAGTCTCATGAATGTTCTCACCGGTCGAGAGATCCATCACCGTGTCGGCACCCCAACGAATCGCCCAAACCATCTTCTCGACTTCTTCTTCGATCGATGAGGAGACCGCCGAGTTGCCTATGTTGGCATTGATCTTCACCAGGAAGTTCCGGCCGATAGCCATCGGTTCGATCTCCGGGTGATTGATGTTGGCCGGAATGATCGCTCGCCCTCGAGCGACTTCATCACGCACGAACTCAGGCGTGATCTCGCTCGGTATCGAGGCGCCAAACGATTCACCCGGGTGTTGATCCAAAAGCCCTTGGGCGGCGAGCGCCTCACGCCTTTGTTTCTCGCGGATGGCGATGAACTCCATCTCGGCGGTCACCACGCCCTGGCGGGCGTAGTGCATTTGGGTGACCCGTCGACCCGGGAGCGCTCGTCGGGGACGGCGTGGGCCGGAGAACCGGACCGGGTTCAGTTCGGGATCCTCCAGCCGCTCAGCGGCGAAGCGCGCGCTCGGCTCGTCGAGCGTCTCAGTGTCGCCTCGCGAATCGATCCACGGAGCGCGGATTGGCTCGAGCCCACGCCTCAGATCGATGTCGACGTCGGGGTCGGTGTACGGTCCCGAGGTGTCGTAGACGTAGAAGGTCGGATTGGGCTGGGCGCCAAACGAGGCCGGCGTGTCGTTCTGGTCGATCGCCCGCATCGGGACCCTGATCTCGGGCTGGCTCCCCTCGACGTACACCTTGCGAGAAGCCGGAAACGGCCCGACGGTGATCTGCGTGGCGGTCCGCTCGTCGGGGTAAACGGTCTGTTGGGTTATGGACATCGGTCATCCTCCCTTCGCCGGCATGATCCGGATCAGGTTCGACGGGTATCCTCTCAGCCGCGCAACGGTGCAACGCGGCACCCCGGATATGTAGGTGAGCAACGAGAAACCTACCGTGGGCCGGCGGTTCTGACCATTGTCGAGTATCATTGATGGCATGAGAAATCGGTGCCGTCTCCTTGCATTTGTCGCGCTGGCAGCGCTCTACGCGCGGCCTGTCGAAGGGGCGCAGACCCAGGTGATGAAGACTGCGGTTGACTCGGTAACCGTTCACGATAGAGCGCGACAGGCCCAGCAGCGGTTCGAGAAGATTCGTGTCGCCGGCCTGCCGTGGGGGTGGGAGCGCGCGCGCTCGCGGACCGACGAGATCATCGGGCGTTTGCTGCTGATCGACGACGGCGATGAAGTGTGGGTTCCGCCGCCTGAGCCCGAAACGATCAGTCGGGCCCGGGAACGGCTGCTGGAAACGCTCGACCGGGCTGCGCAGCAATTGCCCGCCGATTCATGGATCGCGGGTCAGCGGGTGTGGTACGCGGTGGAGGGGGGGAACGCACGTTCCGCGCTGGATAGGTTGGCGGGCTGCCGCGCCGAGCCGTGGTGGTGCCGTTCCCTGGAGGGGTTCGCGCTGCACGCAGCCGACGACTTTGTGGCCGCCGAAGAGGCGTTTGATGCGGCCTTGGCAGCCATGCCTCGTGCTCGTCGGGAACGGTGGCTCGACCCGACCGATCTGTTCGATCGCGACGCCCGGCGCGCGTACCGACGCTTGGACCCGGCCGAACGCGGGGCTTTCGTGCGCCGTTTCTGGTGGCTCGCGGATCCCTTCTATGCCGTGCCTGGGAACGACCGGCTGACCGAGCACTTCGCCCGCCACGTACAGGACCGGATCCTCGAGAACGCCCGCTCGCCGTTCGAGATGCATTGGGGGAACGATCTCCAGGAGGTGCTCGTGCGGTACGGCTGGCCGGTTGGCTGGGAGCGGATCCGGCGACGGAGCGGCTCCCTGGGTTCGACTACTCGGACCGGCGTTATCGGTCACGATCCGCCGGGTGAGCGGTGTTTCGCGCCGGCCGCCGCGGTGCTCGAGGCGCCAACCCGCGTTGCGCCGGGCGAGTGGTCGATCGATGACGATGGAGCCCCAACGACCTATGCCCCACGTTACGCTGAACAAGTTCTCGAGCTCGACCACCAACTGGCTGTCTTCCGTCGAGCCGGCGAAGCGGTTGCGGTGGTCGGCTGGCAGGTCGCCGATTCGATCGCCGAAGGTGGCGCAGTGGAAGCCGCGTTGGTGGTCGCATCGGGGCCGAATGATCCGCCGCGGGTCTCCCGGCACCGCACGAGAGAATTGGGGGGCGCATTGGAACTCCAGATCCCGTGGGCGCCGGCGGTCGTCAGCGTGGAGGCGCTAGCGCGGGAGGCCGGACGTGCGGCCCGCGCCAGATATGGGTTGCCGATAATGGGCGCGGTCACCAAGCGGCCGGTGGTCAGCGACCTGCTGCTCCTCGACTCACCCGGTGCACTGCCCGTCTCGCTCGACGCCGCGGCGCCCCGCGCGCGCGGCTCGACACGCGTCTGGTCGAGCGAACGGCTAGGAGTCTACTGGGAACTGTACCCGGGGCCGGGACGGCCACACGAGGTGTCGATCGCGGTGGCGCTCAAGGACGAGCGGCGGGGTTTTTGGCGCAAACTCGGCTCGACGCTCAACCTGGCCGGTGACAATACCGATTCGGTGGCTTTGGAGTGGAGCGAGTCGATACCCGTCGGGACGTTCGTCTACCCACGTTCGCTCGAGGTGTCGTTGCCGGAGCTTCCACCCGGCGAATACACGCTTGAGCTCACCGTGCGGTTCGCAGATTCGTCGCGGGCCGTGGCGAATCGTGTCATTACCGTTGAACGTCGAGACTTGGCGCGTCGCTAGAGGGTTACAAACACTTCCGTAGAAGGGCCGAACCGTCGCGCTCCAGCGCAAACGGTCCGCTGATCGTTCCCCGCTCAAGCAGATGAATGGTAAGCGTCATCTGATCGCCGTCGATGACGCCCGCGTACGTGGCCGGCTCGCTTTCCAGCACCTCGTCGTCACGGATCGGCCCGCCATGCTCGGGCGTGAACGCGCCGTCGAGCGTGAAGCCTCCG
>JBDHFX010000041.1:0-12927 GCA_039590215.1 Gemmatimonadota bacterium | reverse complement strand
GTAGACGAAAACTCTTCGAATCGATCGGCCCTCTAGCCCCATCGAGCGCAAGATCCCGATCTCTTTCGTCTTGTCCATCACGATCATCGTCAGCGTGCTGATGATGTTGAACGCAGCCACCAGCACGATGAGAATCAATATAATGAACATAGCCTTCTTCTCCAATCGCAGCGCCGCAAAAAGGGGCTGATTCAGCTCGATCCAAGTGGTCACATAAAAGGGGCCCTCGAGCTGATCGACAACCGTGTCCCCGATGTCCTTCGCCTGCCAGATATCAGACACCCTCGCCGCTACGCCGTAAGCGATGTCCCCTGATTGGAGATACTGCTGCATCGACTCAAGCGAGGCATAGACGAACTTCGAATCATACTCGAAGAGCCCGCTTTTGAAGGTGCCCGCGAGGATGAATTTCTGGAGCTTGGGCACCGTCCCGTAAAGCGGCGAGACAGCCGCCACTTCGGGCGTAGTCACGGTTAGCGTATCGCCGGGGAACGCCCCCAGCCGATCGGCCAGCAGATAGCCGACAACGACCTTCGGGTAGGGCTCATTCGGAGACTGAAGCAGATCATAGCGGCCCGACACGATCTGGTTCTTGGTGTCGGCGACTTGTGGTTCGAGATCCGGATCTACGCCACGAATCACCGCCCCTTCGTTGCGGCCCCGACCATGGCCAATAATCCCCTCGGTGTAGATGAACGGAGCGGCACCTACTATGCCCGGAGTGGCGGCTATTCCCTCCAGCGCGTCGCGATACTCGGTCAGCGGCTCAGAGTTGTACTTCTGCACGATGAGGTGCGGAGTATTGGTGAGGATCTTGTCTCTCAAATCGCGCTGCAACCCACTCATCACGCTCATCACGATGACCAACGCCGCGACCCCAACGAACACTCCTCCGATCGCGATCAAACCGATCACAGAGATCACACCCGATCGCCGCTTGGACGTCAGGTAGCGCATTGCGATTTGCCACTCGAGACTCACAACTCGACCCCGTCTTCTACGATCGGCTGATCCGTGTCTTCGCCTTCCGTCACTCTCCCGTCCTCGGGCCGTAACGCTGGAAACAGGATGACGTCCCGGATGGAGGGTTGGTCCGTAAGGAACATCACCAGGCGATCGATGCCGATTCCCATACCTGCGGTTGGCGGCATCCCGTACTCGAGAGCTCTCAAGAAATCTTCGTCGACGACGTTCGGCGCCTCGAGGTCCCCAGTCGCGGCCAGGTCGGCTTGATCCTCGAACCGGCTTCGCTGATCGCGAGGGTCGTTGAGCTCACTGAAAGCGTTTGCCCACTCGTGACCGAACAGGTATGCCTCGAATCGCTCCACCAAACGGGAATCGCGCGGATGGGCCTTTGCGAGCGGTGATGTCGCTCGCGGATGATCGATTACGAATACCGGCCCTTCAAGAGTCGGCTCGACGAGATGATCAAAAAGCGCTTCCAGGATTTTGCCCTCTCGCTCCTGTTCCGAGATCTCGACTTCGTGTCGCTCGGCCTCCGCCGCCAGGGCCGAGCGTGACAGGTCATCGATCGCTACACCGCGCTCCGCAAGCGCGTCCAGAAACCCAACCCGTGGCCACGGTGGTGCCGCGTTCACGGTCCGACCCTGGTAGGTAATCTTCGTGCCGCCGGTCAACTCACTTACTAGGCCCACCAAAAGCTCCTCGGCCAGTGCCATGAAGTCCTCGTAATCGGCATACGCCTGGTAGAACTCGAGCATCGTGAACTCCGGGCTATGGAACCGATCGATGCCCTCGTTGCGGAAGTCCTTGGCTACCTCGTAGACGCGCTCGAGCCCGCCGACGATACAACGCTTGAGATACAATTCATCGGCAATACGCAAATACAAAGGAATCCCTAGTGTTTCGTGATGCGTGACAAAAGGGCGCGCCGTCGCGCCGCCATACACAGGTTGGAGAACAGGTGTCTCGACCTCTAGGAAGCCGCGTCTCTCGAGCTCGTTTCTCAGGCACCGGATGATCCGGGACCGACGCTCAAAGACACGCCTGGCCTCCGGTCGGACCGCAAGATCGGCGTAGCGCTGTCGATAACGGAACTCGCGGTCAACCACGCGGTGATACGTACGGTCTCCGTCCTCTGACTCCACGAGCTTGCCAAACGGCAGGGGTCGCAGAGCCTTGGCGAGTAGCGCCGCCTCGGCCACCCGCACGGTGATCTCTCCCATTCGCGTGCGAAATAAATGACCCGCAACTCCCACGAAATCTCCGATATCCAAGTGGTCGACCAGATCGTAAGAGTCACCAAGCTCGTCCTGGCGCAGATATGCCTGTATGCGACCCGACCGGTCGGCAAGATGAAAGAACGTCGTCTTCCCATGCCGGCGAATGGCAACAACCCGACCCGCGATTTGGCACTTGATATCCGGCCCGTCATCCTTGAAAGCCTCAAGTAGATCTGCAGCCAGGTCGGTCACCCCCCAAGACGAGGGATACGGATCGATTCCAATGCGCTCGAGCTCAACGAGCTTTGAAAGTCGAACCGATATCGGATCAGTCTCTTGGTCAGGCATCAGTTCCCGGTGTTCGCGGTTTGCTTCAGGTAAGCCTCCATGAACTCGATGAGATGTTGCCCCTCGAGCACCCCTTCGACGTCGGATGTCTCGAACCCGGTGCGGTGGTCCTTTACCATCGTATACGGGTGAAGCACGTACGACCTGATCTGGCTACCAAACGCGATCTCCTTCTTCTCCGCCTCGAGCTCCTCACGTGACTTCTCGCGTTCAGCTTTGAGGTACTGATGGAGCCGCGACTTCAACAGTCGCATCGCCGTCTCGCGATTGCGATGCTGACTGCGCTCAGCTTGACTCTGAACGACGATCCCTGTTGGAAGATGGGTAATCCGCACCGCGCTATCTGTCTTGTTAACGTGCTGTCCTCCGGCACCGCTGGCACGGTAGGTGTCGACCTTCAAGTCCTTGTCTTTGATCTCCACGCTTATCTCGTCTGACACATCCGGGTACACAAACACCGAAGCAAAAGAGGTGTGCCGCCGAGCGGCAGAATCAAAGGGACTTATCCGCACGAGTCGGTGAACGCCTTTCTCGGCTTTGAGGTAACCGTGGGCATGCTCGCCTGTAACCGCGATCGTGACTCGGTCGATTCCCGCCTCTTCACCTTCCTGAATATCGATGATCTGGTAGTCGTAGCCGTTGTTCTCTAGCCATCGCGTATACATGCGCATCAGGATCGAGGCCCAGTCTTGGCTCTCGGTGCCGCCGGCTCCGGGGTGAATGGTGAGAATCGCGTCGCGGAAATCGTCCGGATCGCTCAGCATTCCCTTTAGTTCCAGACGGCTCAGCCGATCGGCGATGCCCCCCTCGAGCGCACCCAACTCCTCCCACAGGCTGGGTTCTTCCTCTCCCTCCAGCAGTGACAGCATTTCGCCCGCTTCATCGATCTCGACGCGAAGCGCATCGTACTCCCCGACCCAGGACTGATGCTGTTTGATCTCGGCTAGTATCGCCCGCGCGCGCTCGTTATCGACCCAAAAATCGGGCGCCGTGGACTCGGTCTCGAGTGCGGCTACTCGCTCTCGCTTGGAAGGCAGGTCAAAGATAGCTCCCGAGGAGCTCGAGCCGCTCCTCTAGTTGCGACAATCGGCGGCGGTGGTCTCGTACGTCACTCATTGGGCCCAGCAAGATAGCGCATCATGCTTCCTCTCGCTCGATCGTCATGCTGCTGGTAGCCTTGGTTTGTTGGTCGGCCAGGTCACCGCGCCGATCGACCACATACAGCGACCCCTTGAACGACTTGGCATAGTGCTTCATCTCGGTCGCCAGTTCGCTCACTTTCGCTGGGTGAGTAAACTGGCGTCGCACGTTGGTGACACAGCCGATTGACAGCGTCATCAGCGGTATCTCGCGAACCCTACCCTGCCGATCCTCGGCGATATAGAAGCCACGCTCTCGGTCTTTGTCAGGATACTGCAGGGACATCAGGGTATCGAACGTCTCGATGACCGCGTTCGAAACTCGAGCCAGGTCTTCGAACGGCACCGTGTAGATGAAGTCGTCCCCACCGATGTGGCCCACGAACCCACTCGATGAAAGCCTTCGCACCGTGTCCCGGAGGATCAAGGAGAGAATCCAGATTACCGTATCACCGCGCGGATACGAGTAGACGTCGTTAAACTCCTTGAACGAATCGATGTCGGCGTAGCACACAGCGAACCGCTCACCGCCAGCAATCCTGCGCTCAATCTCTAGCTGAATGATCTTCGTACCGGGCAACATCGTCGACGGGTGAACCGCAACGTCCCGAGCGACTCGCTTGAGTACCATCCTCAGCCGTAGCCGCTGCTCACGACCGGAGTGCGTGCCGCTGAGGAACTCATCAGCACCGCTCTCGAAGCTGTTTGCGATCTGTTCCACCTGATGCTCGCGCGACATGAACACGATGGGCACGACCGAGTTGAACGGATCCGCCTTGAGCCGCCGGCATAGCTCCGAGGCGATCGCAAAATCGTCATCGGCATCCAGCACGACGAGATCCACGATTCCCCGATCGAGCGCCTGCCGAACTTCCCCGGCGGTCTCCAGAGGAGTGATGTGGCCCGCTCCCTCCTCGACGAACCGCTCCAACGACTCCGGCGTACGCGAGGCATGGGACAGGTAGAGCACGCTGAGGCTCATAGGTTCTTCAAGCTGTGGGGTTGCTGGGGAGGGCGCAACCACGATGCCATTCCCGGGGCTGGAAATTCAGCTTTCGATCCGGATCCCTGCCAGCAGGGTACGGGGTAGACCCGGGCGGGCACCAGCGGGCCGCCGGGCGACTACGTATTCCACCGCCGTCAAGTTCTGAACCCCGGCGAACAACTTCGCCCATGGCGACACGGCGTACTCACCGCTCAGGTTCCAGACGGTGTACTCATCGATCACCTGCTCGGGAGGGACCGCGCCTTGCCCAGCTCGCGTGCGAGTGCCGCTAACGCGGTCGGCCGTCAGATCGATCGCCCACAATGGGTGAGCCACGCCGATGGCGGCATGCAGTTGATGACGGGGCACATAGGGCAACTCGTCGCCTTTTTCCACCGCACCCCAAGGTGGGAACGCACTTTCGAAGCTGGTCCCGAATTCGGTCGAGGTATAGGTGTAGGCCAACCGAATCGGAGCCGTAAGTCGACCATCGAGCCCGAGCGAAGGCTCATCGTTAAGCGCCAACTCGATGCCCGACACGCGCGCTGACCCGCCATTGAACAGCTCCCCATCACCGGTGTCGTCGCCCACCGCCAGTGTCGCCCGACCAAGGATGTTCTCGTAGTCGTTGTAAAACGCTGTCGCTTGGGCTTCTACGCTTGAACCTTCGAACCGCACGCCGAGCTCATAGTTGAGGCTCTTCTCAGCCTCCGTCTCGTCGTCCGCACCTGGCCCTGGCGGACCGAACCCGCGGTGCACACCACCGAAGAGATCGATGCCCTGATCGACCTCGTAACCGACGCCGAGGCCGGGAATCCATGCGTTGACATTCGTCCTCCTAACCCTATCCGGCACGATCCGTCCCGGATCATCGGATCCGTAATCCGTGCGCGTGAAATCTATGGATTCATAGCGTGCACCAGGTGTCAAGCTCCACCGACCGACCTCGATTCGATCCTGCACAAATACCGCCCGCGCGATCGCTTCACTAACCCTATTGGACTGGCTTCCCGGCGCTCCGCCGTTCGTCCGAACGACCTCATCAGACAACATCTGGAAGCCATCGTCGTGCTGGAAGCGATCTTCCTCGTCTCGATGGTATCGGACTCCAAACTCGATCTCGTGTTGGCTGACACCAGCCGAAGCCGCCAACCCGATCGCGGACTGCACCCCTGTCGACGCGTAGTCGCGGTTGTTGGCTCGCAACGTCAGCGCATCGACCTCGCTATCGCTGCCACGGATCACGGACAACTCACCCAGATGGCGGTCGGGATCGCGCAAGACGTCCGCGATCGCGACGCCATTGACTTTCTCCAGCTTGTACCAGTTCCGCCCGAAGTCATTGTGGTACACAACCGTATTGACATCCACACCGGTCGGGAGCCGCATCGCGTGTCGCAACTGGATCTGTCGGTGATCGGCGCGCATGATGTCCTCGCTCGATGCCCGGTACCGGCGAAATGGCTGACTCCGAAAGTCCATGTCCGTGAGGCCGAGGTAGGTCTCGTTGGAAGTCTCGTCATACGCCCCGAGCTTTAGCTCGAGCTCCTGATAGAGGGGGGCCCCGCGGTCGGTGTTGACCCGCAGCTTCACCAGATAGTTCTGAATCTCAAACCCCGTGTCGCCACCACCGTCGAGCTGCTTGAAACCATTGGTCCGGATCTGATACGTCTCGGCCAACCAGCCGAAGTGGTCGCGTGCGTCACCAACACCGATCCACGCCTTGCCAGTTTCGTCGGCTCCTGCCTCGAAATCACCAAACCACCCCAGTCGATCGGGGATCGGCGTCGAGACGAAGTTGATCGCACCGCCTATCGTGTGCGGCCCGTACTTGATCTGGCTTGACCCCTTGCGGACCTCGATCGCGTTCATCCGGCCCGCGACCGGCGCATAGTAGGCGGCTGGCGCGGAATACGGGGCGGGAGCGATCAACACGCCGTCTTCCATCAACGTGACCTTGGAGCTGCGCTCGGAGCCGGTGCCGCGGATCCCGATATTGGGCCGCAACCCATAACCGTCTTCTTCCTGGACGTTGATTCCCGGAATCGCGCGTAGGTAGGCGTGCACGTCGTCGTAGAGGAGCTTTCGCCGATCGAGCTCGGCTGGCCCCAGGTAGTGCGCCGAACCGGGAATGCGGCCAAGCTCGTCCTTGCCACCGACTACTCTAAAGCGGTTCAACACGACTTCGATCGGTGGCGCGCGGAGCGCTCGCGCCCCCAGCGTGACCTCCCTTGCCAGCCGCTCACCGGCAGCAAGCTCCACACTCAAGCGCTTGGGTTCCCACCCAAACGCGCTGATCTCGATCTCTAGGCGGCCAGCCGGGAGTCGATCCAGCACCGCCCGTCCAACCGCATCGGAAACCACCTTCCGATCAGCGTCCACGAGCCTTACCACTGCTCCTGGGATCGGATTCCCAGAGGCCTCCGAGATCACTGTTGCACTCAGTTGGGCGGTACCCTGAGCAAACGTCGGTGACGTTCCGAGCACCATCGCCGAGACGAACAAGCAGGTCGCCACGCATCGCGGTTGAGATCGATTCTCAATCATCGGCTCTCACGATATCCCCTAAACCGGACCTGTCAAGTCCGTTTTTTTGCAACGATTATCGAATGAGTATGGTTAGTGCTACGGCTCGATGAGCTGCAGGCTGCTCTGCTGCTCGATTTCCAACGATCGGCGCTCCACCGAACCACCCTCGACCGCGACCCGTGTGAGCTGTGCCTCAGCGTTGGTTTCGACTCGGACTGTCTGCCCGCGCTCGTGAGCGAAGTACATCCGGCCTCGGACCCGAATCCGCTCCTCGGACGAAACGGCGCTCGACCCTTCACCTTTTTCGGGCGCGGTCGGCAGATAGACGTCGCCGTCGAATGCGATGACGGCGATCGGCTCGCCGTCATCCTCGGTTAGATTCTCGAGGACGTAGTTCGATGTCGTGACGACCGGTTCGGCCTCGGGAGAGAGCACCTTGACCTGCTGAGTCCAACTGTCACCGATCCTGAGCCCCCGTTCAGGAAAAACAGGCTGCGTCTGCTCCAGGTAGGTGCGGAAGTCCATATCGCCAAACAACGGTTTCGCCGTCTCGACGTTGGTGACGTCGATGATCCTACCCTGTGAGCTGATTTCGAGGTTGATAGTGATGTCGCGAGGTTTCGACTCCGCCGCCTCGTCGACTTTGGCTGGCAAATGATAGGTCCACGCCAGCAGGTAGTTGCCGCTCGGCGTTACGTCGGTCGCTACCTCGTCGACGCGTAGGTGCCGTTTATACGTCTTCGTGGTCTTGCCTGCGGTGACCGAATCGGGATAGGTCACGGTGCCGTTGGCGGTGTACTCGTAGTGGAGGGTGTCGCCTACCTGGTAGTGGAGTCGAAGTGCAACCTGGGGTTCCTCGGGCGCTTCTCGACAACCGGTCAGGCACGAAGCTGTCACCAGCAGCGCTACCAGCTGCTTTGTTCTATCCGGGCTTAGAAAGTTCAAGGTACTTCGGCGAGACTCGCCAGGATGACACCCTTGGACAACGGATCAACGCTGCCGACCGCAATCGTGGCCCGCTCGAAGAACTCGTAATCGTCCTCCCAGCCACTGTCGAAAGCAACCGTCGGAACCGGCGACTGTGAGTCGATCGGCTCGTTGCGGGCTCCCCACCACACGCCGACCAGTAGCGCAATCGAAGCCGCCATGCCGACCGCCGGGGCCAGCCAACGCGTCGCTCGCGATGAGACGGTGCGAGTAACGATCGGCCACCGTTGCCAGAAGGAGTCCCAGTACCCGATCGGCGGCCGCGGCGGGTCTGCACCGTACCACCGGAGTGAGCTCAGCAGCGCACCACACTCCTCGTGCTGCATCCGGCACGCTTCACACCTCCAGAGGTGCGCCTCGGCCCGCCGCTCGCGGACGGGATCGAGCTGTCCGTCGAGAAGCTGGTACAGCGTCTCCTGGTTGAGGTGCTCGGTTTGACTCATGCGTCGGGATTCCTCCATTCTGGACTCCAGTACTTAGACGCAAACCCCGAGCCGACGTTCAAGGGATTCACCGGGACCTGTCTCCACCAAGGCCCTTCAGCGATGCGTCGACAGCATGCGGCGCAGTTTTTCACGCCCGTAGAACAGGTTTGAGCGCACCGTAGCGGTCGGGCAGCCGCACTTTCGAGCCACCTCTTCAGTCGACAGGCCTTCGACATCGTGGAGTACGACGATCTCCCTCTGTCGCGACGGTAGCACGTGGATCGCCCGCTCCAGTTTTCGCAGAAACTCCCGCTGCTCGACTTGCTGGTCGGGCGATTCGACACGGCGATCGGCAAATTTATCCTCGAACCCCTCAGGCGATTGAGACTCGACGGCTGCGGACCGCTGTCGGCGACGGAGGTGATCCAGAGCGGTGTTGACCATGATCCTTCGAGCCCACGGAAAAAACGCTTCCGGTCGCGACAGCCGGGCGAGATTCTGATACACTTTCACGAAGCCCTCCTGCAGCACGTCGTCGGCGTCCTCGTGTGATCCCGTGTACCGGCGGGCCAACGCATAGAAAGCGTCCTGATAGGCCGAGATCAGATCGCGAAACGCGCGCGGATCACCACCTGACGCCCGGGCCACCAAATCGGCCAAGTGCTCATCCGTCGATGCTTGCTTTGACGCCTTTGTGATCGAAATCGTCGAATCTGTCATAGCGCCTTTCCGCGTCTACCCTGCTCCTCGACACCCAGAATCCAAGCCGCTACCCGGCCAATGGGAAGATCGTTCCCAGGCGTCCAGTACGCACCATCCTCAAACACCTCGGAAGACGTGTCGGCTGGTTGGCCTTCGATCTCTCTGAGAATCGACCGCGCGCGTTCCTGCCATCTTTCGAGGTTCGCTGGGCGTAGATCCACCCAGCCGGCGTCAGCCCAGCGCTCGATACTCTCCGGCGTCAGCTGTTCGCGGGCCTCTTCGAAGTACACAGGGATCTTCATCTCCGGCCCCCTTATCAACCGGCCGTTTGGCAAACGAATCGGAAGCCCGATCGATAGAATGTGTGACCTAAGCTTCGTGTCCTGCTTGACAATCTCAGCACACGCGGCGCTCATTTCTTCTGAATCACTGGTGGCCACCGCCTCGAGGCTGCCACGAGCCCGCTTCAGTAGAGCTGCCTCGTAAAGCAGCTTCGACAGCCGGGGCGGCCCCAGCATTTCGAACGCCACCGACTCGAAACCGGTGTCGACTTCCAGCTGGCGCATCTGCTCGAGTGCTCGGTGGCGCATGACGCCAGCGCGATACGTCGGGCCAAGCGTCGAGCCGTCCAGCGCCGCGACGACTTCGCGGCCGGTGGTTCCACCCTTGATCTCAGCGATGACATCGGCGGCGATCTCTTCGGGGGTGACAAACTCCATTTGGCCGAGCGCTGTCACCGTTTCAAACTCTTCGCAAGAGAACACCCCGTTTTCCCCGGTATCGATAAAGACCGACTCGAGCAGCGCCTGTTCCCCATCGCTTCCCCGGACGGGGGCCCAGCCAGACGCATCGTCCGCCATCGCCTCACTCACTTCGACGGCTTGATCCGCTTGACAGTCGTACAGCGGGATTCCTCGCCCACCCGGCGTGACCGGACCGGCTCCGATCTCTTTCCAGGCGACAGCCGCACTCGGCTTGATCTCCTTCACGATCGGCGCATCCGGTGTACGAGCCAACAAGTAGAGCAGCATCGAGTGGGCACCGGCGATCGACGACTTCGACAGCAGGACCCGGCTTGGTTTTTCCTCGGAGTGCGTGTACGGAATGTTCAACCCCATGCCCCCGGAACCCGTGGTCCCCACCTTCAGATAGAAAGAGGTTCCGGCCGCTTTTAGCGACGCTCGAAGCACTTGAACGTGACGGATCAGCTGTGGCAGCGAGAGCGTCGTCAAGTGCTGCTCGATGACGTCGGACAGCTCCTCGGCGCCAGCTGTTCCGGCGTCAACGCCAGCGACGACTTTCTGCACCCGGCGAACACTGTAGAAGACGTCCTGGTATGCGAACGCGGTTGCTGTGTTGATGCAGTCGATGGCCACGTGGGGCCGAGACTCAGTCAGCAACTGATACAAGTAGGCCTGGGACAGGATCTCTTCACTGAGCTCCTTCATGGTGTCGTCGATGATCGCGCGGCGCGTGGATCGGTCGACCAGAAGGGCGGCTCGGTCCTCATCTTTCAGTGAATTGCGGACAAACACGTTCCCCCATGCTGGTTCGAAGGCGACGCCGTGTGAAGCGAAGCGCCGTTCGAGCGCGACTACGGCTTCTTCAGCCTCGCTACGACGAAGCGAATGGATGACGATCGCTCGGGGTCCCTCGTGTATCAGGGCCCTCGCGATCGCGCCTCCTACCAATCCCCAGCCGCCGAGGATGAGAACTCTGCGATCCTTAAGATCCATCCTGCTCCACCACACGGTTATCCGAACCACCCCAATCCAAATCAACCAATGCCAATAGCTCCTCCACTTCAGATCGAGCCAGCCAACGCCACTCGCCCGCCGCTAGACCAGCCAGCGTGAGGAACGCGTATCGAGTGCGAACGAGCTGTTCGACCCGGCCGCCACAGACGGCGACCATACGTCGGACCTCACGCTTGCGGCCCTCGGACAATTCTAGCTCGATCGTGAAGTGATCAGCCGGCGCCGGCTGACTGCTGTCGAGAGCTCGGAGCCGGTACGGTCCGGTCACACCATCGTCGAGTTCGAGACCTCGCTCCGACTCGGCAGCGATCCGATCCAGGTCGAACGCTCCCGACACCTCGACTCGATAGACGCGATCGACTCCCCATCGCGGATGAGTCAATCGGTGCGCCAACTCACCGTCGGTGGTAAACAACAGCACGCCTTCCGTGTCACAGTCCAATCGCCCTACGTAGATGAGTCGACCCTCATCCAGTTGGGGGATGAAGCCGTACACCGTCTTGCGCCCGCCTGGATCACGACGAGTGGTCAGCACCCCGGCGGGTTTGTTGAATAGCAAACACCTCGGAAGGGATCGCGCGCCGTTCTCGAACTCCGCCTCAACGATCTTGCCTCGATAGGTGACTTGATCCGACGGCCCGACGGTGGTACCAGGTTGCGTAACAACGTGGCCGTTTACGGCTACCAAACCGGCCGCAATCAGATCCTCGCATTTGCGGCGGGATGCGATCCCGGCTTGGGCGAGATAGCGCTGCAGGCGAACTGTCACTCATCTTCCCCGGCGTGACGGTCGCCGGAATCGAACTCCAGCTCTTCCTGGCGCTCGCGATCGGCGAATAGCACCTCCAGCTCCTCCGGTCTAGGCAAGGCATCGAGACCGGGTAACCCAAAGTACTCGAGAAAGTGGCCAGTGGTTCGGTATAAAAGCGGCCTGCCCAACCCCTCACCCCGACCCGCGACCTCGACCATTCCACGCTCCAGGAGCGTCCTCAGAACTGCGTCAACGGATACGCCGCGGATCGACTCCAACTCGACCCTAGCTGCCGGCTGCTTGTAGGCAATGATAGCCAGTGTCTCTAGCGCCGGGCGGGACAACCGGGGGCGCGGCGCTGCTGCGCGTAGGCGCTCGATCCAAGCGGCATAGTCCGATCGGGTGACGATCTGAAACCCGTCGGCGATGCGTTTGATACCAAACGCTCTGCGCTGCATCACGTAGTCCGCTTCCAGACCGCGGACCACGTCCTCGATCAGCGCCGCCGTGGTGTCTTCGATCAAGCTCGCCAGCTGCACCGACGTGAGTGGGTGATCAGCGGCAAATAACAGTGCTTCTACGATGTGCTTCGTATCCAAAACCGCCCCGGTGGGAGCGGTGCTTGCATCCGTCATTTCTTGAACCCCTCACCTACGAAGACGTTGATGTCGCCGAACCTCTCGGCCTGTCGCAGGCGAATCTCGCCTTCGCGGGCCATCTCCAGCAGTGCAACAAAAGTCACGATCCAGTGGGATCGGGGTTCGCCCACCACGAATAACTCGCGGAACGAACTTCGACCCTCCCGCCTCAATCGGCCCCGAACGAACTCGACCTTTTGCTCGATCGTGACCGTAAGCGGCTCTAAATGGTGAACCCGGTCACGAGCCGCCTGCTCCATGACGTCGGCAAAGGCCCGTAACAAATCGCCCAGCGTGGCCCGGTTGGCTGGTTCCTCCTCGGCCCGCGCCTCGTCCTCGGCCAACCATTCTCGGTATCCTCGACTAAACAGCAGACGACGCGACGATTCGTGGTCCCGGAGGTGCTCGGCGATCTCCTTGAACTGCTGGTACTCGATGATCTTTAGCACCAGCTCACGCCGTGGATCATCGATCTCCTCGTCG
>JBDHFX010000040.1:0-17216 GCA_039590215.1 Gemmatimonadota bacterium | reverse complement strand
GAAGGCCACTCGGAAGAGGAAGAAGAAGGCCACTCGGAAGAGGAAGAAGAAGGCCACTCGGAAGAGAAAGAAGAAGGCCACTCGGAAGAGGAAGAAGAAGGCCACTCGGAAGAGGAAGAAGAAGGCTCCTCGGAAGAGAAAGAAGAAGGCCACTCGGAAGAGGAAGAAGAAGGCCACTCGGAAGAGAAAGAAGAAGGCCACTCGGAAGAGGAAGAAGAAGGCTCCTCGGAAGAGGAAGAAGAAGGCCACTCGGAAGAAGAAGGCCACTCGGAAGAGAGGAAGAAGAAGGCCACTCGGAAGAGAAAGAAGCGCTGAGCGACCGGTTTCGACCGTCGCGACGTGTTCACGAAAGCCCGCTTCGGCGGGCTTTCGTGCTTCTGACGTGTCTATCCGCGGTATTGCCGGGATGCACGCCGTCGGCCACTCGCGGCGCGCACGCACCAGTGGCGATCTTGACCCAAACGATCGACCGCCTGCTGGCTGACTCGACCCTGGCGGGCGCGGGCTCGGCGATCCTTGTCGTGTCCCTTGATCGCGGGGACACGCTCTACGCCAGCGAGACGGATCGGCTCTACACGCCGGCATCCAACCGCAAGCTGTTCGTCGCCGCCAGTGCCCTCCACTACCTGGGACCCGGTTTTCGATTCCGGACTCCGCTGATCGCGACCACCGGATTGACCGGCGACACGCTGAATGGCGATGTGGTGCTGGTCGGCCGCGGCGACCCGGATCTCACCACCGCCGGGCTGGCGGCGTTGGCCGACTCGGTGGTCTCTCACGGGATCCGGGTCGTAACCGGCAACGTCACGGTCGATGACGGCTATTTCGACGACGTCGAATGGGGCCCTGGCTGGATGTGGGACGACGGCCCCTACTGGTACTGGCCCTATATCAATGCCTTGACCCTCAACGACAACACCGTGACTGTCGAACTCGTACCGGGCGCACAGGTCGGCGAGCCAGTGGGGACCCAGCTCGATCCGCCGACAGCGTACGTCGAGCTCAACGTGGACGCTGTTACGTCACCTGTGGACGACGAGTCGACGCTCGAGGTCGAGCGTCACTGGACACCGAAGGAAAACGTGATCGATGTGACCGGCTCACTCCCGGCAGAGTCAGAGCCCGTGGTTGCGATCCGGTCGATCGAGGAACCGGCGCTGTACGCGGGAACGATACTCGCGGAGCTGCTCGAGGCGCGTGGGGTCCAACTCCTCGGGACTGTGCAGCGCGGCGCGATCGCAGAAACTGCCACCGATACGATCGCAGTTCACGTTTCCGAACCCTTGTCGGTGAGCGTTGAGAACCTACTGAAGGTGAGCGACAATCTGACTGCCGAGCAGTTAGTCAAAGTTGTAGGTGCCGAGATATCGGGTCCGCCTGGAACGTACGAGTCGGGGCTCGCCGCCGAACACCTCTTCCTCGCCAACCAGGTCGGTATCGACACGCTCGCGTTGAGGCTTGCCGATGGCTCGGGCGTCTCGCGCTACAACCTCGTCACCGCGGGACAGATCGTACGGCTTCTGGTCCATATGGCTGGCCGCAGCGATATCGGCGAGCCCTTCCTAGCCGCGTTGCCGATCGCCGGTATCGACGGTACGCTCGAGGAGAGGATGGTCGACACGATGGCGGCGAGTGTAGCCCGAGCCAAGACCGGTTCGCTGGAGGGCGTCTCATCGCTCTCCGGGTATGTGCCGAGCGCAAATGGAGAGCGCCTCGCGTTCAGTATTCTGATGGAGTTCTTTGTCGGCTCGACCGCGCCACGTCGCGCGATTCAGGACTCGATAATCGTCACGCTGGCTCAGTTCGCTCGCTAGCGTCCAGCTATCGGTAGCGTGACGGCGGACGTGAGACCGCTCCGATTCCGGTTGCCTGAAGCCCCAGCTCTACCGAGCGCATCGTTTCCAGCGTTTCCGGATCGATCTCGTCCACCGCGCCGGGCACAACCGCGTGGCTCTCCATCGACAGAAACACCTTCCCATCGGGCCCAAACGCAAACGTGTGGGGATGGCTTGCGCTCGCCGGCTTCGTGGCGATCACCTGCTCGCTCGCGATGTCGATGACTGAGAACGACTGGTCGTTGCGGTGTGGCACATACAGTCGCTTTCCGGCGGGATCGGTGCGCAGCAGATAGGGTCCCGCGCCCACCGTGATCCGGTTCGTCACGGTGCCAAACTGAGCCGTCTGCATGACACGGATTTCGTCGTGCTTGTGACAGGCAATGAACAACCGCTGATCATCCCTCGAGAGCGCGAGGCCGGCAGGGTAACACACTTTCCCCTCCGCCCGGTCCTCGTCGATCAACGTGTTCGTCGAGTCCACCACCGCGAACGTGGCCACGCTGATCTTCTTCAACACGTTGTCTCGCGTGCACGACACATACACCGAGTTGCCATCGTTCGACGCCACCAATCCGTGTGGCTTCGTACACACCGGGATCTGCTGGACTTCGGTCATCGTCGGCGTGTGAACGACCGACACCGTGTCGAGTTGCGGATCGCCGTGGAGGTTGTAGTTAGCAACGAACAGCCACGTGCCATCGGGTGTGATCGCCATCGTGGCTGGGAAGAGTCCGACGTTGGTCCGACCTACCAGGCTGTCTTTTTGCGTCGACATCTTCCACACCGACCCGTAAGGCCAACCGTGAGCGATCGACAGGTAGTAGTGCTCGCCATCGGGCGAAACGTCGAGCGCGTGGACGCCCTCTATGTCCTCGGTCGAAATGCCGATCGGGATCTTGTGGATGAGCGTCCCAGCCTGGGGATCCATGATCGCGACCGCGTCCTCCGACTCCAGGCCGACAAACAGCACGTAACCGGGGTCCTGCGGCGGGACGGAATCGGCGTGACCGGCCTGCTCGGTGGATTGAGCGCTGGCACAGCCCGCGAGAGCGAATAGCATCAGCAAAGCGAATGGCAACCGTGACATCGATGTTCCTCCATGATCGTGCGTCGGCGCGAATTCGATCTCCCTTAATACTACGCGTGTCGTTCCCCTCGACCACCGGGGCGTGATCCCATACTGGTATACGGACGGGCTGAGAAACGGATTCAATCGGACCATCTACAAAGCCTCCATTTCGATCGCCAGCAGGTCTTCGATCGTTTCCCGGCGACGGATCAACTCGACCTCACCGTCTTCGGTGATCCACACCTCGGCCGGGCAAGGGTGGGAGTTGTAGTGGCTGGCCATCGACATCCCGTAGCCCCCCGCGTCGAGGACCGCCAGCATGGCTCCCGAACTAAGCGGTGGTAGCGGGCGGCTCCGGGCCAGGTAATCCGTCGACTCGCAAATCGGGCCACCGACATCGGTCAGCTCCAGCGCGCCGTCGTGCTCTTCCACCGGCCACACGCGGTGCTCGGCGCCATACAAGGCGGGCCGCAAGAGCGTGGTCATTCCGCCATCGACGATCGCCAACCGGCGATCGGGACGTGGTTTGTTGTACAGCACCTTGGTCAGCAAGCAACCCGCCGGACCCACCAGGAAGCGGCCCAGCTCGAGCACGAGCTCGACCCCCGTAGCGCGGATCGTGGGTACGATCGCGGCCGCAAAATCAGCTGCAGCAGGCACCGGCTCACCGTCGTACGAGATCCCGAAGCCGCCCCCCGCATTGATCCATTTCAGCGGGGCCCCCATGTCTCGCGCTCGCTGAGCGCATCGAACGACCTCCTGCAACCCCTGTTCGTAGGGTCGCATGTCGGTTATCTGACTCCCGAGGTGCATGTGTAACCCCACCAGCTCGACCTCCGGACGGTTTACTACCCGATCCAGAGCGTCCGCGAACTCGCTTGGGATGAGACCGAACTTGTCCATCCCTCGGCCGGTCGTGATGTGCGGGTGCGTGAGCGCATCGACATCGGGGTTGATCCGCAACGCCACCGGCACCGCCGATCGCCCCAAAGCGTTTGCCAGCCGTGTCACCGCCTCCGCCTCCTCGACCGACTCCAGTGTGATCATCCATAGCTCCGATGCCACCGCCCGCTCGAGCTCGGCGTTTGTCTTCCCGACACCGGCGAAAACCACCCTTTCGGCAGCCACGCCGGCGATCACTACCCGCTCGAACTCGCCGCCCGAGACGACATCGAAGCCAACTTCCCGAGAATTGAGCCACTTTAACAACCGCAGGTTCGGGTTTGCCTTGACCGAGTAGCACACCCGCGTCGGATAGCCGCCAAACGCCTCCCGGACCGCGGCCAGCCGCGCGCTGATGGTAGGACGATGATAGACATAGAGCGGGGTGCCGAACTCGGAGGCCACGTCGGCCAGCGATACGCCGTCGACGCCGAGCTGGCCGTCGGTGTAATCGAAGGGGGTTGACATGACGACCAAGTTTGCGGTTGGCTCTTGGGCCGGCAATGGGGTCGGTTGCCCTCGCCACGAATCGACGGGTAAATTGAATGGTTGGATGTCTAGACAACTCCTACGTCATCGTCCCCGTCGGCGGCGAGGTCCGCTGGCTGCCCTGGTCGGGCTGTCCCTCTTTGGGGCGGCTGGGCTGCGGGCCCAGGACGTCGAACCAGTCACACCTGTAGCGCAGACCCAGATCGTCCGGCAGTCTGCATTTACGTTGTGGTGGCCACAATACGAGCGCCTGATGCGGCAGTTCCTCCGCAACACGCCACCCGATGCCGGGCAGATCGCGCTCCCCACTCCGACCCCGGGTGGCTTCTACCGCGAGATCCAGATCCTGGGACGAATCATCAACCCGGCGCTGGGCGGGGTGACGCTGTACAGCGTCACCACTGAGGGCGACCTGTTTCAAGCGCTGTTCGTGGTTGGGGAATCGAGTCGCGCCTGGCCGCTCGTCAATCGCGTCGATCCGGCAGCTTTCCAACAAGAGATGTCAAACGCTTATGTCGACGCCGTGAACGCACTGCTCGATCGCGAGGAAGTCGCGCCCGCTTCCGCGGAAGAGGCGCTCAAGCTGGGCCGTTTCGTGGTCGAAGTGTTCTACAACTTCGATTACCGCTACACGCCCGCCAGCGTCGATTCGCTGACGTTCGCCGAACTCAACCTGGTCCGAGTTCTAGAGTCCATCGATGAAATCCCCCAGGGTCTTCGGCGATTCGACACCGAGGGCGGCAACGCGCTGCTGTACGGCAAGATCCCCGACCGCGTTCGGAACTCGGTCACGCCACCCAGGGTCCGGAGCGATGAAGCCAGCGTGTTCGACATCGCCTTTTACAGCTGGCACCCAAAGTCTGGCGAGTTGAAGCGCTGGGAGATCCGTCTAGCCGGTGGTCAGTTTGAATCATTAAAGGACCAGACCGTCGAGAAGTGGGCCTCGTTTACAGTCGAAGACTTCTAGCTCACGGTCTCAAGATCCTGTTGCCGGCCGCGTTGGCGCTCGGCTGCGGCGAAGTGGAGAACCCGGACATGGGCCGGGACAGGCGCACCCTGAGGGTGCCCCGGGCCCGCCCCCCGGTGAACGCCGACACCCTGCCTCCCGCCGTCCCCAACGGGCAACCAATGCCACCCGCCGAGCTGGCCGCCGGTATCCCGCCGTACCCCAATGCCACCGTGTACGTGAGGCATCCGAATCCGCGATCCAGTCACTGGGTACAGGCGTTCACGTTCGATACATGGGATCAGGTGACGGCGTTCTACGAGGAAAACCTGCCCGGCTGGAAGATCACCAAGCAGGCCCGTGTGGTCGTGTTCGAGAAGGAGCCTGATCAGGCGGCGATCACCATCTCGCCGTGGGCTTATCAGGATCTGCCCGACGACGCTCCGCGTGTGTTAAGAGAAGCCCGTACCGCGATCGGCACGGCCTGGGACTAGGACAGGTCCAACAGCGGCAGGGCGCACTCCGGATCCATCGAGCGCATCAACGGGTCGATATAGGACACGACCGTGATCTCGCACGTGACGCCGACGACCCCGGCCGTCAAGTGGCCGCCGCGCGTTTGACAGTCACGGTCCGAAACCACCATGTGGCAGTGGAGGCGGATGTCGTCCTCAAACTGGGCGACGTTGCCAATCAGGCTGGCGATCTCCCAGACGCCCTCGAACGTCCGCTCGCGATAATGCTTTTCGTAACGATCAAACCACGCCAGCCGCGGCGACTCGATCGCCCCTATGCCCATCAGCGCGCCGCTCACGACCTCGGCTTCGCGGATGGCGTCCGCGATGCCGTCGAGGACCGGCGTCCCCCTCGTAAGCGTGATGACCAGGTGGTCGTTGCGGCGTGTCCAAGCGGTCACGGCATGATTCGCTCAGCGACGACGATCGGATTTCCGGTCAAGGCGCTGCGTCCGGTGCGCACCGTACCCTCGACCCGAATCGTCTGGAACGGCGCCAGTTGCTCGAAATCGTCCTTCAGCGTTGACGGGACCACGATGTACACATACTGGCGGTCGCCGCTCGGCGATCGAGTCAGGTCGTAGAGCTCGCCGCGCTCGAAGTCGGTCCGCCACTCATCGGCCGTCTGAAGCGCGATGTGTTCGAGCGTCCATGTCACCCGATGGCCGGTGAACTCCTCCGGAGCGAGCGCGACAGCCGCCAGTGTAGCATCGGCGTCGGAGCCGGTCTCGACGACGCCGGTCGGAACCCAACCTTCAACGCGTACCCGGGTCCAGTCACCACGGGTCTCGAGCGCCGCCAGATTCAACCCTTTGGGCAACGTCGCGATCTCCGAACCGCCCGGCTCTTCGCGCATCCCAACCGATTCAGCCAATTGGCCGATCGTGCCGCGACGAGTACCAGGTGTCGTGCTCCCGGTGGGCGGCGCCGACTCGCCGCCGGTTGGGCCCTCCACCCCTGCGGGTTCAGCCACCGTTACCTCGCGCACCGCTGAATTGGGCAACCAACCGATCATCTCGATCTCGAACCATCGCCCCTGCGTACCGGCGCGGCGCACTTCAACGCCGCGGACAAGCGACCCCAAGATCTTACCGTTGGGCCCAGCCCGAACGTTCTCGCGACCCGGAGTCACGCGATACTGGTCACCACTTCGGGCGAGCGACGGCCGCCACATCCACCCGTGGACGCGAACGCGCATCCAACCCCCTCGGCCACCGAGTCGCTCGAGTGGAGCCCCACGATTCAGGTGACCCAGCACTCGCCCGGTGCTGCTCCACTTCAGCTCGGTGCGCTCGACGACCACCTCGACCTGCTGGCTGGGGCCCGCCGCGACCACCGTAACCAACAAGCTGATCGTCGCCCACGGGGCGATTGTCTTCCAAGACCGCCTCATAAGACCATTCTTCGGTCCCCCGAGGCGCTTGTCAAGCCGCCCCAGCCCGGCGTAGGCACCGCGCCGTCATCTCTTAGATTCTGGGACTGTGTCAGCGGACCTCGATCCCACCTTTCACGTCGTGCTCGTGGAGCCCAGGATTCCTCAGAACACCGGCACGATCGGCCGGCTTTGCGTGGCCGCCGGCGCGATGCTCCACCTCGTCGGCCCGCTCGGTTTCTCGATCGACGATCGACGAAGAAGGCGCGCGGGGCTGGACTACTGGCCGGATCTGAAGTGGTCGGTGTACGACGACCTGGCTGCTTTTCTTCGAACCGCCGATCCCGACGAGGAAAGATGCTGGTACACAGCCGCACACCACGGGGCGCCGTACACGGAGGCTACCTTTCGGCGTGGTGACTACCTGTTCTTCGGCGCCGAGACGGTTGGGCTTCCTCCCGATCTCCACAGCGCACACCCGAACCGTTGTTTGTTGATACCGATGGATGCGCGCGCGCGATCGATCAACCTCGCCATCGCAGTCGGTATCGTCGTGTATGAGGGATTGCGACAAACGACGTGGCCCGAGGGGCCTGGGGCTATGTTTTCATGACCGCCGGTCGGCTTCATCCGTGGGTGTTATCTTGGCTTCGACGCGCTAAAAAAAACGCCCAGCAGTGATTCTCCCCGTGATGTCATTTATTCGTTCCACAGTGACCACTCTCGCGGTCGCGTCGGTAGCGATCATCGCTTCGACGGGCTGTGGCAAAGGACCGGCGTTTGGTTCCGACAACGCGATTATCGTCGTCATTCCCGAGGCACTCGAATCGAGTCTGAACGACCCGATTCGCAGGAGCTTCGAGCGCACCGTCTTGACCACCCGGCACGAGTCCGTTTTCGAAGTCACGTTCACCACCCCCGAAGCGATCGGCGATTTCACGAAATGGAAGCGGTTGGTGGTGATCGAAGCGACTCGCGACGCACTGTTGTTGCCCGAGTTGGTTGACGTGCCGGCAAACGGTGAGGTGGTCGAGGAGGTACGCGACAAGTGGGCCCGCAACCAGACGATCCACGTCCTCGGAGCGGACACCCCCGCCGCGACCTCGGCCCTGGTGCACAAAGAACTGGACTCGTTGTATGAGGTCATCCACCAGGACTTTGTCGACTATCATGTCAATCGAATGTGGGCCAGCGGCCCGGATTCCTCGTTGGCGCATCAAATGGCCGAAGACCTGGGGCTGTCGATCGTGCTTCCACGCGTCTATCGCCCGGCACAAGCGTCGGCCCCGCCCGACACCCGCACCTGGTTCAACCTCGAGCCGCGGCGGGTTGTGTCGATCCACTGGGTACCGCTACCGGCGCAGATCGACCCCGACACCGTGCTCGCGGTGAGGGAGGCGTGGGGGCACGCGATCTTTCCAGGCGACTCGATTGCGATGCGGCCGGATACAACCGGCGCCAGCCCACGCCTGATAGCGATCACATCCCTCCTGGCCGGCCAACCGGCGATACGGCTTCAGGGCGTGTGGGAGAACCGATCCGACGTCACAGCCGGTGTTTTTCTCACCTACGGCTTAGCCTGCAACGATCGGCTGGTTCTGCTCGATGGTCATCTCTACGCACCGGATCGGCCAAAGTACCCGTTCTTGATCCAACTGGAGCAGATCTTCGAGACGTTCCGCTGCGCGGACGAAGCGGCGTGAAATTCGTCCACCTCCACACTCACTCGCAGTACTCACTGCTCGATGGCGCAAACCGGCTCGACCGGCTGGTAGCCGCGACGCACAGAATGGGGATGGAGGCAGTCGCGCTCACCGACCACGGCAACCTGTTCGGGGCAGTCGAGTTCTATCAAGCGGCGCAGGCCGATCACATCAAACCGATTCTCGGGATGGAGGCCTACATCGCGGAGGGCAGCCGTCGTGAACGCGGTGGCCGCGCGGGAAGCTATTTCCACCTCGTGCTGTTGGCCGAAGACAATGTCGGCTGGCAGAACCTGGTCAAGCTCTCCTCAATCGGTTACCTCGAGGGGTTCTATTACAAGCCGCGCATCGATCACGAGACGCTGGCCCAACATGCGAGTGGCTTGATCGGCTTGAGCGCCTGCCTAAAGGGAGAAGTGGCGACCGAGCTGGACCGTGAGAATTACCGCGGGGCAAAGGAACGGGCGGAGCGAATGGCGCGAACCTTTGGACCGGACCGATTCTTCCTCGAGCTCCAAGACCACGGCATCCCGGCGCAGGCCAAGGTGAATACTGGAGTGCTCGAGCTCGCCACGGAGCTTGGATTACCGCTGGTCGCCACCAACGACGTTCACTACGAGCGCCGAACGGATGCGTCGTCGCACGATGTCCTGCTCTGTATTCAGACCGGCAAGCTCGTCGATCAAGAGGACCGCATGCGATTCTACTCCGACGAGTTCTACTTGAAGAGCCCGGAAGAGATGGCATCGCAATTCGGCGCCCATCCTGAAGCGCTCGAGAACACCGCCTGGGTCGCCGATCGCTGCAACGTCGATCTTGATTTCGACCGCGTCTTGCTGCCGGCCTTCCCGCTCGCCGAGGGCCATGCGAACCTCGAGGAGCTGCTGGAGTCGCAAGCCCGGGCGGGTCTTGAGGAACGCTACGAACCAGTGCCACCCGAGGCGCGTGAGCGGTTCGACTACGAGCTCGACGTGATCCAGCGCACCGGTTACGCCGGCTATTTCCTGATCGTAGCCGATTTCATCGCATACGCGCGCAAGCAAGGGATCGCCGTCGGTCCAGGCCGCGGGTCGGCAGCAGGCAGTCTGATCGCCTATTGCCTCGGGATCACTAACATCGAACCGCTGCGTTACGGGCTCCTTTTCGAACGCTTCTTGAATCCAGAGCGCATCTCAATGCCCGACATCGACATCGATTTCCGTGACGATCGCCGTGGTGAGATCATCGACTACGTCAAGCAGAAGTACGGTGATCAGTCAGTGGCTCAGATCATCACCTTTGGCACGATGAAGTCCAAAGCCGCGGTCCGCGACGTGGCGCGGGTGCTGCAGCTGCCGCTATCGGAAGCCGACCGACTGGCGAAGATGATTCCCAACGCCCCGGGGTCCCCACAACCGCTCCGTATCGAAGAAGCGATCGAGCAGGTTCCAGAGATCGCGCAAGAATACAAATCAAATGACCGGGTGCGGCGCTTGCTGGACGATGCGCAAGCACTTCAGGGTTTAGCCCGCCACGCCTCGGTTCACGCCGCCGGCATCGTGATCGCACCCGATCAACTCGTCAATTACGTCCCGCTCTATCGCTCCGAGAAGAAGGAGCTCACCACCCAGTGGGACATGAACAGCATCGAGAAGGTCGGCCTTCTGAAGATCGACCTGCTCGGCTTGCGCACCCTAACGGTGATCGACGACGCCGTCGAGATGGTGGCCGAACAAACCGGTGGGAGGATCGACATCGAGCGACTATCGCTCGACGACGCCCTGCCTTACGAAATGCTGGGACGCGGCCAGACCGACGGGGTCTTCCAGTTTGAATCGTCGCTGGCTACCGACATCTGCCAGCGTATGAAGCCCGATCGATTCGAGGACTTGATCGCGATCAACGCGTTGATCCGGCCGGGGCCGCTCGACACGGGTATGACCGAGCGGTACATCCGGAGAAAGCGCGGCGAGGAGTCGGTCGACGCCTATCACGCCGATATCGAGGACCTCCTGGCGGACACTTACGGCGTCATTACCTACCAGGAGCAAGTGATGCAGATCGCCAACCGGCTGGCGGGTTTCTCGCTCGCGGAGGCGGATATCCTGCGCAAGGCGATGGGCAAGAAGATCCAATCCCTGATCGACGAGCAGCTGGGTCGCTTTCGTCACGGAGCCCTCGAGCGTGGGTATCCGGAGAAGGTCGTCGACCGGCTGGTGACCGATATCGCGACGTTTGGGCGGTATGGTTTCAACAAGAGCCACTCCGCGGCGTACGCGCTGCTATCGTATCAGACGGCGTACCTCAAGGCTCATCATCCGCAGGAGTTCATGGCCGCCCTGCTGTCCAACGAAATGGGCAACAGCGACAAGGTCGTCCGTTACATCGACGCCTGCCGATCCATGGGTATCGAGATCCTGGGGCCAGACGTCAACGAATCCGGCTACGCGTTCACCAAGGTCGATCGTGGGCTTCGATTCGGTCTCGGGGCGATCAAGAATGTCGGGCGAGGCGCGATCGAATCGATCATCGCCGCGCGTCAGAAGAAGGGCCCTTTCTCAGACCTCTACGAGCTCGCTGAACGAGTCGATCTTCGACAAGCCAACAAACGGGTGCTGGAGAGCTTGGTGCTGGCCGGTGCCTGTGACGCTCTCGCTGGCCACCGCGCACAGCAGATCACCGTGCTCGATTTGGCGATCGGACACGGCCAGCGGAAGGCTCACGAGCGCGCCCGAGGACAGTTCACGCTCTTTGGTGGTGCGACCGGAGAAGCCGATTCCACGTTGCCCCCGTTGCCCGATGTCGATCCATGGCAGCCAGGAGAACGGCTGCGTCAGGAAAAGGAGGTCCTGGGCTTTTATATTTCCGGCCACCCGCTGGACAAGGTTCGCGCCCAGCTCGCGGTGCTCGATCATCAGACGGCCGCCGGGCTCGCCGATGAACCGCATGGCCGCACGGTCACGCTGACTGGGGTCGTGACCGCCGTGCGTGGGCTGCGCGACAAACGGGGCAAGGATATGGCCTTTTTCACGCTCGAGGATTACACCGGTACGGTGGAGGTCATCACGTTCAGCTCGATCTACGAGGTTTCGCGGGCGCTCATTCACAGCGATACGCCACTTCTGGTCAGCGGTCGACTGGACCGCCGTGACGACGAAGCCGGCAAGGTCATCGCTGACTCGATCACACCACTATCCGAAGCCGGCCATGCGAGCGACCACCGGTTGATCGTCAGAGTTCCACCCGACAAGTGCGATCCATCCACATTGGCAGAGGTGCGGTCGTTGCTCGTTCGCAACTCTGGCTCGATGCCGGTCCGACTGAACGTTGACACCGGCGCGTGCAATGCGGTGCTTTCGACCGGAATCTCGGTTGCTCCGAGCAACGGATTACTGGAACCGCTGACCGCATTGCTGGGCGCCGACAACGTCCGGCTGGAGGCGTCGACACCGGTCTCCCAAGGGAACGGCGGGCGCGGGCGCGAAGCATGACTACCGGAGCGTACCTCGATTTCGAGCGGCCGATCATCGAGCTCGAGGAGAAGATCGCCGAGATGGAGTCGATGGCCAAAGAGCGCGGCATCGACGTATCGGCCGAACTCTCCACGCTGCAAGCCAAGCTGACCCGCCTCAAAGAAGACATTTTCACCAGCTTGTCCCCCATCCAGCAGGTGCAACTGGCTCGCCACCCCCGACGACCCTATCCGCTGGATTTCATCGAACGGTGCTTCACCGATTGGTTCGAGCTGCATGGGGACCGGGCCTACGCCGACGACCACGCCATGATCAGCGGATTAGCTCGCTTCGACGGACAGCCGGTCATGGTCATCGGGCAACAGAAAGGCCGCGGCACAAAGGAGAACCTGCGGCGCAACTTCGGCATGCCACATCCGGAAGGGTATCGCAAAGCTCTCCGGCTGATGCACCTCGCCGAGAAGTTCGGTCACCCCATAATCACCCTCATCGACACACCTGGAGCTTATCCCGGGATCGGGGCCGAGGAACGCGGCCAGGCCGAAGCGATCGCTCGCAACCTGCGCGAGATGGCGGCGCTCCAGGTGCCTACGATATCAGTCGTTACTGGCGAGGGCGCATCCGGCGGCGCGCTCGGGATCGGGATTACTGATCGGATCTTGATTCTAGAGAATGCGTTCTACTCGGTGATCAGCCCCGAGGGGTGCGCCGCGATCCTGTGGAAAGACGGTGAAAAACGCGATCTCGCAGCGCGGGCGATGAAGATCACTGCGCGCGACCTGTACGAGCTCGGCGTCGTTGATGAAATCGTCGTCGAACCAATGGGCGGAGCCCATACGGACTATGCAGCGGTCGCGCGAGCGGTGGAGGACGCCGTTCGACGGCATCTAGCCGAGATCACCGCCTGGAACAGCAGTACCGGCAAATGGGCGCGTGGCAGAGCGAGGCCGGGATTCACGCCGCTCGCCGCAGCGACTCGCCGGCGCCGACAGCCTCCTGAACGAGCTCAGCCACCTCGACGCTGAGGGCCGAGCGAGGATGGTCGACGTCTCCGAGAAGGCGGTGACTCGGCGGATCGCCCGTGCCAGCGGCTCGCTGATGATGAGTTCACAGGCGCTCGATCAACTCGCGTCGGGTCGGTTGCCGAAGGGCGACGCGCTCGCGGTCGCCCGCGTTGCAGGGATCCAGGCCGCCAAAGAGACTGCCCGTCTCGTCCCGCTATGTCATCCCCTGCCGCTTGACCACGTTGCGGTAGAGGCCGAGCTCGATCCCCATCTGCCCGGCGTGCGCGTGACTTCGGAAGTGATCGTCACCGCGCGTACTGGCGCCGAGATGGAGGCGCTGGTGGCGGTCAGCGGTGCCCTGTTGGCGATTTACGACATGGCGAAGTCGGTCGACCGATCGATGACGCTCGGGGCGATTCGGCTCGAGCAGAAGACGGGCGGTGCCAGCGGGACATACGTCCGGGAGAAGAGCGAGTGACACGCTGGTGGCTCACAACCGCTGTCACCCTCGCCGGGCTCGCCGGATGCGACCAGCGGCCGGGTGGCGACAAGGAAGCCGTCAACGATCGCGATTCTGAGACAGCCGTGATGGTTGCCGACACCCAGTTCGTCGTCGACTCATCCGGTGCCAATCTTCTCATCATCACTGGTCGAACGACGGTGCGCGAGTTTCGGCCGCGCAAGGGCTCTGGTGATCCCGACGCCCCAGATGCGTATCGTGAGCTGCCTGCCAGGACCGTGCATTCGCTGATCCAAGCCGCCCGTCCGCCGTGGTACATAATTGACGTGCGGACCGACGACGAGTGGGTCGGCATGGGCCATCTACCTGACGCGAAGCTGTTTCCACTCGAGCAACTACAGCGAAACATCGAAGACCTTCACATTCGCACCGACCAGTTCGTGCTCGTCTACGGCCGAGACACGGCGGACGGAAGGATCGCGGCCCGACTCCTGGCCGAACACGGATTCCCCCACCTGCGTGTCCTACAAGGTGGTTTTGGCGCCTGGCAACAGGCTGGTCTGCAGATCGGTGAGCACCCGTGAAGCGGTGGCCTGTCACTCGTCGCGGTGGTGGCCGGCTGGCCGTTCTGCTGCTTGCGCTGGCGGCCTGTCTGGGCGACAGCGATACCGCGCTGGGTCCGTTTCCCGGTCGCGCGCTCGGTCTCCGACTCGAGCGCATCGTAGCGATTGGGGACGGGTTTCTGGCTGGCGAGCGGGACGGCGCTCTGTACCGCGGGGGGCAGGACCTCTCGATCCCCGCGTTGTTCGCCGCTCACGCCGGTGTAACCGATTTCGCGCAGCCGTTGATCTCCGACCCCGGCTTGGCCACGGCCGGCGAGAACGGTGGACGACTGACACTCGTCAGCACGCAACCACCGGTCATCGAGCGCACAACGACCAGCGGCGTGCTTCTTGACCCCGACCGTCCTGGACCGTACAACAACCTCAGCGTTCCGGGTGCTCTACTTGGCGAAGCGCCAACCGCGCAAAGCCTGGGGACATCGATCCAGGGCAATCGGTTCTACGACGTTGTGCTGCGCGGTCGGGGGACGTTTACCGAACAGGCGGTCGAGCTCGAGGCGACTTTCGTTTTGCTGTGGCTGGGCATCAATGACGTATTGGCGTACGCCCGGGCGGGTGGGGATTCCGACGTCGTGCCGGGGCTGCCCACCCCAGAGGCAACGTTCGCTCTGATCTACGAGGGGATCCTCGACGAGTTGCTGCCGCTAACCGATCAGATCGCCGTGTTCAACATCCCAGATGTGACGCGAGTGCCGCTTCTGAACACCGTCCCGCCCGTGGCAATCAACCCCGAGACCGGCGAGCCGTTCACCATCACCGTCCTTGAGAGAGTGGTTGACCCGTTGACCGGGGACACGCTGAGCGTCCAACGTCAGGTGCCGGTTCCGTTGCGTGGCGAGAGAGGACCACTCGCGTCCTCAGATCTCGTATCGCTGGAGGCGCAACCGCTGATTGACTTGGGGGTCGGAGTACCAATCCAGCAGGGCGGACTCGGCGTGCCGCTCCCTGACCGGTTCATCCTCGATCGCGACGAGCAGACGCTGGCCCGGGATGCGATCACCGGGTACAACGCGATCATCGAAAGGCTGGCTGGCGAGCGTGGGTTGGCGCTGGTAGACGTTCGAAGCGTCACCGACGCGATCCACGATCGCGGCCTGATCACCGATGGCGTCCTCTTGACGGGCGAGTTCGTTACCGGCCAAGGGTATGGCCTTGACGGTACACACCTCACACCCAAGGCCTATGGGGTGATCACGAACCGCCTGCTGGAGGCAGTCAACGCTCGTTACGGTAGCCGCCTGCCGGCGATTCGGACCAGCGATTTACCAGGCGTTCCGCTGATCTCTTTGCCCTGACCGCGCGGTGGCAGTCAGTTTCGGTGCCCGAGCATCCCCTGTTTGGCCGTTAGAGACAAACGCCGGAAGCCACGCAGCGCGTCAAGTCTACGGTCTGGCGGCAGAGCCTCCAGGTGATCAATGAAGCGCGCCGCGTGGCGCGCGGCTCCGCGATACCGCGCGTCGAGGGTCCCATCTTCGTACGCGACGTCCCAGCGGGTTACCGCTTGATGGCGGACCCATGCCCGATCCGTGGCGGTGTAGTTCCGGGCGAGACCGCGGACAAACAACCTGAGCAACAAGTAGGCATCGATCCGGGCCAGCATTTCGAGTTCGGTTAGGAAGTCGGGGTCGACGACCCGCGAGGAACCGCCCTCGGTGAAGGCATACGTCGTGTGAATCGCGTGGCTTAGCTCCTCGGTCAACACCAAGAACGGGAGTACGTTCTCCTCGCTCAAGCAGCCCCGGGGGTCTCGGTCTTCTAGCGTAGATATCACCTGATCGTCAAAGAACAAGGCGAGTCGCAGGTTTGCGTGGTCCACGTAAAAAAAGAACCGCGCGAGATCAGACATCTCGGCGTGACATGTCTGGCTTCTAACCACTAACTCCGCACACCGCCTTGGTCCGACGACACAGGTCTCGAGATCAACACCGGTCTCGCGACCGTACGTCGTTTCGAACACCCGTTGGAGATCACCAAGCAGAGCCATCGCCGTCAGTTCCGAATCCGATATATCGCCTGGCGACACAGCCGATCTGCGCCGAGGGGTCGACGGCCCAAATGCAGGTGCTCGTCGACGAGATCGTTCAGTGCCTGGCGGAGCATGGGGAAACGGTCAGCCATAAAGCCCAACACCTCGCCCAGCGAGTGACGGCGCGCAACTCGGGAGCGCGACGCGGCTGCGTAGTGACGGCGTCCCATGTCCTCGTAGTAGGCGAGGCCGATGGATCGCCTTCCGTGCACCGAGCGGTGGTAGATCCAGTCTGGGAAGACACCGGCCAAGAACAGCGCTCGGTTGCCGATCTCCGCCTGCAGAGCAAACGCTTGCTCGGGATCACGCGCCTCAGCCATCGTCGTTAGCAAATCCACCAGATAGACCGACTCCGGCGGCGGCTCATTATCCTGACGGCGCGCCTCGAGATGATGGGACAGGAGTGCACCCACGTAGTCCGCAACGGCGCCTCCCTCGTCGATTCCATGCTCAAGGAATACGCGACGGACGACGATGTAGTAGAAGAAAAACGGAGACACGTTGAGCAGTCGGGGGGCCTCGAGGAGGCGGGAGAAGAGACGTGGATCGTCTAGCAGCCGGTCCAGCGAGTCTGCGTCGCTGGTCAACTCGTCGAGCGGTGCGCGTTGTGATCCATCCGGATCGAGCGTATCGACCAGGAAGTCGAGGTCCTCAGGGGTTAGGCGCGCCCGGCAGTTGGCCTTGATCACGGGGGCTCACCTCCTCGCTCGTGTTCCCATTCAGGGTTCTCCTTCCAAACCCCACCATCCACGAAGACTTCCTTCTTCCACACCGGCA
>JBDHFX010000039.1:0-13129 GCA_039590215.1 Gemmatimonadota bacterium | reverse complement strand
CAACGACATCTTCTCGGGAGAGTACACCAGCGTCTTCAAGGGACGGGGTGTGGAGTTTTCCGATGTGCGTGAGTACCAACCTGGAGATGATGTACGAGCTATCGACTGGAACGTGACCGCGCGGCGCGGCACTCCATACGTCAAGCAATTCGTCGAGGAGCGCGAGCTGACGGTGATTCTGGCGGTCGATGGTAGCGCCTCGACACGATTTGGAACCCAGGGTGCGCTAAAGCGCGAGCGCGCGGCCGAAGTGGGCGCCGTGCTCGGGTTGGCTGCCAATCGCAACAACGACCGTGCGGGTGCGTTGTTGTTTGCGGAAGGGATCGAGCGGTACATCCCGCCGCGCAAGGGGAAGACCCATGTGTTGCGACTGGTGCGCGACATTCTGTCGTTTGATCCTCCAGCGCGCGGCACGGACCTGGTAGGTGCGCTCGAGTTCCTTTCGCGCGTGCTTCACCGCCGCAGCGTGATCTTCTTGCTGTCAGATTTTTTGGATACCGGTTACGAACGAGCGCTGGCAGCCCTAGCGGTGCGCCACGACGTAGTAGCACTCACGCTTGCCGATCGCCGTGACCACGAGCTGCCCGATGTCGGACTGATCGAAGTCGTGGAGCCGGAGACGGGTGAGCGTCGGTGGCTCGATACCGGCTCGCCGCGCGTCCGCGAGGCGTACGCGATGGCAGCCGAGCGGGTGGAAACCGACCGTAAGCGGGTTTTTCAAAAGGCTGGTGTGGACATCGTGCCGATCGACACCCTGGCCGACTACGTCCAGCCGCTGAGGCGGTTCTTCGAGCGTCGTGAGCGGCGGCGGGGCCGGCCACTGAGAGCGAGGAAACGATGATCCGCTGGTCGCTGGTTTTGGCGTTTGTGGCGGCTGCTCAGCCGATCGCGGTCGCTGCACAGGAGGCTGAGCCGTCGGCGGTTCGTATCCATGTGGTTCCGGATCCAGTGGGAGCAGATATCGCCGGCGACAGCCTGACCGTCGGTGACGCAGTCTGGGTAACGGTCGAGACCAGTGGCCCTGGGGGCCACTATCTGTTGCCCGAAACGTTAGTCGAGGCCTACGGCGAGCATCCCGAGCTTGCAGTGTTGGAGAGTGCTCGCCAAGACGGTCAGCTGAGGCTCAGACTGGCGCTCTTTCGGCCAGGATCGTTCGTGTTGCCCACGGTAGAGGCTGGGGTTGCGACAGCAGAGGGCGACACGCTGCGTGTGCCCGTCTATGCCGACACGATACAGGTGGCTTCAGTGTTGGCACCGGGTGACACGTTGTTGGCGGATATCAAGCCGCTGTGGGTCAGCGGTGGGATTCCAATGTGGTTTTGGATCCTCCTCGCGTTATTGATCACACTCGCGCTGTTGGCTTGGTGGTGGTGGCGTCGACGCGACCAAGTGGATGAGCTGCCGGAGTTGCGGCCCGACGCCTACCAAATCGCTCGGCGGCAACTTCAGTCACTGCAGGCGGAGCCACCGACCTCGGCTCGCCGCATTGCTGCGGCAACAGAAATCGGTGAGGTCGTGCGAGAGTACCTGGCCGGCGGGTGGGCGGTGCCGGCTAGAGAGCGAACCACGTTTGAGCTGCTGCCGGCGCTACCCGAACGTTGGCAATCGATTCGTCCCGCGTTGGCTTCACTGCTTTCGGCTATCGATCTAGCAAAGTTCGCACGCCTCGCGCCGGAACCGGGTGAGGTGCCGCGTCTGGCGAGCGGCGGGCTCGACTGCGTCGATCGGCTGGAGCAGACCCGACAGGCGCCAGAGATCCCCGAGGTGGAAGAGGCGGTGGCATCGTGAACCCTGTACCGCTGAGCTTTGGGAACTGGACGCTCGCCAGCCCGGCTTGGCTACTACTCCTGTTGGGGGTCCCGTTGGCGTGGTATTGGCACCGTCGCAACCGTCGGCGGGCGCTTGTCTTGCCCGCTCTGGCAACGGTTGGCGCATTGCCCCAGAGCTGGCGACAGCGATTGCGAGCGATGCCTGGACTACTGCGCACGCTTGCATTCGTCGGTTGCGTGGTAGCGATGGCACGGCCGCAAGAGCTCGCCGCTGGCAAGCCGCTAACGACATCGGGCGTCGATATCGTGCTCGCGATCGACGCTTCAGGCAGTATGAAGGCCGAAGATTTCCAGCCTCGAAACCGCCTCGAAGTTGCCAAGCAAGCCGCTGCCGATTTCATCGGTGGACGTTCGTCAGACCGTATCGGGTTGGTGACTTTTGCCGGTCAAGCGGTCACCCAGACACCACTTACGCTCGATCATGGCGCACTCGCTGAGGCGATCGGTCGAGTGAAAATAGGCGGTCTCGCCGAGGGCACCGCGATCGGCACAGCGCTGGCCACGTCGGTCAACCGCCTGCGCGCGTCGGATGCTCGCAGCAAGGTCGCGATCTTGTTAACCGATGGCGTCAACAACGCCGGCCAGGTAGATCCGCTGACCGCCGCCGAGACCGCCCGTGCGCTAGGGGTGCGCGTATACACGATCGGTGTCGGCACGACTGGGGAGGCACCGTATCTGCTCGAAGACCCGCGCTTCGGACGGCGCTATGTGCGCGTCGTTGTCCGCATAGACGAGGAGACGCTACAACAGATCGCGGCGCGGACCGGCGGGCGGTATTACCGGGCCACCGATCCCCAGGCCCTAAACCAGGTGTACGCCGAGATCGATCGTCTCGAGCGTTCACCGCTAACGGGTCGCCGGCCGGTCGTGCGTCTCGAGCGATACTTGTGGTTTCTGATCCCAACGCTGGGCTTGGTGATGCTTGAAGGCGCACTGCGGGCCACACTGTTTCGGAGGCTCCCGTGATGTTTGGCGCCATCGATTGGTCACGACCCGAGTGGTTGACGGCGCTGGCGCTGGTGCCCGTCGTCATCGCCACAATCGTGTGGTCATTCAATCGACGTCAACGGGCGCTCGACGCGTTCTCCGAAGCCCCCGTTCGTGGTCGCACACAGCCACTGCCGGCACGACGCCGCCAAACGCGCGGCGTACTGCTCGTATTGTCGTTGACGGCGCTCGTATTGGCGGTCGCCGGACCGCGGTGGGGAACCGAACGTGTTGCCCCGTTGCCGGTGGGACAGGAGGTTGTTTTCGCGCTGGATGTTTCGCGCTCCATGTTGGCCCCGGACGTCGAGCCGAATCGTCTCGATCGAGCGAAACTCGCCATCCGGCAAATCTTGGCGACGCTGCCGACAGCCGAGAGCGGGCTGGCGATCTTCGCCGGAGAGGCGGCGCTCGTCGTTCCGTTGACCCGTGACGCAGCGGCGATCGATCTCTATCTGTCGTCAGTCGGTCCGGATTGGGTGAGCGACCCGAGCACGGATCTCGGTCGGGCGCTTGGATCGGCGCTGGACGCTTTCCCACCCGATAACGCACCAGGAAGAACGATTGTCGTGCTGTCCGACGGTGAGGATCACGGTGGCGGATTGGAGTCGGTCGCGCGAACCGCACGTGGGCGGGGAATCGAAGTCAACGTAATCGGGATCGGCACCGAGGAAGGCGCTCGCGTTCCAGTTGGTACAAACCGTTGGGTTGAAGATCGTGGCGAGCCTGTCATCTCGCGCCTCGATCGCGAGAAACTGGAGCGTATGGCTAGTGAGACAGGGGGGAAGTTCATCGCGCTCGAAGCGGGCGATGGCGATCTCCCGGCCCTGATCGCTCATTTGCAGGCGCTGGATACTGGACGCTCGATCGGTCGCGAGTCCCAGCGTCGGGCTGATCGCTACCGATGGCCGCTGATCGTCGCCCTGATGGCGCTGGGGCTGGAAACGTTGGTCGGGTTTGGCGCGATCCGTCGGCGATCGAAACCGGCGCCAGTGATGCTAGCTGCGGTATTGGCTCTTGCGATGGGTCGGGCTAGCGGACCGGAGGAGATGTACGAAGAAGGACGATACAGCGATGCCCTCACCACGTGGCGACAAGCCGACCGCGCAGCGGATGCCAAGCCAGAGGACGCGTACAATCGCGGCAACGCCGCCTATCGGTTGGGCGAGTTTCGAGAGGCGACCGCGAGCCATGCTGTCGCGGCCCGCACCGCGGGCACGCGCGGTCGTGCGTCCGAGGGGTGGTACAACGCGGGCAATGGACGCTTTCGGATCGCCGAGCAGGCCGAGGTCGCCGAGCCTGACGATAGCCAACGGTATTGGGATAGTACGGTGGCGGCGTACCGGGAGGCGCTGTTGCGCGCCCCCGACGACATGGATGCTAAGCACAATCTTGAGTTGGCACTCCGGCGTCGGGACGAAGCTGCTGGTGGTGGTGGCGGTGCTGCGGGTGGCGGTGCTGGAGCCGGTGGTGGCCCGGGTGGAGGCGGCCGCGGAATGCAACCGCCGTCGACCGGTGGGCTTGGCTCACCGAGCGGAATGACGCGCGGCGAGGCCGAGCGCTTGCTCGATGCGTTGGCGGCGCAAGAACGTGAGGCGCTCACTCGAGGCGAGGGTAACGAGCAAGCTCGTCGATCGGACCGACCGGCTTGGTGAACTTACGGTCGGTAGTCGGTTGTGTGTGCCTGCTAGCGGGGACATTGATCGGTGCGACAGGCGCAGCGGGTCAAGATGACCGGGCAGCTTCGGTCACCGCGCGACTGGAGTCGTCACAGATCTCGTTGGGAGAGACGGTGGATCTCGTCATCGAGATCGAGCCGCCAGGTCTCTCGACACCGGTAGAAGAGCCCGACCTGCCGCGGCTCCCGGCGATTGTCGTCGGCCGAAGCCGCGCGTCGCAGGTTCAGGTGGTGGGGACGCGTGTTCGGCGCACCGTCGTGCATCGGTTCACGCTCCAACCCCTGGACGCTGGTACGATGCGCATTCCTCCGCTCGAAATCGTGGTCGGAGATCGATCGTTGGTCACCGCCGCTTTGGATCTGGAAATCATCGATCGGGGAGAAGCGTGGCGACTCGGCCGACACGAGGGCGAGCCAGCCGATGGCGGGCCGCCGCCGTTTTTTGTTACCGCTCGCGTCGATCGCGATCATGCCTATGTAGGTGAGCAGGTTACTCTGACGTTTGCGTTCTACCACGATCCGCGAGCGCCGCTGGTAGAGAGTCCGGACTACGATCCCCCCAACACGCCCGGTTTCTGGCGCATCGAGCTCGATCCCGAACCGATCCTGAGCACCGAGCAGGTCGGCGGCCGGACGTATCGCGTACAACGCTTTCACTACGCGCTGTTCGCGCTGACTGCTGGCGAGCACGAGATCCGTTCGGCGTCGGTTCGGATCGTCGAACCCGACCCGTTGGAATGGTGGCGCCGAACCGGTACGCGGACATTGCAGACCGATCCGTTGGTGGTCACCGCTGACTCGTTGCCGCGCGAAGCTCCGCCCGGTTTTGACGGTGCGGTGGGCCGATACGCGCTCGAGGGGGACATCAGGCGATCGACGAAACTGGCTGGAGTGCCGATCGAACTCGAACTCACGGTTCGTGGTGTCGGCAATCCAACGGTGATTGGGGCACCGGCCCTGCCGGCTTGGCCCGATGTCGTTGTTCGCGCGCCGATCGTGGAAACGGAAACGGAGATCGTTCGTCGCGCGGTTCACGGCGAGGCCAACTTCCGGTACCTGTTATCGCCGCAAGCGCCGGGTCGGCTCGACTTGGGTGTAGCTCAGCTGGTGTACTTCGATCCGACTGTAGGTGCGTACGCGGTGGACACGTTGGCGCTCGGCGAAATAGAGGTGGTGCCTTCACCGTCTGGGCCGACGATAACTCGGGCGCCCAAGCCGGAGGGGCCAACGTTGAGACCGGCGCGGCAACCGCAGGCACCGAGGCCGCGCGGGCTCGCTGGTCGGGCCGACTACTGGTTCGCCTTGGCCGCGCCGTGGCTGGCGTGGTTGGGAGCGGTAGGCGCGGGACGGGTGCGTCGCCGGCCGCCACGCGATGTCACCCGAGGACAGGCGATCACCGAGCTGGAAGGCGTGCAGCGAGCGATTGCTGGTGGCGAGCCGGGTGCGTCCCAACGCGCGATCGTTGCACTCGACATGGCGTTGGCGGTGTGGCAGGGTGTCTGGCCTGCGACGGCCGCTAAACCGGCGGCCGAGGCTCGCGCGGCGCTTGAAGCAACCGCTTACGGTGGTAGGGAGGTGGTCAATGCGGCTGGCGCGCTTGAGCGGCTGGTCGTCGCCCTGCGCACCGATCGTGACAATTCCAAGCGACGAACGGCAAGCACGTTGTCGCTGTTGGCGCTCGTTTTGGTTTCGACAGCCGGTGCCGGGATGCAGGCTGGCGCCGATCCGTTGAACCGCTGGGAGGACGCAAACCAAGCGTACCGCGCGGGCGCCTTTGATCGCGCGGCTGAGACGTATCGAGAACTGCTCCGCGTGCATCCGGACCCAAACCTTGAAGCCAACATGGCGGCTGCGCTGTGGCAAAGCGGCGATCGCGGCGAAGCGCTACTCCACTATCGGCGTGCGCTCGAGTTGGCACCGCGCGACCATACAGTAAGGCGTGAGGCGGAACGGCTACGCGCCGAGCTCGGCGATCCAGCGGACGGCGGCTCGCGACTGACCGCGATCTTGGGTTGGGTTCGCTTGGACGAGCTGTTGGCGCTGTTGCTGGTTGCCAGCACCGTTAGTGTGGGGTTAATCGCCGTGGCGCGTCGTCGCCGGTGGGCCGGTCCGCCGGCGATCGCCACGATCGCCTTGGCGATCACGATCAGTATCGCCGCAGCGGGGCATGGCTTGGTCCTGGGCCGAGCGGATCAAGCGATGGCGTTGGAAACGTTGGGACTGTCGGCTGAACCGGATGGTCCGCCGATCGCCAGTGTGGCAGAAGGTAGCGTGGTGACGCTGCTCGAATCCGGCGCTGAGAGCGCGCGGATCAAAGCACCGGGTCTCCCTGCTGGCTGGGTGGCTGTAGATCGGCTCGGCCGGCTACATTCGAACTCTCGATAGAGATCTCCCCAATTCCGGACGTCAAAATGGCCAGCGTACGCGTTCTCCCCGAGGGCGTCGTAAATAAGATCGCCGCCGGTGAGGTCGTCGAACGGCCGGCATCGGTCGTCAAAGAGCTCGTCGATAACGCGCTTGACGCGGGTGCGAGGCGGCTCGAGATCGCGCTGGAGTCGGCCGGGCTCGAGAGGATCACGATCGCGGACGACGGCTCGGGCATGGAGCCTGACGACGCGGTGCGAGCGTTCGAGCGTCACGCCACCAGCAAGATCGCGGCAGCGGTGGACCTCGATCGGATCGAAACGCTTGGTTTCCGGGGCGAGGCTCTGCCGTCGATTGCGGCCGTTAGTCGGTTGACCTTGGAAACCGCACCGAAGGGTGGCGGTGAGGCGACGCGGATCCGCGTGGACGGTGGTGAGATCGCCGTCGTTGAACCGATCGCTCGCGGTGAGGGTACGACGGTCGACGTTCGTGGCCTGTTCTTCAACACACCGGCGCGGCGCAAGTTCTTGAAGACAGACAGCACAGAGCAGGCGAACAACGTGCGCCGCATGCTCGAGCTCGCGCTGGCCCGACTCGAGGTGGGTTGGAGTGTGACACACGGCCGAAGGTCCATCCTCGATCTGCCGCCCGCTCGCACGTTGATCGAGCGGCTGACCTCGTTGCACGGCCCCGCCTATGTCAACACGCTGCTCCCGATGGGCGACAGCGCGTCCGATGTCACCGTCCGCGGGTTGGTGCAGCGGGCAGCGGCGGCCGGTGCGGGGCGGCGACGACAGTTCGTATTCATAAACGGTCGACCCGTGGACGCCAGCGAGCTCGTGCGTGCCGCGCTGAGCGGCTATCGCTCCACGCTGCCGGCGGGTGCCAGACCGGACTTGTATCTCTTTATCGAAGTCGAGTCCGATCAAGTCGACGTCAACGTGCATCCGTCGAAGCGTGAAGTTCGGTTGCGGTCCGGTGCACGGGTGGCAAACGCGGTCGAAGAAGCGGTGCGTGCCGCGCTTGGCGCCGGCCACGTGGCTGCTCGGCCGCTAAAGCCTCGCGTCGATCGGGTGGCAGAGGCTGGTCCCCCGGATCTGGGACAGCTGGGGTTATTCCTGTCTGGTCGTCGCGCGAACCCCCGCCGAGCGCGAGGAATCGATCGATCAGCTGACGAATCTCAGGCGACGGACGCCACGATCGCCGGACGGATCAACGGGCCGGCTGAGGAGCTCACCGAGGTTATCGATCGAGAAGTGCTGCCATCGATATGGCAACTGCACAACCGTTACATCTTGGCTCAGACGTCGACCGGTGTCGTATTTATCGACCAACATTCAGCTCACGAACGGATCCTCTACGAAGAGGTCGTTGGTGACATTCGCGAGAGGCCGCGTCCGGGTCAAAGGCTGCTGTTCCCGACCGTACTGCATTTGACACCAGAACAGTTCGCGACATGGGAGTCATATCGAGGTCTGATCGAGCGGCTGGGTTTCGAGATCGAGCCGTTTGGCGGCGACTCGATAGCGATCGCGGCGGTGCCAGCTTTTCGTCATGTCTTTGATGCTGAGACGGCGCTGGCAGATCTGCTCGACGACCTATCGGATCCGGGTGCCGGGAGCGCCGACATGAATCAGCATGAACGTGTCGCCCGACTCTTCGCGTGCAAGGCAGCGATAAAGGCGGGCCAGCCACTGACCCAGGCCGAGATGGGTGAGGTGATCGATCGGTTGTTCGCGACCGAGCTACCGTATGACGATGTCCACGGTCGACCAGCGGTCGTGCAGATCGCGCTCGAGGATCTCAACCGCCAGTTCGGTCGGCACTGATCGATCAGCCATATATGACCGCTGGGGAGCCCTATCTGGTTGTTGCCGGCCCCACCGCAGTGGGGAAGACCGATGTCGCGATCGGAATCGCCCACGAGTTGGGTGGGGAGATCGTGATCGCCGATTCACGCCAGGTCTATCGTGGCCTGGATGTTGGTACGGCCAAGCCAACCGCCGAGCAACGCCGCGTGGTCCCGCATCACATGATCGACGTGGTTGAAGTCGGTGTTCCGTACACGGCGGCTGACTACGCGCGCGACGCTGGGGGCGCGATCACGAGCATCCAAAAACGCGGTCGAACGGCAGTTGTTTGTGGCGGCACGGGGTTCTACTTGGCGGCGTTAGCTGGCCGACTCGATCCACTCGACAACGGATCTGCGGCCAGAGATCGTGCGCGAGTGCGGTCCCGGATCGAGGGCATCCCAGCGCGCGAGCGACACGCCGCACTGGCCGCGGTTGACCCGCCGACCGCGGCCCGGCTGCATCCACACGATAGTCAACGGGTTGAGCGTGCACTGGAAGTTTACATGCTGACCGGTGAGCCGCTGTCACTGCAGGTGACCGGCAGCGATCCTCGATCTCACGTAGCCGTATGGCTCACGCGTCCGCGGGCTGAGCTCCACCAGCGGATCGGAGATCGTTTGGCGGCCATGTTGGAGCTCGGATTGGAGGCCGAGGCGCGGCGGTTCTTCGACGCTGGTTTGACCCCCGAGACGGCCGGCCTCGACACCATCGGATACCAGGAGTGGTGGCCCTACTTCGCGGGCCGGTCGAGTTGTGCCCAAGTGGTCGGCGAGATCGATCGGGCCACCCGGCAATATGCCAAGCGGCAGGAGACTTGGTTTCGAAACCAGGGTGCCTACGAGCCGGTGCCGGCGGTCACCGGCTTGGAGAGCGTAGTGGCCATGTGGGAGGCGGCACAGTGAGCGCGTTCGAGGGGTTCGTGTTGGGAATCGTTCAGGGGTTGACCGAGTTTCTACCGGTTTCATCGAGCGGTCACCTTGTGATTGGGCGGACACTCTTTGGGCTGGAGACGAAACCGCTGCCGTTCGAGATCGCCGTGCACGGAGCAACACTGTTGGCGGTATTGGTCTACTTTCGACGTCGGATAGCGGAGATCGTGATACGTGCAGAGGTCGGCTATCTCGGCAAGCTGTCGCTGGCGACGGTGCCGATCGTGATCGCAGCGACCCTGTTCCGCGGTGTCGTGGAGCGGGCGTTTCAGGCGCCGCTGGTAGTGGCGGTGCTGCTGGCCGTCACAGGCACGGTGCTCCTGTCGTTGCGGTTGAAGGCTAAGCCAGTGATCACATCGGTCGATCGGCCCGAGCCCACCTGGGTGGCAGCATTGCTAATCGGGTGCGCTCAGGCAGCGGCGCTCATGCCGGGAATCAGTCGGTCGGGGGTCACGATCGTGGCCGCGGTCTGGTTGGGTGTGGCCCCGTACGCTGCAGCGGAGTTCGCGTTCCTCCTTGGTGTGCCGGCGATCGCCGGGGCAGTCGCTTTGGAAACCGAAGCGATCCAGTCGGCCGTCGAGGGGGGATCGGCCGCATACGCGTGGGGCACGGTGGCTGCTTTCGGAAGCGCGTTGATCGCCATCGCGCTTGTTTTTCGCACGATCCAAGGCGGGCGCTTCGATCGCTTCGGGGTGTACTGCTGGGCGGTGGCGGTTGCCTTTGGTGCGTACTTGATGAAGGTGGTGGGTTGAACCATTCTGCGCAGACCATTGGATCACCGGCGTGGGCGCCATTCGTTCGGGTTGCGCTGGTCGAGGATGTGGGTCAGGGGGACGTTACGACCGCGGCCACCGTTCCAAGCGATATCGTCGGTGAAGCGCGAATCGTCGCCAGGTCGCGTGGAGTCATCGCTGGATTAGGTGGGGTCACCGAGACGTACCACCAAGTCGATCCGGAGGTAGCGGTCAAGCCAGAGGTCCTCGACGGCAGGCGGGTCGAGTCGGGGACGGTCGTCCTGAGCGCGGTGGGTTCGTTCGCTTCGCTGTTGGTGGCCGAGCGGACCGGGCTCAACTTCTTACAGCGGTTGTCCGGCATCGCAACGCTCACCGCCCATTTCGTGGAGGCGGTCGATGGGACCGGGGCCAAGATCGTCGACACCCGCAAAACCACCCCCGGCTGGCGGGTGCTCGAGAAGGCTGCGGTGATCGCTGGTGGCGGTCACAGTCATCGAATGGGGCTGCACCACGCCTACCTGATCAAGGAGAATCACTTGGCCGCTGCCGGTGGTGTGACCGCGGCGCTCGACCGAGTTGCGGCCGTCAATACCGACCGCCAGCCGGTTGAGCTCGAAGTCGTGTCGCTGGCTGAGCTCGACGAAGCGTTGGCGTCGACCCATCCCCCTGATCGAATCATGTGCGACAATTTCGAGATCGACGATCTCCGAACCGCAGTGGAGCGGATCCGCGCCGTTGACGCCGGTATCCTGATCGAGGCCAGCGGCAACGTCCGGCTCGAAACAGTGCGTTCGATCGCTTCCACTGGCGTGGACTGGATCTCGGTCGGCGCGCTCACCCATTCGGCGCCGGCGATGGATCTGTCGTGCCTGATCGAAAAGCGATAGAGCACCGCGGGTTGGACGCTGGCCGGCTTGGCCGGCATCTCGGTATTCGAACGGTCGTGCACGCCGATGTGAGCTCGACGATGGACGTCGCCCGAGCCGACAGCGGTGCCTTGCCCTCGATCCACTTGGCCGAGCGGCAATCCGTGGGGCGTGGCCGGAATGGGCAGAGGTGGGCGAGCCCGCGTGGGAACCTCTATGCGACGATCGCGTGGCCTGACCCAGAAGAGGAGTTTCCGCCGTCACTGCTGGCGGCGCTGCAGCTTACATGGGCCGAGACGGTCGAGCGGCACGGGGGTCCGTCCACACGCTGCAAGTGGCCAAACGATGGCTATATCGCGGGGCGGAAGTGGGCCGGCATGCTGGCCGTCCGCTGGTCCGCGCGGGGGGCGCTTCTGATCGGTCTTGGCGCCAACTTGCGGGTTGTTCCGGAGGAGGTCGCCATGACCGCGACCGCGCTCGCGGATCACTGGCCCGATTGGCCCGGTGGGGAAGCGATCACCGAGTGGCTGCTGGAGGCTGCGGTCGGCGTGCTCGTGACCGGGCCCCGGTCGATTCCCGGCATGCTGGCTCGGTGGCCGGACCGTGATCTCTGGAGACCTGGGGTGGAGGTCGAGGTCGAATCGGCTGGCCGCCGCCATACTGGGCGGTACGCGGGTCTGACGCCGGCGGGCGAACTGATGCTCGAAACCGCAGCCGGCGCGAAGACGTTCGCCAGCGGCGACGCGCATAGAGTTCGCGCACCGGGCAGCATCTAGCGGTATCTTCGGCCGATGCTTTTGGTCGCCGATATCGGCAACTCGTCGACTGTGCTCGGGATTCGCGAAAACGGTGGCGGGATCCTTCACCGATGGCGGATTGCATCCGATCGTCGTCGCACGCCTGACGAGGTGGGGGCGCTGCTTAGCACCCTGCTCGGCCAACCTGATGATCGTGCGGGCTCGCTTGCGGCGGCCTGCCTGGCTTCGGTCGTGCCGCCACTTACAGCGGTGTTGGCCGAAGCGATCGAGACTCATCTCGGGATCAAGGCGCACGAGTTTCGGTACGCGCCAGCGCTAGGGATCCGGCTCGACGTTGATGAGCCGGCCCAGGTTGGATCGGACAGAGTGGCCAACACACTGGGCGTCCATCTTGGCTACCCCGGATCCGCGATCGTGGTCGACTTTGGCACCGCTACCAACTTCGATGTCGTGTCCGCAGATGGTGCGTTCTTGGGGGGGATCATCGCGCCCGGTATCGAGAGCGGGTTCGAAACGTTCACCGCCGCGACTGCGTTGCTGCCACGGATCGCCCGTGTGCACCCGGACTCGTTCATCGGCAAAACGACCGTTGCCAACGTTCAGATTGGCGTTTACGGCGGAGCGGTGGCGATGGTCGACGGGTTGGTCGCTCGGATCCGCGAAGAATGGGACCCGATGGCACAAGTGATCGCTACCGGCGGATTGTCTGGCGTGGTTGGACCGGATTGCCGTTCGGTCGACATCATCGATCCCGATCTTACGCTAAAGGGGATTGGCTGGGGGTACGAGCGGTTGTTACCCGCGCGCACCTGACCCCCATCGCTGATGGGGGCGCTCCTCGAACATCTGCCAGATCGGCAGAACAGCGGGCTTGACACCAAGGTGCGAGTCTGCTAAGCTTTGTTAGCACTCTCAAGTGACGAGTGCTAAGAACCCTCGTCGCGTACCTCATTACACAACAAGAGCACAGTAACACTTCTGGGGAGGATTGTACAGAAATGGGCAGTAACCTTAATCCATTGGCTGATCGCGTGGTTATCAAGCCACTCGAGGAGAAAGAGACACAGAAGGGCGGCATCATCATCCCTGACACGGCAAAGGAGAAGCCGCACGAAGGAAAAGTCATTGCGGTTG
>JBDHFX010000038.1:0-20631 GCA_039590215.1 Gemmatimonadota bacterium | reverse complement strand
AGAAGGCGAGAGTTCGCCGCGCAGCACAAGTTGTTACGTATTATGTCGTTGGAATTGGTGGGCCCGGTGGGACTCGAACCCACAACTCTCGGCTTAAAAGGCCGATACTCTACCGATTGAGTTACAGGCCCGGGAGCAAGGTACGGCTCGACATGGACGCGGGCAACGAAGTGGCCCGCGACATGGGCTCGTCTTATCATTTCACAATGGTCAAGACCACTCCTGACCTCGAGCGCGTCGGCGTCAAGCCGAGCGGCGACGTTTTCCACAACCTCTCAGTATCCCAACTCATCGAGCACAGCCTGCGCAGACGAGAGGGCGTGCTAGTCGAGTCCGGGGCACTGCGCACCGTGACCGGTGATCGAACCGGCCGTTCTCCCAACGCCAAAGCGATCGCCGACGAATCCGAGGTTCATGACGAGATCTGGTGGGGCCCGATCAACCAGAAGCTCGAGCCGGAAGCGTTCGAGCGTCTACATCAAAAGGTGGCCGCCTATTTGTCGGAAAGACCGCTCTATGTATTCGATGGGTTTGCCGGTGCCGATCCGCAATACCGGCTACCGGTTCGAATCGTAAACGAGTGCGCGTGGCACAACCTCTTCGTTCACCAGCTCTTCCTGCGACCTCTAGCAACCGAGCTCGAGACCCACGATCCGGGATTCACGATCCTCCACGCGCCCAACCTGATCGCCGAACCGTCGGTCGATGGCACCCCCGACGAGGCATTCGTGCTGCTTTCGTTCAGGAAGCGTCTCGTGCTGATCGGTGGAACGCACTATGCCGGCGAGATGAAGAAGTCGATTTTCACGGTGATGAACTACCTCATGCCGAAACGGGGCGTGTTGCCGATGCATTGCTCGGCCAACATCGGTTCGGACGGCGACGTGGCGTTGTTCTTCGGCCTGTCCGGAACCGGAAAGACGACGCTCTCAGCGGACCCCAATCGGACTCTCATCGGAGACGATGAGCACGGCTGGTCGGATAATGGTGTGTTCAATTTCGAGGGCGGCTGTTACGCCAAGTGCATTCGACTATCAGAGGAAAAGGAACCGCAGATCTGGGCGGCGATCCGTTTTGGGACGGTGCTCGAGAACGTGGTGATCGGCGAATCAACTCGCGCCGTCGACTATGACGACGACGCGATCACCGAGAACACCCGCGCTGCGTACCCGGTGGACTTTATCCCCGGCGCCGCGATCCCGGGCGTCGGCGCGCACCCCAAAACAGTGATCTTTCTCACCGCCGATGCGTTTGGCGTGTTGCCGCCCGTCTCACGACTGACCGCGGAACAGGCGATGTATCATTTCGTCTCCGGGTACACGGCCAAGGTCGCTGGGACCGAGGCCGGGGTGACCGAACCCACAACCACGTTTTCAGCCTGTTTTGGAGCGCCGTTCCTGCCGCTCCCACCGACCCGCTATGCCGAGATGCTAGGGAACCAGATCGGCCGCCATGACGCCGCCGTCTATCTCGTCAATACCGGGTGGACCGGCGGGCCGTACGGAGAAGGAAAGCGAATAGATCTCGACTACACGCGGGCGATGGTCTCCGCCGCGCTGGACGGTGACCTGCGAAGCGTAGAGCACACTCCACATCCGGTTTTTGGGGTTGCCGTGCCCAAGGCGTGCCCAGGGGTTCCAACCGATGTGCTCGACCCTAGAACAACGTGGAGTGACCCCGAAGCGTACGACGCCAAGGCGGTTGATCTCGCCCGGCGATTTCGTGAGAACTTCGCCAAGTTTGAGGTTCCTGCGACCATCTCCGCCGCCGGCCCAGTGGCGTAGCACCGAAGCTTCCGCGAGGGCAAACCCTACCGCTTCAGTACCTGCTTGCGCGCCTGGCCGACCGATACGCAGGTGATCGGAACGCCGACTAGCGCCTCGATCCGCTCTAGGTACTGCCGCGCCTGGGCCGGGAGATCGCTCCAGCTTCGCGCCTCTCCCGTCGACGTGCTCCACCCTGGATGCTCCTCGTAGACGGGATCACATCGGTCGAGCAAGGCGAGATCGGCTGGAAACTCAGCTAGCTCGCCGCCGCCGTCGATATGGGCCACGCGGTAACCGGTGCACAGCGGAATCGAATCAAAACCATCCAGCACATCGAGCTTCGTCACCGCCAGCCCCGTCAAGCTGTTGACCCGAGCGGCGTAGCGGACGACCACCGCATCGAACCATCCACAACGTCGCGCCCGACCGGTGGTCGCGCCGTACTCGCCGCCCGCTTCCCGCAATACCTCCTGCACCGGGCTTTCTACCTCGGTTGGCAGCGGGCCATTGCCGACCCGCGTCGTGTACGCCTTGACCACGCCGAGGATCTGGTCGATGTACTTGGGACCAAGGCCGATTCCGGTCGCTGCGCCGCCGGCCGTTGTACTCGACGACGTCACGTATGGATAGGTGCCATGATCGATATCAAGCTGCGAACCCTGAGCGCCTTCGAGCAGGACCCAATGACCGGCGGCGAGGTCACGCGCCACTCGTTGAGAAACGTCGGTTGCGCGTTCAACGAGCTGATCTCGAAAACGCATGATGAGGTCGAAGACCTGCTGGCCGTCCAACCGCTCGTCGCTGCCGAGCCGCTCCAACCATCCTTGCTTGATCTCGACGTTGGCGTCGACCCGTTCGCGCAAGCGATCGGGGTCCAACACGTCGGCGACCCGGATCCCAACGCGAGCGATCTTGTCCTCATACGCGGGCCCGATGCCGCGGCCCGTCGTGCCGATAGCTGCCTGGCCGCGGTTACCCTCGGCCGCCTTGTCGAGCGCTTTGTGATAGGGCAGTAGCAGGTGGGCGCGGTTGGATATCCACACCCGACCCGCAGTATCGACGCCGCGCGCTTCGAGCATGTCAAGCTCCGCGAAGAACGCTTCCGGATCGAGCACCACACCATTGCCCAGTAGACACTGTTTTCCTGGGTGGAGAATGCCCGACGGCACCTGATGCAGAACGAATTCTTCGCCGTCAACGACCACCGTATGACCGGCGTTCGCGCCGCCTTGATAGCGGGCCACGACGTCGGCCCGCTCGGCGAGCACGTCGACGATCTTCCCCTTCCCTTCGTCACCCCATTGGGCGCCGACGACGACTTGGCAAGTGCCCTCAACGGGCCGCATGTGGTACCGTTCCCGTCCTTGATCTCGACGCGCTGCGGGTAGACAAAGAAAACGCGCCCGAACTGGGGCGCGAACACACTCCCCTAAAGTGCTGCGTTTTGCTAGCGCTCGTCAAATCGATCCCTGAGCTCGTGGAGGTATGTTGAAGATCCAGGCGCGAAACATCGTGTACTGGGCCTTGGTTTTTGTACCGATCGCGCTCATCGTCCGCTACGCGTGGCCAGAGTCGCACACGCTGATCTTTGCACTCCCGCCATCGCGATTATCCCGTTGGCGGGGATCATGGGTCGCGCGACAGAGCATCTGGCCGATAAGACGACCGAGGGTATCGGGGGACTGCTGAACGCGACGTTCGGCAACATGGCCGAGATCATCATTGCCGTGTTGGCGTTGCGCCAGGGCTTGTACTCGATCGTAAAAGCGTCGCTGACCGGCTCCATCATTGGCAACGCCCTGCTCATCCTCGGCCTGTCGATGCTCGTCGGCGGTCTGAAGTTCAAAACACAGAGCTTCAGTGGGACGGGGGCGCGAACACGCTCGACGACGTTGACGCTGGCAGCTGTCGCTCTTATCGCACCCGCCGCATACCACTACTTGGCGGGTCCTGGAGCAGCCCCAGGTGAGGCGCGGCTCAGCCTGGCGATCGGGATCGTGTTGATGGCGACGTACTTTTTATCGCTCATCTTCGCGCTCCACACCCACACCGATTACTTCACTCGAGACGCCGCCCGAGCCGCGGATGTGGAGTCGTCGCACCACACTTGGAGCATCCGCCGTTCGCTGATCGTCCTCACCGCCGCAACCGTCTTCGTGAGTTGGCTGGCTGAGATCCTCGTCTCGGCGGTCGAGCCCACGGCCGAAGTGCTGGGCATGACCGAGGTGTTCATCGGGATCGTCGTCGTTGCCATCGTGGGAAACGCAGCCGAACACTCGACTGCGATACTGATGGCGCTCGAGGACCGAATGGATCTCACTCTCGGCATCGCCATTGGGAGCAGCACGCAGACCGCGCTCTTCGCCGCCCCGTTGCTGGTGTTTCTCAGCTACGCCATCGGGCCGGAGCCCATGAACCTCGTATTCACCTCGGCGGAGGTCTTGGCCATCGGTCTATCGGTGATCATAGTCTCACGCGTGGCAATGGATGGCGAGTCGAACTGGCTGGAGGGGGCCCAACTCCTCGCGGTGTACTTGATCCTGGCGGCGGTTTTTTTCTTCCTACCGGAAGCCGCGCACTAGAACCCAGTCGGCGAGTCGAGGAAGACCGCCTCGATGCCGAATCGCTCAACCAAGTGATCGCCGAGCGCTCGTACGCCCAGGGTCTCGGTGGCGTAGTGTCCGCCGTAAATCAGATTCATCCGGTGCTCGCGGGCTATATGCCAAGCGATGTGGCTGCTCTCCCCGGTGACAAACGCGTCGACGCCGGCTTGAGCCGCTTCGGGTACCATCTCGGCCGCGGCTCCGGAGACGATCGCGAGCGCGTTGAGCGAGTCACCGCCGAACGGCAGGACGTGGGGCGGGGTCCCGAGCAGCGCCTCCAGCCGAGCCGCAAGATCCGCTCGCGACAGCGTCTGTGGTAGTCGACCCATCACTCCAATCTCGCGGCCGCCGTAGCAGCCGAACGGTCGCTGTTCGGTGAGCCCCACCAGTCCGGCCAGCACGGCGTTGTTGCCGACTTCAGGGTGGGCGTCAAGCGGTAGATGCGCGGCGTAGAGAGAAACGCCGCCGTCGAGCAGAGTCGCCAAGCGCGTCCGGTGAGTACCGGTGACGGCGATCGGGTGCCCCCAGAAGAGACCGTGATGGACGATCAGCAGTTGAGCACCGGCGTCGACTGCGAGCGAAAACGTGGCCAGCGCGGCGTCGGTCGCCAGGGCAACTCGATCGACAGTCAGGCCTCCCTCCACCTGCAACCCGTTCAGAGAGGAGTCCTCCCACTCCCGAATCGCCAGGTAGTCGTCGAGGTACTGAACCAGCTCGTCTCTCTCGACGCCCGCGCTCATAACTCGATGCCCGCTGTTTGGAGCGCCGCGGCGACCAATTCGCGATCGCCATTGCCAAGCGGCAAGAGCGGTGGACGAGGGTCGCCGCCGCCCGGCCAGCGGCGGGCGTCAAGCGCGGCTTTGATCCCGGCAATGCCGAACTTTGGTCCGCATGCTTCAGCCAACGGGAGCAGTGACGCCTGCGCCTCGGTGACCTCTGCCGCGTCAGCCGCTTGGTGAGCGTCGAACAGCCTCAGCACCGTTTCCGGGGCGACATTGGCCACCGCTAGGATCGCACCATCAGCGCCGGCAGCAAGCGCTTCCGCGACCACCGATGCCTTGCCGCACAAGATCGCGAAGTCGGGTCCCAGGTCGCGTCGCAGCGATGTCTCAAGCGCTAGATCTCCGGCCGAGTCCTTGATGCCCGAGATCGTTCCCTCCCGACCCAGCTCGATCAGCAGCTCAGCTCGGAGATCGACCTTCGATCGAAGCGGGAAATGGTACGCGAGCAGTGGCAGCTGGGTCGCTGCGTGAACCGCTCGAAAGTGATTGACGATCACGACGTCGCTGAGCGCGTAGTAGCGCGGCGGCAAAGATAGCAATGCGTCGGCTCCAGCCGCGCGCGCCCGCTCCGCCGCCGAGCGGGAGGCACGCACGCTCTCGCGTCCAACTTGCACGATCAGCTTCCACTCTTTTGGTAACGCGCGCTTGGCCGCTTCGAGCAGCGCTGGCTCTTCGTCGGCCTCGAGCAACGGACCCTCGCCGCTGGTGCCAAAGACGATCACCCCCGACAGCGCGTAACCGCTGTAGATCCGGATCTGTTCGGTGAATCGATCGAGATCGACCTCTCCGTCGCCACCAAAAGGTGTAGTGACCGGAACGAATAGGCCTTTTAGTTGGTGGCTCACGCGTGAGCTTGGACGTCCTCGACGGCATCGACCGCGAGCAACCGCTCGAGTAACTGGTCACGCGCCTGCCGCGTGCACGGCACGGCGAACTCGACGGTCATCCCCTCGCCGACGCGCGCGAGGCGAATCTCCTCGACGTCCAGATTGGCTGCTGCCGCGGCATCCTGAATTGCCGCTAGGACACCCGTCTTCCGACTGGCGCCAACGCGGAACTCCACGAACCGCTGCGGGTGAGCTGTATGCCGCCCGATCCATCGCAGCGCCCACAGGATCAGCAGTATCAAGGCGGTCGTTACAACGGCCGGGGCATAAAAGCCGCTCCCGATCGCTAACCCGATGCCGGCCATGACCCAGATTGTCGCTGCCGTCGTCAGGCCATGCACCGCGCCCCGAGCCTGGATGATCGTACCGGCGCCGATAAAGCCCACACCAGTCACGATCTGGGCCGCGATCCTCCCGGGGTCACTGATATTGATGCCGCGCTCCGCGTACGACAGCGCGACATGTATCGACACCATCGTGATCAGCGTCGACCCCACGCAGATCAGCATGTTTGTGCGAGCCCCAGCCGGCTTGTCGCGAATCTGGCGCTCCATGCCGATCGCCGCGCCACAGGCGAGCGCAAGCAGAAGCTTTGCCCACAGCTCGGTGTTGAAGAACTCATTCATTGGGCATGAACGATTCGGCTCAGCGGTTCTCGACCGATGCCGCTTGACGGGCGGTTCGGTAGTCGCGGAAGCGAGTCAGCACGACATCGAGCGCAGCGTACGACCGGATTCCACACAGGTCACAAAGGTCGGAGTACACATCGATTGCTTCCCAGTTTTCATCTCCCGAATCGAAGAAGCCTCGTTCCTCGAGCGCTTCGGCGAGATATGGGATGCGGTAATCGTCGCCCTGCGGGCCGGCGATCGGACGCACGACACGATCGATGAAGTACAGATCTTGAAGAACGATCTCTGGCTCGACGCGGGACTGCATTCGGTCGAGCCGCTCGAACAGTAGATCTTCCACAGTCGAAACCGGTTGGGCCCGGCCTCAGCCGCGACGACAGGCTGAACCGGGTCGTGAAAAGCCCTTGACATCACGCTGCCCTCGCCAGCCTCCGACTCAGCCCAGATCCGTCCGCCGTGGAGCTCTATCAGCTGACGGGTGATGGCGAGGCCCAGACCCACGCCTTGATAGGCTCTCGTCGGTGATGCATCGACCTGACGAAAGGCCTCGAAGATCTCGTCCAGTTTCTCGACCGGGATGCCGATCCCCTGGTCGGAGACTGATCCTTCAAACTCACCATCGACAATCCGCGCCGAGACCCGTATCTCGCCCTCGTTCGAGAACTTGACCGCGTTCTCCACCAGGTTCAGATAGACCCGATAGATCTTCTCCCCATCCAAGTAGCATGGCTCCAGCCGTTCATCGATATCTACGACGAAGCGAAGCCCGCCGGCCTCGAGCGGTTTCACCGTTTCGACCACCGAGCCGATCAACTTCTCGAGATTGACCTGCTCGTATTTAACAGGCGTATGCCCCTCCTCCTGGCGGGCGAAATCCAGCAGCTGCGAGATCATCTCGAGTAAGTGTTGACTGTTGCGACCGATGCTGCTCAGGATCCGCCGTTGTTCCTCGTTCACCGGGCCGCACATCTCGTACTCTAGGATCTCGGTGTTGGCGATGATCGACGTCAGCGGCGTCTTGAGCTCGTGACTCGTGTTGGAGAGAAACTCCGACTGCAACTCGTTCGTACTCTCGAGCTCCGCGTTGATTTCGGTGAGCTCGGCGTTTATCGCCCGAACCTCGGCTTCAATTCTCCGCTGCTCGGTGAGATCAATTAGCTCGAACTTGATCGCCGACCGTCCCTCCCAAGCGATCAAATCGCCGAAAACGACAACCGGCACGAGCTCTCCGTTGGAGCGCACGATCTCGACGTCGAAACCCGTTTCAAAATGTTCTCCGTCGAGCAAGCTGCGGAGACGACTCGCGACATCCTCTCGGTACTCCTCGGCGATGTATTCGAACGGTTCCTGACGATCCAGGTCTCGCAAGCTCCAACCGGTGCATTGTTCGAATGTCCGATTGGAGAACAAGTGCTTTTCCCTCTGGTAGACGACGATCATGTTGGGATCGTCGTCGAGCATCCCGCGCGGCGCGAATACGAGACGCGCCTCTTCGACGCCGAGAATGATCATCCCCACCGCCAGAACGACATACAGGCCGATCTCCATGGAGGGTAGCCAGGCCGGAGCGGTCGGCTCTGCGGCCAACGCCCAGCTGACCGGTAGCAGGGCCCCCCAGGCCACCAGTGCTAGGCCGGCTACCGGAGCTCCGATCGGAGTTTTGCGCCGCCCAAAGCGATCGACCATCCAACCGGCGGCGATCCACAACGCCCCAACGGCACCGAGCGTAGTCGTCCACGGTCGTACGGATTCGGGCAAAAACTCGACGATGGCGACGACCGCCAACACCATGAGCAGGCCCACGCCGAGCCCGATCAAGGCTGCCCGGGGACGACCCAATTGAGACGAGGCGGCAATCGCCAATCCACCCAAGAAGACGAGCCCACCGGCAAGTGAAAGCAGAAAGATGTCTAGACCCAGCCACGGGAGCAGAGGCGGTTCATATAGGAAGGCGATCATGTGGCGCACCAAAAGAACGACCCAAGCGAGCCCCCACAGGAGAAACTGCACCATCCGATGTTGCCAATAGAGATAGAAGAACAGCGTCGCCAAAACGGCGAACAGCGCGAGGGTGTGCGGGTCGGCGCTACCGATCATCAGGGACAGCCACGCGGAATTGTTGGGCACCCCTCCCACACGCCCAGGCCCGCGGCCTGGGCTTCGGCTTCGGCGGCGGAGATCTCAGCTCGGAATCTCCGCGTGTCGCCAAACGGGAACGCGCATACCCACCCCGACCGAACGAGTTCGACGTTTACAATCGCGTCTTCGCGCTCTAGATAAGCCAGCAATCTGCCGAAGCGATCGCGAGTCTCGGCCGGGTCGAGCCGTACCGCAACGGTCTGGTCGTCGAGCAGGTCGCGACTCAGTCGGGTCGCCTCCGCAGCGCCACATTGTTGGACTGGCACCATCTCGGGGGCATCGATGCCGATGAACCGCACCGTGGTTCCGTCGGAGAGAATCGCGGTATCACCGTCGATCACGTGATCGATGCGAAAAACCTGGTCTTCGAATCGCTTGCGATCGGTCGATTCAGCTCCGCTCGGTCCACCCCCTCCATCGTCCCTGCAGTATTCGATCCCCAGGCCTACGATCGCAAGCACCAAGACGATCAGTGTTCGCTGCGTCGAGCGGCTCGGGCGCCAGTTGGGACGCTGTTCGCGCTCCTGTCTATGTCCCGACGACTTTGGCATACAGGCTCCGTGCTTCGGTCTCGTCGGTCGTGCCGTCGGCGATCAGCCGTCCATCACGGAACAGGTGCAGGGTTATCCCGTTGCGTCGCGCGCGCAGGAAGTACTCGTTGAGGGTGACGTCCCACTCCCGTTCGAGCCGGGCAGCGATCACCGACAGCTGAGGTGGCGGCAGACCTTCACCCGGCAGAAGTTGGATCGCGTCCCTGCCACACAACCGCAGCGCTCCCGATGTCCGGTCTCCCTCGAGGTACTCGAAGTCGCGCTTTCCACACGTCGTACACTCAGCCCGCGGCGGCCCCGTCTGCACCGTTGTGAACTCTCCGGCCCAGGCATCGTAACGCACCAAGCCGTTCAGTAAATGCTCCTCGGCGCCGACTAGAATCTTCAGTGTCTCGGTCGTCTGGAGGCCAGCAATCACGGCGGCAGCCGAGCCGAGCACCCCGGCCGTGTCACAAGTCGGCAGTGCACCCGGTGCTGGTGGGCTTTCAAACACACATCTCAAACACGGTGTCCGACCCGGCACAACCGGCAAGACGAGGCCGCCGGTCGCCACCACCCCACCGTACACCCATGGAACGCCTTCGCGAACCGAAAAATCGTTGATCAAGTATCGGGTCTCGAAGTTGTCGGTGCCGTCGCACAGAACGTTCGCATCGCGCAAGAGTTGGTCGGCGGTGACCGCGTTGAGATCGTCGACGATGCCCTCGATCCGCACGTCTGGATTGACCGCGCGAAGCGCACGCTCGGCGGCTATTGCTTTGGGGGTTTCGGCTTCGGCATCGCTGTCCGTGAACAGAACTTGTCGCTGGAGGTTCGACCGCTCAACCAGGTCGCGATCGATGATCGTCAACCAGCCGACTCCGGCTCGCGTCAGTAACTGCGCCTGATGCGAACCAAGCGCGCCACAACCCACCAACACCGCGTGGGCGTCTGCAAGGTGCTGCTGTCCCCGAGACCCGATCTCGGGGAGTATCCGTTGCCGCACGTATCGTTCGTGACTCACCAACTGAAGTTACGACCGACAATGCCGCGCGCCACGGGCCGAGCTGGAACCTCCAGCCCTCGTTCTATATTCGGGCCTCATGAGCGACACCGAGCGCGTCGTAGTCACTGGCATGGGCGCCGTCAGTCCGAATGGGATCGGGCGGCGGAGTTTCTGGGAGGCGTGCGCGGCCGGTACGAGCGGGACCGGCGCAATTACACAGTTCGACCCGGCGACGATCCCCTGCAAGGTCGCTGGCGAAGTGAACGGGTTTGACGTCGAAGCTCACCTCCCACACCGGCTCGGTCGCTATCACATGCGGGTTGTCGCCATGGCGCTGGCGGCGACCGAAGAAGCGCTGGTGAATGCGCACATCGATCCTGATCGACTCGCCACTGACGAACAACAGCGGACCGGCGTGCTGATCGGAACCGGAGCAGCGGGCATCGCGTTTGGCGAGGAGCAGTACGAGACGTACTTCAACGAGGGCTACCGGAGAATGAGCCCGTACGCCGTCGTGGCATCGTTTGTCGGCATGTTATCCAGCGAGATCTCGATGGTTTTCAACCTGCGGGGCATGAGTCACGTTGTTTCGACCGGATGCACGTCGGCTTCGGACGCCACGGGGTACGCGCTGCAGGCACTGCGCTCGGGATGGGCTGACCGGATCGTCACCGGAGGAGCCGAGGCGTGCATTGTGCCCGGGGTGATGGCTGGTTTCTGTCGGATGGGAACGATGACCACGCGCAACGGCGACCCCACCAGCGCGTCACGACCTTTCAACCTCGATCGTGATGGTTTCGTGATGGGTGAGGGGGCTTGGATGTTGGTGCTCGAAACGCTGGCCAGCGCGCGTAGGCGTGGCGCCGAGATCCTAGGCGAGTTGACTGGTTACGGGACGACCTGCGATGCCTACCATCGGGTTCGGCCCGAGCCCGAGGGCGAGGAGGCTGCCCGAGCGATCACCGTCGCGCTGGATGACGCCGGCGTAACGCCCCAACAAGTCGACTACGTCAACCTCCACGGAACGGCTACAGAGCTAAACGACCGGATCGAGTCCCATGCCATCCGGCTGGCACTGGCCGACCGGCCCGATGTGCCGACTTCGGCGCTCAAGTCGATGATCGGCCACCCTCAGGGGGCGTGCGGCGCGGCCGGCCTGGTCGAGACGATTGAGGCGGTGCGAACTGGCTGGCTACCACCCACGATCAACTACGAGCACCCGGACCCAGCGTGCGATCTGGATTACGTCCCCAACGAGGGTCGCTCGGCGGACCTCGAGGTAGCAGTTGTCAATTGTATCGCGTTTGGCTCGAAGAACTCGGCGCTCGTCGTTCATCGGTGGGACGGCTAACACCCGCAGGCGACTCTAAAACTTGAACGGGATCGGCGTAAAGCAAAGAACGAGAATCGCCACCGACAGCCATCCGATGATTTGCCGACCAGGGCCCAGTCGCTGATCGGAATCGAGCACGGGCGGATGCTTGATGCGAATAATGAACAAAACCAGCATCGCCCACAGATACCATCCCGACCACCACCAGCCCATGACCAACAGAGCGAAAAAGCACACGCGGCCGATTCTGTGTTGACCGCGACTTACCAGGGCGTACAGCACGTGACCGCCATCAAGTTGACCGATCGGCAACATGTTGAGCGCGGTGACGAACAACCCGATCCAACCCGCGAACGCGACCGGGTTGAGGAACAACTCGTGCGTGTCTTCGGGGTAGCTCGCAAACCACGCCACGAGCCACTTGAACAGGAGCGGCTCGCCAAGCTGGATCCCCTCAATCGAACCGACGGGAAGCGCGGATGAAGTCTGAATCCCATAGATCGCAACTGGAATCGCCACCACAATGCCGGCCAACGGGCCGGCCGCACCAACGTCAAGCAGCATCCTGGGCGTGTAGACCGGGGTTTTCATCCGTATCACGGCACCGAGGGTGCCGATCGGTGAGATCAGCGGTAGCGGGATGAAGAACGGCAGCGTTACATGAAGTCCGTAGCGGCGTGCCGCGACGTAGTGGCCAAACTCATGAGCCGCGAGGATCCCCATGATCGATGCCGAGAACGGTAGCCCCGCCACGAGCTTGCCCGGTTCTCGAAGGAAGAAGTCAGGCGACTCGCCGGCCAAAAACGCTCCCGCCCAAAGCGTCGACACAACGGTTAGCAGGAAGAGCGCCAAATTCCATCGCCATTCGGGTGGCAGCGAAGGCGCCTTGGGGTGGGTCACAGTGGCAACGGTTTGCCCGTCGACTTGCTCATAGAAGTGCGACACATCGGATGTTGACAGCGCGGCCTCAAAGCGAGCGCGTTCCGAGGGCGAGTCGTACTTTAACCGACCGCGGAGAATCTTCTCGTTCCCGACGTTGAACAGTCGAGGTTGAACGAGGAATTCAAGCCCCACTTGCTCGGCGGGGTGGCCGCTCAGCGCGGTTTCGACATCAACGTCGTCTGGCGTGAGTTCGACTCTCTTTAGGAATCTGTTTCGCATACCAAATCCATGCAGATACACGTTGACGGCAACTACCAACCCCTCGACCAACCCGCGTTGAGAGCTCGCGACCAGGGATTCCTGTTTGGCGAAGCGGTGTACGAGGGCGTCAAGATCCTAGTTCGTCGCCCGTTATTTCTCGAGGCCCACGTGGAACGACTCAAGCGATCCGCGACGGCGCTCGAGCTTGATGTGCCGTGGAACCTCGCTGAGCTGCGCATCATCCTGGCGCGACTGCTCGGTGATCTCGATGGCGACACCGGACTCGCACGCTTGTACGTCACCCGTGGTTCGCCAGGGGGTACTCCATCGGCGCTCGTCTGGATCGAGCCGTTGCCCCATTACTCGCACCCAGATACCCCCCCATGGCGGCTGGCGTGCCATCCGGAACCGATCGTCCCGTACCTACCAGGGGTGAAGCATACTAACCGGTTGAGTCACGCTCGAGCTCGACGCCTGGCGCACCAAGCGGGTGCCGACGACGCGCTTCTCGTGCATGCTGACGGTTGGGTCCTCGAGGGCCCGCAGTCCAACTTCTTTTTTTTCGAGGCCGACACGCTCCACACCCCCGAGATCGGTTGCGGGGTGTTGGCCGGCATCACCCGTGATGTCGTCCTGCAGCTTGCCCCGAACTGCGGCTTTCGGACGGTCGAAGGCCGATACCCGCCGGACATCGTCCGTGAGGCGGACGAATGGTTCCTTACGTTTACGTCGGCGGGGATCAAACCGGTCCTGAGCATCGATACCGCCGAGTTGCCAGCACCTGGCCCGCGGACGGCGAAGCTCACAACTGCTTACGAGAGTTACGTGGCCGCAACGCTCGACACTACCGAGCCCCTCTGAGAAGCTAGCCTCGAGGTGAAAGCGGGGTCGGAGCCTGCTGCATCGGATCTGGCTTGAGCTTCCAACTTCGCTTCCAACGGCGATGAGTCCACAGCCACTGGTTCGGGTTCCGCCGCACAGCGTCTTCCAGTCTGGCGTTGAACTCGGTGGCCTCAACCAAGATCGCCCGTTCGTCTGCTTCGGCACCGGTCAGCGGGAAGGACTCAAGTCGAGTTCGATAACCACCCGCCTGCACACGATAACAGAACCCCGTTACCACCACCGAGTCCGCCATACGAGCCAACCGAAACGGTCCCGTGTGAGTGAGCGCGGGTCTGCCGAAGAGCGGAGCTGCCACACCAGTGAGTGGTTCTTGGTCCATGGTTATCCCAAGAATCCCCCCCTTCCGTAGCCACCTAATCGAGCCCCGAGTGTCCGTATAGTTGATCAGCGTCATGCCGGCCTCGCCTCGGAGCCTGACCAAGAGCTCGTCCAACGCGTCATCATGAGGTCGACTATAGAGAACAGCCAACCGACCCCATTCGATGGCGGCCCTACGGGCGAACCACTCCCAATTCCCAAAATGGCCCGTGAGAACGACGACGCCTTGTCCTCTGGCTTGGGCTTCCGATATGACTTCCTTTTGCTCCAGCACCACTCGATCCCGAAACTCGGCTTCCGTGTAATCGCTCGTATGGAGAGACTCAACCAGCACTCGCGCCAGGTGCTTGTAATAGGCCCAAACGGTTCGCCGTCGTTGACTCGAGGACCACTCGGGAAACGCAAACGCGAGATTCGCCTGGACGACCGCACGGCGATAGAAGACAGAGAGAACCGCGCCGAGCACCAAAGTACACGGCGCGTATAGCTTTTCGGGTATTCTACGGAGCAGCCAGACGACACGAGGATAGACGTGCGCACGCGCGACCTGCGCTGCTCGCTTACCCACCCACAACCCCCCTCGAACGCCCCTCTACCGCGGTCGACTGACCACTCTCCCCTGAGACCGAGCGTTGACGTTCGAAGCGCCCCCACCGTCGATACATCCACAACCAGTGATCAGGCCGATCGCGCACCGCTGCCTCCAAGCGTCCGTTGAACACAGCTGCGTCTTCCGCGACCGCCTGCTCGGGATCACTAAGCGAACTCATCCGAAAAGGTCTTAAATCACCGCGATACCTCGCGGGCCCTGTTCGCCGGCTAAAAACGGTGAACACCGGCACCTCGGTCAGGCGGGCCAGCCGGAACGGACCGGCATGCGTGATCGCGGGGTGCCCAAACAGCGGAGCGAGCGCCCCGTCAGCCGAGCGGCTCGGCTCCTGGTCCATAATGATTCCCAGAACGCCGCCCTTTCGAAGCCATTGGATCGCGGCTCGCATGTCGTCATAATCTATCTGCACTAACCCGGCCGCTTCACGCATCGTCTTGAGTCGGGTCCCAAAACCAGCGTCTTTGGGTTCTTTGTAAAGCGCTGCAAACGGGTAGCCCGCTGCGGTGACCGCTCGCCCCAACCATTCCCAATTCCCGTAGTGGCCGGATAGCAGGATTACACCGCGACCCTTGTCTCGGGCCGCCTCGAGCGCTTCAACGTTGTCCAGCGTGACCCGTTCCCGGATCTCAGCGTCCGTATAGTCACGCGTGTGAAGGAACTCAACCAGCGCGCGGGCCATCTGGCGGTAGGCGGAAAACGCGACCCTCCAGCGGCGCCACAATGACCAACCAGGAAATGCACGCTTGAGGTTCCCGAGCGCTATCCTGCGGCCATGCCCGACCAGGAGCAGCACACCGAGCACCAACGCGAGTGGTTCATTGAGCCAGCGCGGAGTCTTTCCGGCGCCATCCGCAATCCACTTGGCGAGTTGTGCTTTCACCGGGTGGCCGAACATACCGGCGCGGGCAGATCAAGGGCAACGTCGTTGACGACGATTTCGGGCATTCCTAGACTGCGCATCATGACGGACCCGTCTGATGCCGGTTCGGCTGAGGAACGAAGGGCGCTTCTGAGCGAGATTCGAGACCGCGTGGAGGTCCATGCTGAGAAGCGATCAACGCCCGAGGGGCCCGGGCCGGGCGCGGACTTCAAACCCCGGTACGACTACCTGGTCGGCAGCTTGGAGGCGTTGCTCGAAGCCGTTCCGGAAGTCGAGCACGAGCCCCACGGGCCAGCCGGAATGCGGATCGCCTTCCCGGTCACCGAGCGCGAGGTTCGGATCACTCCACTCGAGGACCAGGAGTTGGTCCACTTCGTGTTTGGTCACGCCGCGCTCGCAGGGCGTGCCGAGCACCACGCTTCCCGCCCATTTGGTGACGAGCGGCCGGACATCCCGAAGTTGGCGGGTCAGATCCTCGCTTTCCTCATCACGGGCGCCGAGCCGAAGTGGCTGACCCACCGACCGCCTGCCGATTCGTCGGTTGCCAAAGAGCCCGGAGCTGATTCCGAGGTCCTGGAGCTTCCGCTCGACTGACACTCTCGCGTCAGAGTGACAGAGCCCTGCCGTTTTTAGGGCTGATTACGAGAGAAACCGGCAAAAACGGCAGAGAATCGCGTTTGGTACGCGGGTTGCGATTGAGTTTCGACGAGAAGAAAAGGTTCGCCGACAGCTGTCAAGTCGGCGGGCAATCCATGTGTGCACAAGGAGGAAAAACAATGACCTATCTAACTCGCTACCGCCCTTGGAGCGACGTCCTTTCGTTTCCACGCGAGATGGATCGCTGGATGGATGACGCGTTCAACACTCGGAATTGGTTCCGGTTGGCGGACCGCCAGTGGTTCCCGGTCGCAGACGTGTCGGAGACTTCTGACCACCTGACGCTGCGTCTCGAGGTCCCGGGGATGTCGACCGAGAACATCAAGATCGGGGTCGAGAACAACACCCTCACCGTCCGCGGCGAGAAGCGGCACGAGACAAACTCCGAGGACGAGACAGTCTACCGGGCCGAGCGTTCCTACGGGGCGTTCGAGCGGTCGTTCTCGCTCCCCTGGCACGTCGACCACGAAGACGTCAGCGCCAAGCTCGAAAACGGCGTACTGACAATACGCCTTCCACGTCGTGAGGAGGCCAAACCGCGCGAGATAGCCATCGAGGGCGATAGCTCGGCCAAGAAGATCGAGGGCTAAGCACGAGCGGCTCAAACGAAGAGGGCTCTCGACGGTTCGCCGGGAGCCCTCTTCTCAGTCGTCGACCTGCACTTCTATCAGGAGTCGCTCGTAGTACGGGCAGGCGGAACGGATCTTAACGACCGACGCGTGCGGTCTGTAACCGGCATCCATCGCTGGCGCCAGCCAACGGGAGATCGAGCGCGGCACATAGCCCAAGAGCCGCGTTTCCGAGGTCAAGACCTGAATCGCGTCGGCGCCAATCTCATTGTCGGACTCGCGCCGCAACATGAGTCGGTCCCCCGCATGTACTTCGTCCAGATGCCGGTACCGGTTCTCGAAACAAACGCCGTGCACGGTGCAGCGAAATCTGCGTGCCGAGCCCGGTCGGGCGAGCGGATCGAGCGGGAGGATCATCTCACGATCACCGCGGTTTATCGATAACCTCTCCTGGCTGGCGATCCCCGGCCGCCGACTCGTACGCCATTCGCAACTGACCCAACAACTCTTCGCGACGGTCATAGAGGCGTTGCGGCTGGCGCTGAGGGTGCCGGTCGAGCGCGTAGGCGGTCAGCAGCGGCAACGCAATCGTCGTATCACAGTAACACACCACGGCGTCCGGAAGTCGCTTGGGATCGACCTTGCCCCAGGAAACCGCTTCACCCGGTGTTGCCCCAGACAATCCGCCCGTGTCTGGTCGAGCGTCGGTGACCTGCAAGTAGTAATCGTGACCGGCTTCCCCTAGGCCCATGATTTCTTGGATCTGTGGTTCGGTCTGTAGAGCGAAGTTCTTTGGTGAACCACCGCCCATGATCATCACCGCGCTCCGACCACCCTTCTGCTTGGCATCGAACACTATCGCCGTCGTCTCGATCACATCCACCGAAGGGTTGATCTTGAGCTCGTATCCGCGGAGCTCCATCTCAGCGATGTTCATGCCGATCGACGAGTCCCCCGGCGATGAAGTGTAAATCGGAACGGCGTTTCTGTACGCGGCAGCCAGCACCGAACTACCAGATTGGCCAAAAGTTCTTTCGCGCTCATCAACGTAACGACCGGCGCGGTAGTGAAACTCGGCGGTTCCCATCTCGTGTTGGAATTCGTCAGCGGTCATGAGTTGGCGAAAGAAGGCGTCTGTCTTGAGTAGCACGTCATACTCGAATACGACATCGTAGATTCGCACGACGCCGGCCTCGTACAGCGCCGTGTCATCCATCTGCGGGTGACCGCGTCGCATCTCGAGGCCGATCCCGAAATGGGTGTCGTGATAGAGGTTTGCTCCGGTTGAGACGATCCAATCGACAAAACCGGCCTCGATCAGCGGCACGATGCACGTCACCCCGAGACCAGCCGGTGTCAGAGCCCCAGTCAGCGTGAGCCCGATGGTGACGTCGTCACACAGCATCCGCTTGTCGAACAGCTCGCACGCGTCGCGCAGTCGACCCGCGTTGTAGGCCAGGAAAGCATTGTCGATCGTGTCCGCGGTCCGCTCGTCGGCGCCAATCGGACGCGGCGCGATCCGCGGCCCAGACAGGAACTGATTGCGAATCGTCATACGTGCCCGACGGCCCCTACTGTGGGATCAAACTCGTCCCTCACAGCGGGAATGACGCGCTTGACGACCGTGTTCAGCGGCTCTCGTAGAAACGCCCCGGCAGCGTTTACGTGACCACCACCACCGAACCGACTCGCGAAGACATTTACATTGTACGGGCCTGACGATCGAAACGATATCTTGGTCGCTGACGGCCCCACCTCTTTGATCAGCGTCGCAACTACAACACCCTCGATCGATCGCAAGACCTCGACGATCCCTTCAACATCTTCGTTCACCGCGCCAAGCTCGGTCATCAAACCGACCGAGACAACGGCGGTTGCCACCCGACCGTTCGCGGACAGCTCGAAACTGTCCAACACGCGCGCTAGGAGCTTGATCCTTGGGACTGAGTAGGACTCGAACAAGTTCTCGTTGGCGAGCAGGGTGTCGGCTCCACGTGTAATCAGGTCTGCGGCTATCCTGTGCGTGACCTGTCGCGTGTTGGCAAAACGGAACCCACCCGTATCGTACGCGATGGCTGCGTACAGGGCGGTTGCGATTTCGGGCGTCCACCGAACCGACCAAGACTCGAGGAGCTCGTACATCAATTCTCCGGTGGCAGCTGCTGCAACGTTTCTGAGCTCCAGACCATCGATTTGCCCTGGGTCAGCGTGGTGATCGATGATGAGCGTCTTGGGTCGGTACTCCATGACGTAACTCTCCAGCTTGCCAAGCCGATTCGGCACTGAAATGTCGAGTACTACCAACGCGTCGGTGGTCGACAGCGCGCGCTCCGCCACTGCGGGATCAAACGGCACGATCGGCGGATTAGGTTCGAGGAATCGGAACCGCGGCGGAGTAGGATGCGGGTTGAGAATGACAACATCCTTGCCGATCGCCCGGAGGTGGTAGGCCAGAGCGACCTCGGAGCCGATCCCATCGCCATCCGGCTGAACATGTGTCGTAAGAACGAGTTTCGAGGCGTCCTCCATCAGCTCGCGTGCGGCTGCGAGATCCGCTGATCGATCGGCATCCACAGTGCCCGTCACGCTACCGCCTCCTGCCAGGTGACGCGATCGTTAATCGGCAAAAACTCGACCCAAGCCCCGGCCAGTAAATCGTCGACTCCCTGTGGGACAATCACCATACCGTCAGCCTCAACCAGACTTGACAGCACACCGGAACCCTGCGGACCAGTGATCGATGCACGCCATCCTTGAGACGCATCCAACTCGAGACGACAGCGCAGGTAGTACGCCTTATCGCTTCGTGTGCTAACCGGCTCGGCGAGTCGCGCGCGCTGTCGCCGCGGAAAACATCGGGTATGTCCTGACATCTTGCGCAGCGCTGGAAGAACAAACAGGTCAAAAGTCACGAGCGCGCTCACTGGGTTGCCTGGCAGCGCGAATACGCTACGCTTGCCAGCCGTACCAAAAGCAAACGGGCCACCGGGCCGTAGCGCCACGCGCCAGAAAACGATTTCAACGTCGTTTGCTACAAGCGCATCACGAACGTAATCGCGACCACCAACGGAAACCCCACCGATCGTTACCACGGCATCAGACGTCAATGCGTCGGCGATCGCACTATTTGTTGCAGCCCGGTCGTCTGGAACAATGGGCAACATCCTGGCCACACAACCAGCCTGCTCGATCTTGGCCGCCAAACCGTACGCGTTGCCGTTGACGATACGATCCTCGGTACCTGCTGCTCCGACCTCAACCAGTTCGTCCCCAGTGCTGACGATCGCCACCTCCGGCCGCCGAAAGACGTCGACGGACGCGTGTCCAGTGGATGCCGCCATCGCGATTTGAGGGCCATCACACTCGACCCCGCGTTCCAGAACCACGGTGTCACGGCCGACGTCCTCCCCACGGCATCGAATGTTGGCCCCGGATTGCGGCGTTACGTCAAAGCGGACTTCTTCCCCGGGGTCAGCGAACACGCCTGGGCCTGTTGGTCCGGTCGATGCCTCAACCGGAATCACTGCGTCGGCGCCAATCGGCAACGGAGCACCAGTCATGATTCGCGCCACACTGCCGGCTGGCAGTGATTGACCGGAGTGTGCGCCGGCCGGCAGATCGAGAACGACCGGTAGCGAACTTCCCGAGCGTACCTCGCCCGTGCGCACTGCATAACCGTCCATGGCGGAGTTGTCCCAGGGTGGCAGGTCGAGTTCCGAAGAAACCGCCGCTGCTAGCACGCGGCCCCAAGCTCGCGTGATCGGCACCCGTTCGGCGTCCAACGGCTCGATTCGCTCGACGATCCGTCGTTGCGCTTCGACCACGGGAATAGGCGGCGTGGCGGGCATGCGAAAAACCAAGCTAGCCGCCGCT
>JBDHFX010000037.1:0-13774 GCA_039590215.1 Gemmatimonadota bacterium | reverse complement strand
CACTACCGCAAGCCACGCAACAAGAACGCCCTGGAAAACCCAACGGTTACGGTATCCATGCGCAACCCGATGTGCGGTGACGAAATCGATCTCATGTTGGCGATCGAGGATGATAAGATTCGCGCCGTCGGCTTTACGGGTCAGGGGTGTTCGATCAGCCAGGCATCGGTGTCAATGATGACCCAAGGCGTCAGCGGTCGCTCGGTTGACGAGGCACTCGATCTCGAGAAGCGGTTCGTGGCTTTGATGCGTGACGACGAGGGGGCTAGCGATGACCGGAAGCTCGGAGATCTACGGGCGCTTCAGGGGGTGGCCAAGCTGCCGGTTCGAATCAAGTGCGCGCTGCTGGGCTGGAATGCACTCGACGAGGCGATCAAGGCGCACAGGAAGTCGCCCACCGGCGCGATGGGCGAGAAGCTCGAGTTCGAGGATCTGACCGAGCTCCCAGCGGGGTTCGACCCGACGACGCACAGAGAGGACCTGCCGTAGTTTTCTCGCGTTGCTGGTCGGCCGGGTGATCCCCGGTGCGGCCGGCGCTCCACTCGTTGAGTCTCCTCGCTGCGCTGCGGGGTCTCGGCTCGTTCCCGCGCACAACGGCCGCCCCGGAGATCACCCAGCCGACCGGAGTCACGAGGATCCTACCGACCTAGTATCAGGACGCCTGCTGGAACCGATAGTTAGAGGGGCTAGCTGCCGAACGTGTCGCAGGCGTCGAGATCGCCGGTCTGCAACCCCGTCCGCAGCCATTGCTGCCTTTGCTGGCTCGTCCCGTGTGTGAACGACTCGGGGCTCACTGCGCGGCCGGATTGCCGCATGAGACGGTCGTCACCGATCGCCGCGGCGGCGGCTAATCCTTCCTCGACATCGCCTGGCTCGAGTAACGCCGCGGTGCGGTTGGCGTGATGCGCCCACGCGCCGGCATAGCAGTCGGCCTGCAACTCGAGCATGACCGACAACGCATTCGCGTCGGCTCGGTTCCCGCGGCTCTGTAGCTGGCGCACGCGGTCCGATGTGCCGACCAAGTTCTGAATGTGATGGCCGATCTCGTGTCCGATGACGTAGGCAGCGGCGAAATCGCCCGGCCCGCCAAGCTGCGCTAGCTGCCGGAAGAAACTGGTGTCGAGGTACACCTTCTGGTCGAGTGGACAGTAGAACGGGCCGGTCGCGGCCGAGTTGGTTCCGCACGCCGATCGAACGATGTCGGAGAACATGACCAGCGTGGGCGGGCGGTACCGCGCACCGGAAGCCGCGAAGATCTCCGACCACACGTCCTCGGTGCTACCAAGCACCGCCGACAAGAAATCGCCGACCTCATCGCTGGGGCGTTGCGTTGGCTCAGGTTGTGGTTGCGCGATCTGAGTGTTTCCGACGATGTCCAAGAGCTGCGCCGGATCACCGCCCATACACATCATCGCCAGCACCAACAGAAGCAGCCCCGCGCCCCCGCCGCCTATCGCAATGCCGGGGCGTCGACCGCGACGATCCTCGATGTTCGTGCTCCGTCTGCCTTGTCTCCAACGCATTGCCTCGGCCCCCAATACGAGCTTCGATTTTTCGGATAGCGACCCGAGTTTAGCCTGAGTCGGCGCCTAGTGCGACGCCTCGGGGTCGATGGTTCAGCAGCCGTAGCCGGCGCCGGAGAACCATTCGTGGAGGGTGTCGCCGCGGAACGCGTAGATAGCGAAGGCATGGTACTCCCAGCCTTCGATCTGATAGAAGAGTTCGGCCACGCCGTCGCCGTCGATGTCGACGACCTCTGCCAGATGGTAACCGAGGTCCACCTTGCTGGTAGGAGTGGCTTGCTTGAGCGTTAGCAGCACCTGTGGAACGGCGTCCGGGCCCCGATCCTCGACCCACATCAGGATGCTGGCGTGAATGGGTTCGTTTTCCGATGCCGACTCAGGAGAGTCGTTACCCGGCGGAACCACGAGAGCCTCGACGACGCCCATCGCCTCCGCCCACCCGTCCTGGTCCAAATCAAAAGTGCGAAACCCCTCGGCCCAGCTCCATTTGGGTTCTCCCCAATGCGCGTCCGCTTGGTTCAGCGCAGCCTCGTAGTGTGTGAGCGAATCGCTGGCGATCTGCATGATCGCTTCCCTGAGCCGTTCGGTTGCCGCCGGGTTGAACAACGAATCCCACTCGAACTCGGGCTGGTCCACGGGCTGACTGAGCGCGAGGTAGTAGTTCAACGTGTACTCGTACTCGAAGCCACGTCCGGAGACAGCCAACGACGTGACGCGTGGATCGAATCGGCCGAATCGGATGTACTCGTCGGGCAAGTTCAGGTTGCCGGTGCCAACCCGCACCGGACTGCAGCTGTACACGGCGGTCTCTATGTCGTTTACGCTGAACGCGCCGATCACGTCACCATGATGATAGATGGTGAAGTCACGGATCACGGTCAGCGGCGTTGTGCGGTCAGCCAGAAACTCGTCGTCACCGGTGAACGGGTGGACTCCGAATGTGACGACATCGGCGAGTGAGTCGCCTTCCAGGAGGGCCACCGGGTAGATCTCACCGCGCACGGAGTGAGGCAGATTCTCACGCCGCAACTGAAGAACGGCGACGAGTTGGCTGGAATCCGTAGTGTCGGCGACCGCCACCATGTCGGCTGGCGTCGAGGCATCCTGGCCAGCCAGGAGCGCGATGAGGAGGAGCGGCGCGATTCCCATCGGAGAGGCAAGAACCCGTGCACCAATTGTGCCATTTGGTACATAAAGTGGTCGTTTCTGTCGGAACCTGCGGGTGGAATGAGAAGGCGGTCGACGCGGGCTAGTCGTTTGCCAAGCTCGTCGGCATTGTGCGCTCGATGGCGCATCGCGTTATTGCCCGTCGTCCTCCCAGTACGGTTCGAGCTCCACCCCGAGTCCATCCGCCAATCGGTTGACGAATGCGAAATAGGCAGCTACCTGGGCGATGTCTAGGATCGCGGTGTCGTCAAAGGCTGCCGACCGGAGCATGTCGACATCCGCCGCCTTCATCGCCTCGGGCTCGCGGGTCAGCTTGACCGCGTAGTCGAGCATCGCGCGATCGGCGGGGCTCAACTCGGCCTGTCGGTAGTCGTGTGAGAGCTGAGACACCAGCTCGTCGTCGCGTGTCAGCCTGCGGAGACCCTCCGCGTGGTGGATCAGTCAATAGTGGCAGCTGTTGGCCGCCGAGACGACGACCGCGATCATCTCGCGCTGGGCGCGGCTCAATGGCGAACGACCGCGCATGATCGTCTTGTAGAACTCGTAGTGGCCGGTCAACGACTCAGGATTGAGCCCGTGGATCTTCAAGATGTGGTCGACCCTACCGTCGCGGCCTGCCAGCCGGCGGTAGATCTCGGACAGCTGCCCCTCGGCATCATCCTCATCGATCATGTCTATCCACGCCGCCATGGGTCAGCCCGTCGGAAGCAACTGCACGGTGAGCGCGACGATCAGCACAAGCTGGCCAAAGCCTCCGAGCAGACCGGTGGTCAACCGTCGGAGCGGTGTACTGCGGTACCGTGTGAGGGCCTGAGCGGAACCGTCGGCGACCATTGGCATCAGACAGGCGACCGCGATCAACACCGGTGGCAAGCCGAGCGCGATGAACGCCAGTGCTCCGGCAACGTTGCCGGCCAGGAGGCCCGTACAGCGAGCGCAAATCGGCATCCGCCAGCCGTACACCGTCAGGCACCGGTCGGGGTTCCCATGGCACCCGATGGCGAGCGCCGGGCGCGGTCTCAGTGACCGCGGCACGTAGACGATCGGCGGACGCTCGAGGGCCATCAGAACCCTCCCGCCTCGCTGATCATACTGAGCCCGACTACAAACACGATGTACAAGCCAAACAGCAGGATGAAGATCACGAATGGGATCCACGTGTACTTGCAGACATCGTCGGCGGTACGGGGCTTGGTATCGCGGATGAGAAACCAGGCGATCATCGAGATGATCGGCATCGGCCACGCGCACAGGTTGCCAAAGAAGAAGAGCGCCTTGACGAGTGTAGGCAGGCCCGGATCGGATGTGACGATCGGTGGTAGCCCGGCCGTGGCGGACACCTCCATCCCGGCCGCTCCGATCTCGAGCGTGTGCCCACATTGGCAAGCGAACGTGTGACCGGCAGAGTACCGTGAGACGTCGTAGACCGTCCCGCACTGGGGGCATCTCAGCTCCATTGGACCTCGCTCGAATGGGGAAGGTGGCAGGAAATCGAGCCGCACCCGATGTATAGTGGGCGACGTGAATCGGGTCAACAAAAGCGAGTGCATCGTGGTCGGGGTGGTGCTATGCGACGGGCGGATGCTGATCCAGCAACGAGTCGGCGATTCAGCGATGGAAGGGTTGTGGGAGCTGCCGGGCGGTCGTGTCGAGCCGGACGAAACGCACGCAATGGCGCTGGTGCGCGAGATCGCTGAGGAGGCCGGACTGGAGGTCGAGGTCAGTGGTCTTCTGGTCGCACTGAGCCATGCCTATCCGGATCGGCGGACTACCTTATACGCCTACGGTTGCACGCTGCCCGGCGGTCGGCACGCTGCGAAACCGGTCGCGTCCGATCCCAGCCCGCGTTGGGTGAAGCCGGACGAGTATCGGGCGCTTCCGTTGCCGGCTGCGAATCCACCGATCTTAGCTGCGCTCGATTGGTGGGTGGCACACGCGCTCCGGGTTGACAGCCCATAGCACGCGGGCGTACACGTTTGGTATGAGCACCGAGCCGATCAATTTGGGCGAGCTTCTGACGCACGGCGCGTCGCGGTGGCAGGAGCGGCTCGTGGAGGGGTGCGGTGCGGCTGGCTTCCCCGAGATTTCTCCTACTACGTGCCAGGTCCTGTGGCCGCTGTTCGAGCAGGATGGACTGCCGATCAGCGAAGTCGGCCAGCGAGCAGGGCTCGCCAAATCGTCGATGACGACGATCGTCCGGGGACTGGTGAAGGATGGCCTGGTGAGGCTCGAAGAAGATTCTTCGGACCACCGCGTTCGACGGCTATATTTGACCCGCCGCGCGAGGGATCTCGAGCAGGTTCTGACCGATGGCGCGACTCGATTGCGCCACCGGGTCACAGCGACGCTTGGGATCCAGGGGCAGCAACAGCTCCACCGCACGCTCCAGCGGCTGTTGGATACCCTGTAACGAACTCCTTTTTTCAAGGCCATACAATCGATGAACAAAGATGTGTACGATGTAGCGATCCTTGGCGGCGGCCCGACTGGGCTGTTCGGCGTGTTCTACGCCGGCATGCGTCACATGAAGACCGTTGTCATCGATTCGCTGCCCGAGCTGGGCGGTCAGTTGATGGCGCTGTACCCAGAGAAGTACGTCTACGACGTTGGCGGTTTCGCAAAGATCCTGGCCAAGGATTTGGCGGCTGGGCTGGTCGAGCAAGCGACGCGGTTCGACGCGACGATTGCGTTGCAAGAAACCGTGCACGGACTCGATCGGGTGGACGACGAGATCTGGAAGCTCACCACGGACAAGAACGAATACTTGACACACACGGTCGTGATCTCGGCTGGGATCGGGGCGTTTGAGCCACGCCGGCTGAAGGTCGAAGGGCTCGAGCGGTTCGAGGGTAACGGGGTCCAGTACTTGGTCCGCGACAAGTCGGCTTTGGCCGGCCGGCGTGTCATGATCGTCGGCGGTGGCGACAGTGCGCTGGACTGGGCGATGAATCTCCAAGGGATCGCCAAATCGCTCATGCTGATCCACCGGCGGGAAGGGTTCCGCGCTCACGAGGCGACGATCAAGGTGGTCAAGGAGGGCGGCAAGTGTCCGATCTTGACGCACTATGAGATCCGATCAGTCACCGGAAACAGCTGCCTCGAGTCGGTCACAATATTCGACAACCGCACCGATGAGGAGCAGACGCACGAGGTCGATGCGCTGCTGATCAACGTCGGCTTCAAAGCAGATCTCGGACCGATCAAGAGCTGGGGACTGGAGATGGAGAAGAACGGCATCGTCGTGAACGACAAGATGGAGACCGCATTGCCGGGTGTTTACGCAGCTGGCGACGTCACCCAGCACGCCGGCAAGCTCGACTTGATTGCAACCGGGTTCGGCGAGGCAGCGGTAGCGGTGAACTTCGCCAAGCACTACATCGATCCGACCGCTAGAGCGTTTCCGGGCCACTCGACCGACGAGAAGTGGAAGGAGAACTAACGCCTCCGGGGAGCCCGCGTTCAGCGGCGCTCCTGATCGTCGGTGACGAAATCCTGTCGGGAGACGTTCAGGACCAGAACACGCCGTTTCTTACCCGCAGGATGTGGGAGCTGGGTATCCTGGTTGATCGAGTGGTGGTGCTCGGCGACCAACTCGATTCGCTAGCCCGAGAGATTCACCGCTTGGCCGAGGCACACGATTACGTGCTCATCACCGGTGGAATGGGGCCGACCCACGACGACGTGACGCGGCAAGCGGTGGCTCAGGCGTTGGAACTTGAACTGGAACCGCACGCTGGTGCGCGGGAGTTGCTGGCGGCCGACTACGGCGATCAGTTGACCGCGGCCGAGGCAGCCATGGCCGACCTGCCACATGGGGCCAAGATCTTGCGCGGTCGGCAGCGATTGGCCTACGCGTTCCGGGTCGGGAATGTGTTCGCGTTCCCGGGCGTCCCGGTTCTTTTACAGGATATTTTCGAGATCGCTGCGGACGAGCTGCTGTCGTCGCGATTCTACAAGGAGACGCTCTGGGTCCGGGGCAAGGAGGGTGACTTCTCGGAGGCACTGGCGACGATACAGCGTGCCCACCCAAGCGTCGGAATTGGCTCCTACCCGGTTTTCGTCGACGGGCGTTACCGCTGCAAGCTGGTATTGAGGGCGCGTGAGCTGAATGCGCTGTCCGCTACTGCGAAGGCGATCGAGGAGAAGCTGGATCTCGACTTGCCACCACGCGCATAACACGTATGTAACCCATTCCACTCTAGAGGAGACAAACGAGCAAATGACTGATATGAAGATCATTGCCGTGATTGGTGCCACTGGCGCCCAGGGAGGCGGGCTTGTCCGCGCCATCCTCAACGACAAAGGCGGATCGTTCGCCGCCCGCGCGATCACCCGTGACGCGTCGTCGGAAAAGGCGCGGTCGCTCGCCAGCGCCGGTGCTGAGGTCGTGCAGGCCGATCTCGACGATGTCAGCAGCCTGACGCGCGCTTTCGACGGCGCCTACGGTGCCTACTGCGTGACGAACTTTTGGGAGCACTTCTCGCCCGAGAAGGAGCTGCAACAGGCGACGAACCTCGCCCAGGCGGCAAAACAAGCCGGCGTGAAGCACGTCATATGGTCGACGCTTGAGGACACGCGCAACTGGGTGGCGCTCGACGACGACCGCATGCCGACCCTGATGGAGAAGTACAAGGTTCCGCACTTCGATGCTAAAGGGGAAGCGGACCAGGTATTCCAGGAGGCTGGAGTGCCGACGACAAACCTGCTGACCAGCTTCTACTGGGACAACTTCATCCACTTCGGGATGGGACCGACCACCGGCCCGGATGGTGCGCTGGCGATCACGTTCCCAATGGACGACGCCAAGCTGCCGGGGATCGCTGTCGAAGACATCGGTAAGTGCGCGTACGGGATCTTCAAACGCGGTGACGAGATGATCGGCAAGACGATCGGGATTGCCGGCGAGCATTTGACCGGTCATGAGATTGCGGCCAAGATGAGCCGCACCCTCGACAAGAACGTGGTCTACAATTCTGTTCCGCCCGAAGTCTATCGCTCCTTTGATTTCGACGGCGCCGACGACATTGGCAACATGTTCCAGTTCAAGCGCGACTTCAACGCCGATTTCGTCGGTGCGCGTGATTTGTCGCTGACGCGTGAACTAAACCCCGAGCTTCAGGATTTTGACGCCTGGCTCGCGGCCAACGCAGACCGGATCCCAATCGGTTGATGACAAAGGTCATTATCCTGGCTTTGTCGGCGGCGACGCTTGCGGACTCAGTGGCGATCACCTGGGAGGCAGACATCGAAGAAGTCGCCGACTAGGTTCGCGGGATGACCACCGCCCCCCGTGAGACGAACGAAACCGGAGTAAGAGCTTCCTTCCGCGAGTTCGTTCACCTCGAGGCGGCCGGCGGCGTCGTCTTGTTGTTCTGCACGGTCCTAGCTTTCGCATGGGCCAACTCTCCGTTCCGCGAGACCTACTTCGCGCTGTGGCATACACCGATCAAGATTGAGTTCGGGCAGTACGTTCTCGAGGAGTCGCTCCTTCACTGGATCAACGACGCCCTCATGGCGGTGTTCTTCTTCGTCGTCGGTCTCGAGATCAAACGCGAGATCCTGGCCGGCGAATTAGCCGAACCTCGCAAAGCGGCGTTGCCGATCGCGGCGGCGATCGGGGGCATGCTGGTCCCGGCCGCGATCTATGCGGCGTTTAACTTTGGTGGCGAGGGGGTCCGCGGCTGGGGAATCCCGATGGCGACCGACATCGCGTTTGCGCTGGCTGCGCTAACGGTGCTCGGAAGTCGCGTGCCGACCTCGCTCAAAGTGTTCTTGACCGCGTTGGCGATCGTCGACGACCTCGGAGCGATCCTGGTAATCGCGATCTTCTACGCGCACGGCGTGATCTGGACCTGGTTGGGGATCGCCGGAGTTTTTCTACTCCTGTGTGTGCTCGCCAACCGGGTCCATGTCAGGCACTCGGTGGTATACGCGCTGCTCGGATTGGTCGTGTGGTTCGCATTTCTGCAGTCTGGCGTGCACGCGACCGTTGCTGGCGTGTTAGTGGCGATGACGATCCCGGTTCGTCGAGCGATCGACAGCCGGCAGTTTCTCGATCGGACCAAGGGACTCCTACACGACTTTGAGGAAGCGTCAGCGTTCCAATCGGCGCTGTTGGTGAATACCGGTCAACAGGACGCGTTGCGTGCTCTCGAAGAGGCATGCGAGCATGTCGAAACTCCCCTTCAGCGGTTGGAGCACGCACACCACGGCTGGGTCGTTTTCGGCGTCCTTCCGCTATTTGCTCTGGCGAACGCCGGTGTGACCATAGAAGGGAGCCTGTTGACCCTTCTCGGAAGCCCGGTGGCTTTGGGTGTGATCTTGGGTCTCGTTCTCGGTAAACAGCTCGGAATCACGTTCTTCGCTTGGCTCAGCGTCCGGTTTGGGTTGGCAGCGATGCCGGAAGACCTGAACTGGGGACAGCTCTACGGGGCAGCGTGGCTGGGTGGTATCGGGTTTACGATGTCGCTGTTCGTAGGGACTCTCGCCTTCGGTGAAAGCGAGCTCCTGATAACCGCTAAGCTGGCGATCCTGGTGGCCTCGGTCGCTTCAGGGGTCGTGGGTTACGCCATCCTGCGGCGCTCGTTTGCGAAGTCAGCCTGAGTTGGCACCAAAGTGACGGCTTCGCGCTGGTCCATGGACGGTCGGCGGGCGTTGATCACCGGCGGGTCGATGGGCATCGGCTTGGCGATCGCCCGCGAGTTCATCGAACTGGGCGCGCACGTCGCCTTGGTTGCCAGAAACGACGAGCGGCTGCAGCAGCGAGTCGGTGAGCTATCACAGCGAACGACAAACGGCGAGGTGTTTGGGTTGCCTCACGATCTGAGCCAGCCGGAAACCCTCGATCGATTGCCCGCGTGGGTGAGCGATCATTGGGGCGGGCTCGACATCCTCGTCAACAACGTCGGGACCAACATCCGGAAGCCTGCGTTGAGCTACGATCTTGATGAGTATCGGGCGCTGATCGACGCCAACCTGACCAGCTGTTTCGAGCTCAGCCGGTTGTGTCATCCGTTGCTGCGTGTCGGTACCGATCCGGCGGTGGTCAACATCGCGTCGGTTGCGGGCATGACGCACATGCGAACCGGTGCACCTTACGCGATGAGCAAAGCCGCGATGATCCAGCTAACGCGAAATCTGGCCTGCGAGTGGGCGGCTGACGGTATTCGCGTCAACTGCATCGCGCCGTGGTATATCGACACCCCGCTGGCGCAGAGTGTGCTCCGGGATCCCGATTATCTCGAGGAGGTGTTACAACGGACGCCGCTCGGCCGGGTTGGCCAGCCCGAGGAGGTGGCCGCCGCCGTTGCGTTCCTGGCGATGACGTCGTCGTCGTACATCACCGGCCAATGTCTCGCCGTCGATGGCGGCTTTATGCAGTACGGGTTCTAGCTTTTTCCGCTCCGCCCCGCGCTCTCTCCTTGTAGGCGGTTATCCTACAGAATCGTCCTCCAAGTGCTGACATGATCGCACAGGTTTCCCCGACTGACCTGCTCACGCAGCCGGTTTATTGTGATTATGGAGACGAGTCGAGGAGGCAGCGTGCAACACGTAGCCACGTTGACGGCCGGATCGATGCGAGGCCAAGCACTCGGTGACGTGTACCGGCACTACTTCACCGGGTTCGTGGCTTTGGCGGCGATTATCCATGGCTTGATCATCTTTTTCGTCGTCGTGCCGTCGATGAACCGGGGGTTCGCGTCCGCCGGTGACGAGATGGCCGTCATCGACATACCGCCCGAAACCAAGATCCCACCACCGCCGGAAGAACTCGCCCGCCCGGCCACCCCGGTGATCGCGACGGAGTTCATCGAAGAGGAGATAACGATCGCCGAAACCGAGATCGTCGAGGACGCACCGGTCATTCATACGGCTCCTGCGCCGATCGAGCCGAAGGTGTCAGAAACGAGTTTTGTCTTTACGCCCTATACGGTGAAGCCGAAGTGTGTGACGGGGTGTTCTCCCGAAGAGTTGCTGAGGTTCTACCCACCCTTGGCCAAGAAGGCGGGCATCTCGTGCCAGCTCAAGGTCGGGCTTCGCATCAACACGGTGGGAACGGTGACCAACACCATGATTCTCGATTCGAGCGGCCATCCACCGTGTGATGAAGCCGTGCAAAGGTGGGCGATGACCACGTCTTGGACGGTCGCTTACAATCGAGACCAACCGGTTACGGTCTGGATCGCGCAACCAATCAACGTTACCGCCAAAAGGTAACGCTGCGACCTACTCGGCCGGGTACTGGGCCCTCGGTTCTCCGGTCAACTCAAGCACCCACAACCCGCTCGACATGTCGGAGATGAAGATCTTCCCTTTGTGGAGTTGGGCCCCGAACGCGAACGCTCGATTCTTCTGGTAAGCGTCGCTGGCAGCATCGGTGACGAACAGCGCGACCTCACGACCCTGGTCGTAGAGGTTGCCGCGCGTATCACCAGTCACGTCGACTACTCGTACGCCACCCTGGTAGTATGCGCTGTACAACTGTCCTTCCTCGACCCAGTGGTTGTGAGCACCCGACTCGGGCACTTCGTAACGCGATATCTCACGCGGGTTTCCCAGATCGGAAATGTCGACCACGTGGATATAGCCGCGCGGCTCGACCGGCTGATTCAGATCGAAAACCGCTGGGAACACCTCGTCTCCGACGTAGGCGCGATTCCCTTCTACGTAGACGCTATGCGTGCCCCGCGGTCCGCCACCGCCGGGTCCGTAGATGGCCGGGGCGTCGTACTTGAGTTGCCCGACGAACACCGGGTTGTCGGGGCTCCCACCTTTGCCCGCGCCACCGACGTCGAGAATGATCAGACCGTCTTGCCAGTAAGCGAGATACGCGATGCCGTCTTCGACGTAGAGATCGTGCAGATAGCGTCCCGGCGTGTCGGTGTGCCACTCGGCGACTTCACGCGGATTCGAGGGATCGCTGACACTGATGATGTGGAGCGCGCCATCACCATCGTGTGTGGCGTAGATGTGATCGCCATCGAAGAACGTGTTATGGACGCCGCCTGGTACTGTCTCGGTGTACTCCGATAGCACGGTCGGGTGCGCCGGCTCCGAGAGATCGAGGGTCGCGATTCCATTGGCGCGATTGGCCGCGCCCTCGCGGCTGAAGACGCCGATCGTCGCATCTTCGTTGACCTTGACATCGAGCACGTAGCGCGCGTCAGTCGTGACGCTGTCGGTCAGCACTGGACTCGCTGGATCAGTGACATCGAACACCAGAATCGCGTTCGACTCGGCCGTCCCGAGGTACGCGTAGTCGCGTCCATCGGTGCCGGTGAAAACCCGCAGATCCCCGGTCAAGCGGTCGGTGACCGCGCCGCGGCCCACGACCTTAAGATCGCGACGCACGGACCGAGGCTCCACTGTGATCACGTGTTGGGCGGTCTTGGCACCGAGCACCGCTTCGACGAGATACGTGCCCGGCTCATCGGCTACCAATACCCCCTGACCGTCGATTGACGCTCCGCCGGGTGACACGAACCACCGCGGGTAGACCGCTTCTCCGCCAACAGTCAGACGTCCCACCTCACCGGTCCGAAGCTGCTCGGGTCCGCTGATCGCGAGTGCGCCCGATGGTGCAGGGGTCACCTCGATCGTCAGGCTTCCCTGGGCTCCCGCTCTCGCTGTTTCCTCGGTCTCCAGTGCGGCGAAGGCGGAGCGATGACTGGCGCTCACCGTCACCTGCCCCGCCGAGTGGGTGACCAGGTTGCCGAGCGGGTCGATCGTCGCTACCGATGGATCGCTGGTCGACCATACGAAATCTGTGACGCCGGCTGCCAAGTCGTCACCGGAACGGGTCCGGGCGGTTGCGGACAACGGGACCACACCGCCGGCGGCTACCGCGGCCGGCAGAGGACCGACGTCGACGGACATTGCCGCTGCCGGGGTCACGACGACGTCGACTCGAGCGATCGCCTGACTCCCGGCTCGGAAGACGAGCTGGCCCTGGCTCGGAGGCCCGCTGGCGAATCGGCGATTGTCGACCATCTGGCCCAGCCCCATGCTGGTTACGAAGCCTTGGACAGTCGCATCTGGGATGACGTTGCCGGTGGCGTCATAAGCGGTGATCGAGAACGAGACCGTGTCCCCGGAGGCGACGGAGACGGTTGTCGGTTGGACATCGATCCGAGCTACTTCCTGGGCAATCGATGGCGAAACGAGTGTCAGAATTGGTAAAACGGCGATCAACGAGCGCATCATTCAGAGCCTCCGCAAGTCGTGGTCTCGATGGCAGGGATGGTGAATGCGGGCATAACCTATGCGTGTGTAGCGATAACGACGAACACGGTGACGCTAGCGCTCAAGCTCTCGCTGGGGAGTAGCTCAACTGGCAGAGCGCCGCGCTGTTAACGCGGTGGTTGCAGGTTCGAATCCTGCCTCCCCAGCCAACTAACGGCGATCAACCCACTTTGGTGCCATGGGTGGCTGGTAGCGCTCCATTCTGTCAAGCAAAGTTCGAGGCTCGGTCTCGATGATGACCATTGTGCGGTGCTCGGCACCAAGGAAGCGGTGATCCACTGCGTGATCGAGGAACGCCACCAGCGGATCGTAGTACCCATCGACGTTGAGGATCGCACACGGTTTCCCGTGATACCCGAGCTGAGCCAACGTCCACACCTCGGCCAGTTCCTCGAGCGTTCCGAGGCCGCCCGGCAAGGCCACAAAAGCGTCGGAGATCTCGATGATGTGTGCCTTGCGGGCATGCATCGTGTCGACGATGCGAAGATCAGTCAGCCCGGCGTGGGCCAGCTCCAATTCGGCCAGCGCCTCCGGGATCACGCCCACCACCTCGCCACCGGCGTCGAGCGCGGCGTCCGCTAAAGTCCCCATCAGCCCAACGTCCCCACCACCGTACACTAGGCTCAGGCCGCGCTTGGCGATCAACCGCCCCATCGCTTCGGCCGCCGCTCGGTATGAGTCGCGGCGGCCGTAGCTCGAGCCACAGAAAACGCTTATTCGCTTCATCGATCCAGCGCGCCTCGGCGCTATGAAATCGGCCGATCTCCGGTCGGAACCCACTTGTGAATCCATAGGCCGGAGTTGAAATCGGCCGAGAAGATCTTGTCGTCGTAGTACATCGC
>JBDHFX010000036.1:0-22230 GCA_039590215.1 Gemmatimonadota bacterium | reverse complement strand
GATCGACATCGTGAGCCTCGATCATGTACGCGACGCGATGCGTGAGCACCCGCGTCTTGCCGCTACCGGCGCCGGCGAGAATGAGGAGCGGACCCGGTCCGTGCTCGACCGCCGTTCGCTGGGTCGGGTTGAGTCCTTCGAGCAGAGGGTGGGTCACGACTCGGCCACGGGCAGCGTGATCCGGAACGTTGTCCCAGGTGCATCATCGGGTGTCACTAGATCCAGGCCCCCGCCGTGGTAGTCCTCGACGATGCGACGGGAAAGCGAGAGCCCGACCCCCCAGCCCCGAGGCTTGGTCGACACGCCGGTTTCAAAGATCCGTTTGCGCAGTGCGCGCGGAACCCCCGGCCCATCGTCGGACACTTCGACTTCAACGGTCTCGTTCGCCGCACCGCGGGCCGTTCGGAGCGTGATCTCCCCTCCTCGATCCTCGAGCGCGTCGACCGCGTTTTTGACCAAGTTCTCCAACGCCCACTCGAGCAACGTCAGATTAGCGGCGACCGGAGGGACAACGCCAAACTCGGTGATCAGCCGGATCGGTTTGCCGCGGCGTGGCAACCGAGCGCGACAATACTGTTCCAACTCTCGCATCAGGTCGGTCACGTCGATGGGGGTCAGCTGTGGCTGTCGACCGATCAGCTCGAAACGATTGGCGACCTTCGATAAGCGATCGACGTCCTGCTCCATGGCTTTGAGCGCCATCGTCACGTCGACTTCTGGCTCACCACCACTGCTCCCCGGGACAGCGACCGCCTTGCGCTCGGCACGCAGCAGCTCGACCCAGCCATACAACGACGAGATCGGCGTTCCCAGCTGGTGCGCGCTCTCACGGGCCATGGCGACCCAGATCTGCCCGCGTTGGACCCGCAGGTTGTAGCGAATCAGCCAGAACGCGATCAAACCGATGGCCGCCAGCCCGAGCCCCTGGATGTAGGGCAGGTACCTGAGCAGCGTAATCGTGCCAGCCTCGCTCACATGGATCTGCTGGATGATCGAGCCACTTTCGTCGGTGATCGGATAGGGGTCGGCGATGCGGCCCATGCGCACCGTTTCCTGGCGCAGCGCGAGCCGCTCGGCGGGTGACCAAGGACCAGTCTCGTTTGGGATTTCGAGCTTCTCGAGGTTTCTGAACGCGACCGGATTGCCTTCCGGATCGGTGAGGATGACCGGGTATGGGAACTCCTGTATGACCTCTTCGAAGACGAGGATCTGAGCGTCTTCCGGCGACGAGATCCTCAACGCCCTCGCGTACAGAGTCGCCAGACGCTCGGTGTCCTGGCGAATGTCGGCCACCAACGCCCGTGTGTACCACACGTATCCGCCGAACAGCCCGATCGTGGCCACGATGGCGACGATCGGCCAGATCCGCGGCCGATGTTGGGGGCCGCGGTCGAGGTTCATCGGCTCGGAGCCAGGGTTTCGCGCCCTCCCAGGTAGGGGCGCAGCACGGTCGGCACGGTCAGGGTCCCGTCGGCGTTCTGATAGTTCTCGAAGATCGCAATCAGTGTGCGTGGCAGTGCGACCGCAGATCCGTTGAGGGTGTGCGGAAACCGAACTCCGCCATTCGAGTCAGATCGATACCGCAAGTTGCCGCGTCGCGCCTGATACGCCTCGCAGTTGGAGCACGACGAAACTTCGAGCCACTTCTCGACGCCGGGCGACCACACCTCGAGGTCGTATGTCTTGGCGGCGGCGTTCCCCATGTCGCCGGCCGCCAACAACGCGACCCGGTACGGTAAGTCGAGCGCCTGCAAAACCCACTCGGCATCCGCGGTCAGCGATTCGAGCTCATCGTACGAGTCCTCGGGACGAGTGATCTTTACGAGCTCGACCTTGTCAAACTGATGGACGCGAATCAGGCCTCGAGTATCGCTTCCATGCGCGCCGGCTTCGCGCCGAAAACAGGGCGTGTAGGAACAGTAGCGGAGCGGCAGCGCGTCGATCGACAGGATCTCGTCCCGGTGCCAGCCCATGATCGGTACCTCGGCAGTCGGGATGAGGTACAGCTCGTCGCGCTCGACGGCATAGAGCTGATCCTCGAACTTCGGCAGGTGCCCAGTCGCAGTAGCAGTGGCCGGGTTTACCAACACCGGCGGCGCGATCTCCAGATAGCCGTTCTCGCGATGGTGATCGAGCATGAAAGCGATCAGGGCTCGGGATAGCGCAGCCCCGTCGCCGGTCAGCCCGACGAACCCGGAGCCTGCGACCTTGGCCGCTCGCGCCAGATCGAGGATCCCTAATCGGTCGCCGAGATCCCAGTGGGGCTGGGGCGCGAAATCGAACTCCCGGGTTGTCCCCCACGTGCGGACGATTTCGTTCTGCTCGGCATCACCGGCGGGAACCGTTTCGTGCGGGAGATTTGGGATCTCGAGCCACAATCCGTCGAGGTTCTCTTTGAGCGTCTCCGATCGCTCATCGAGTTCCTTGATGCGCACGCTGACCTGGCGCATTTCGGACTTCAGCGACTCGGCGTCATCTTGCTCCTCAGCCGCCAACAGCTTGGCGACCTCCTTCGAGCGGGCGTTACGCTCGGCTTTTAGCTTTTCGCTCTCGCTTAGAGCCTGGCGGTGCTCGGCATCGAGCGCCACCAAGCGATCGATGTCCGCCGCTTCGCCCCGCTTCGCAATCCCACTGCGTAATTGATCGGGATCCGTTCTCAGCAGCCGCAGATCGAGCATTACAAATCCGCTACGAGTCTGCGATTGAGAGGCTGAACCTGGTAGGCCCACTCGAAGCGAATAAACCTCGAGCTCGGGTTCCCTGCGAACTCTTGGCCTATGTCGATCACCGAAAGCTTGGCGTAGTTGATCGGCACCACGCCGCCAGTATTGATGAAGCTGATGCGAAAAGCGTACGTGTGACCCTCGATAACCGGAACCCCGGCCGGATCGTTGACCGAGCTGTACCCACTCGACGGCGCGGTTTCGACTGTACCGAACGGCACGGCGCCAAGATCGATGATCCCAGTTCGGATGAAGGACAGGTTGGGCGCGAGCGTCGAGAACGGACGCAAGACCAGCGTGCCATCGGTGCGTGAGTCAAGAGCCCACGTTCCAAAGGTGCTACCGATCTCGGTCGTCCCGATGAAGAACCGTTCGCCAGCCGCGAAATCCCAACCACTAGGAAACTCCGGCAAAGCGAGCTCCCACACTTGGGCATCACCCTCGTTGACAACCGGTACAACGCTCCGAAACGGGTTGTCCTCGTCGCACGCGGTGACGACAAGAAGCACCGCCAAAATGGCCTGAAGGAGCCCCATAATCCCTCGTCTAGCCATCGCGCTCCGCCACCTCGACCGGCGCATCAACCTCAAGTCGCATTCGCATGTCCAAAAGCAGATCCCGCATCGTTTCCTCCCAACGGAGATGAGGCCGCCAATCAGTGGCCGCCTTCAGCTTGGTGGGATCACCCACCATCCACTGGAAGTCGGCTGGCCGGCTCTGAACCGAATCGACCTCGATCCGCACCGGCGTCTCCGCCAGTTCACATAGCGTGTCGAGAGCTTTGGTCAATCGATGCTCCTCCCCGGAACACACGTTGTACACCGCGCCAGGCTCACCGGACCCGATCAAGCCGAGGTACGCTTCAACTACGTCCCGAACGTCAAGCAGATCGCGGATGGTCGCGATGTTCCCGACGGTGATCGTTGCCGGCCCGCGACCCGTCTCAGCGAGCGCAATCCGTCGTGCAACCGATGGAAACAAGTACTGATCAGCCTGCCCCGGTCCGGTATGTGGAAACGGCCGTGCGCGGACCACGGGTACCCCGAAACTGCGCCAATATTGATACCCCAGAACGTCCTGGGCGACCTTGCTCGCACCATACGGGTTGATGGGGATCAAGGGAGCCGTTTCGACGATCGGGCCGTGACTCGGATCCGGATCGCCGTACACCTCGCACGACGTCACCAGCAAGACCCGCCCCACGGACGCCTCGCGGCACGCTTCCAAAACGTTTATGGTACCCACCGCGTTGACATCGAACGTCGTCGCGGGGTCGTTGAACGACTTGCCAACGCTCGTCTCACCAGCCAGGTGCACGACGACGTCGGGGCGGGCACCGGCGATCGCAACACCAACCTCGACCCGGTCACGAACGTCGAGTTGGAAGACCTCCCCGGCTCCATCGACGGCTAATGCGGGCCGATAGACCGATCCAACCACGGTCTCGCCCCCGGCCGCCAACCGCGCAGCCAGGTGGCGTCCGACGAAACCTTCGATGCCGGTAATGAAAATGCGCATGCGTTCCGTTGAATTCGATCGGTGTGGGAGGGGCGCCAAGCACTTTGACAAGACGCGTAAAACTAAAAACTAGCGATCCTCGGAGGGGGGCAGCAACCCGCCTCGCGGATCTCAGCCTGAGGTTGTCCCTATGCGGTGCAGGGCTTCGAGCATCGCGTGCTCATCCTCGGTCAGCACTTGATCGCGGCGACCCATCGCTTTCTCCACCGCACGCAGGAAGGGCTCCAGCCGCACCGTTTCTTGCTCGTCACCATCGAACCAGCAGAAGTCGGGCAAATAGGCGGGTGACACGCGCCGACCGCCAAAGAAGTGAGTTCCGACCCCCAACCGGGCGCCGGTCGTCAATAGTGACCCGATCCCGGTCTTGACGTGATCGCCTAGAAAAGCGCCCAGTTTCAGGACTCCGGTGTCGATCGTGCCATCCGGCCCCGTTAACCGGATCGGACCATAGGTGTTCTTGAGATCGCTGGTGATCGTGCCCGCCCCGAGGTTGACCCACGCCCCCAAGACCGAGTGACCGACGAAACCGTCGTGCGCCTTGTTGGAAAACGCCTGGATGATCGACGCCTCGACCTCACCACGGATTCGGCAACCCGGTCCGATCGAGGTTCCGCTGCCGACTCGGCCGCCGAGGATGACACTACCCGGACCGACGTAAAGCGGGCCCTCGAGCAAAGCGTGCGGGGCGACCCGGACTCCGGTACCAAGCACGATCGGACCGGGCTCGGTATCGAGCGCAACGAAAGGGCCGATCGTCACGTCACGCTGGACCTTGAGACCATCGCCCAACAGCGCCACGGGGTCGACCCCGGTCACCGTTTCCGCGGTTATGAACTCCTCGGCGTCGTACCGGATCAACTCGGCGTTGGCATCGACCAGCGTCCACAGGGAGTCGACGACTCGTCCATCGGCTTCCTCGACCGGGAGGGTCAGCCCCGACAACCACTCCACCACAACGCCCGGGCCGCTATCGAGCTCGGCGACCTCGCGCGCGCGCGTTGGGTCGAGCCGCCATCCGATCGGCCTTTCGCCGATCCGATACTCGGCGGGCTGGTCGCCGAAGCGCCAATCGCGCGGGGGCACCCAGCTCGCGATCGCGATTCGCAACCCGTTTTCGGCCTCGGGCCACACATTCAACCGAGGTCGTTCGGTCGAGCGAAACGCACACCCCGTAACATCGGCATCGCAACAAACCATCGCGACGGGACCGGCTCGCTCTTCCCAACGCTGACGAAAAGAGCGCGTCCCGGCCAGTAACTCAGCCACCGGCCGCGTCTCCGCAAGCGGCCAAAAAGGTGATCGCTCCGGATCACAAAGAACGAGCGGTACTGCGCTCAAGGAGCGGTCCGTATCGTCGTGCGAATGATCCATGCCTCGGGGAATCCAAGCTCCACCAGCTGGTTGCGCAACTGTTCGGCCGACCCACGATCCGTGAAGTCACCGACCCGCACCTTGTACCATGGGTCGATCCACTCCATGTAGATCGGATCGGAGACCCGCTGCTCACGCAAGCGACGGACAGCGCCGGCCGCCACGTCGCGATCCCGGGCGGCGAACACCTGAACCCGATAGCCGGTAGCCAAGGGACCGACACCGGCAGTCGACCGAACCGCACCGGTTACGACTGTTTCCCGCACCACTCGCGAAGTGTCAGGACGAGCACCCGCGAGCGTATCGGCGTGAAGCGTCCCGTCAGCAGCGACGGAGCCGATCACCGTCTGCCCCGACGCATCGGCCACGACGATTGTTGGGGCGTCGACCTCGCGCCCGGCGGGCTCGGGTTCGAGCGTCGGTGGATCACCGGCCGGAGTCCGCCGTTCGGTGTTCGGGGGTCGAGCAGCGGTTTCGGGTGGGTTCTCGCGGTAGGGAGACGCGCATGCCGCAGCGGCGATCAAGATCCATGGCACGAGAACGGTCGCCTTCATCGGTCTGGGCGGTCTGTGGTTACCGCCCGCACGAACGGCTTCAGCTGATCAAGCATGTCACGACCGAGGACGAGTGTCGCATCCTCGGTGCGCACGATGATGCAGTCTGAAACGCCAAGCGCCGCCACTCGACCCTGACGGCAGAACGCGACGACGTCTTGACACTGCTCGAGCACGCAATCTCCCACCTCGGTGTTTCCCTCAGGCGAGGTCTTCACCCAGCGGGCAAGCGCCTCCCAAGAGCCGACGTCATCCCAGCCCCAATCGGCAGCCGGTAGGACGACCGCACGATCGGTTTTCTGCATGATCCCGTAATCGATCGACGTCGACTCGACAGTAGCGTAGTACCGCTCGCAAGCGCCCACCGGATCGTCCGCCCAATCCCGAACGGCGACCTCGATCGCCCGGTGCATCAACGGCAGATGCTTTTTGTACTCGGCTAGAAACGTCCGTGCCTGCCCGCAGAACAACCCACTGTTCCAATAGTGACGTCCGTCTGCACAGAACTCGCGAGCTGTCTTGGCGTCCGGCTTTTCAAAGAACGCGGCGACCTCGAACCCCTCTGCCGCACCGGGACCAAGTGTCGGGCCGCGCTCCACGTAACCGTAACCGACTTCTGGCCGGTCTGGCACGACGCCGAAAAGTACCAGGACATCGTTCTCGTCAGCAATTGAAAAGGCGGTCTCGACACTCTCCCGAAAGGCTGCGACGTTCGCGACGGCATGATCGGCGGGCAGTGCGAGCAACACCCCGTCGCGGTCGTTGGCGGCCACTAAACCTGCCGCAAGCCCGATTGCGGGTGCAGTGTTCTTGCCCTCCGGCTCGCCGATCAGCCGGGCGGCCGGCATCTCTGGACACTCGGCAGCCACCGCGTCGAGCAACGAGGCGTTGGTGAGGATGTACTGGTGATCGGCCGCGACAACACCGCTCAGTCGGTCTGCCGTTTCCCGAAGCATCGACTTGTCGGAGATGAGCGGCAGGAGCTGTTTGGGCATTTCAGGCGTCGACGCCGGCCAGAATCGCTCCCCCACTCCGCCGGCGAGGATGACGGCGTAATTCACATGAGCAAACCTAGCCGCCAAATTGCAAACCGGTCAAGCGCAGTTGGGTCAGTTTCAGCCTTGACGTGCGAGCTCACGGTCGCGGGTTTCGAGCTCGTCCAACCGGGCTCGCAAGCGACAGTGCTCGCCGCGCGCGAGTTCGGGGTCGGAGTCGACCACATCGAATGCGGCATCGCGGGCGACGGCCAAGAGTTCGACGTCGCGATCAATATCGGCGATGGCGAACTCCGGCACGCCGTGTTGTCGAGTCCCGAACACGTCGCCTTGGCCACGTAGCCGTAAGTCCTCCTCGGCGATCACGAACCCGTCGTTCTGGCTCGTCAATACCCGAACCCGCTCGAGAGCCGTTTGACCAGCGCCAGGAGAGAGCAGCAGGAAGCAGCGCGACGGCTTACTGCCGCGCCCGACGCGACCGCGGAGTTGGTGGAGCTGGGAGAGACCGAACCGTTCGGCGTGTTCGACGACCAGGAACGTCGCGTTGGCGACGTCGACCCCAACCTCGATAACGGTTGTCGCGACCAGGAGATCAATATGGCCGTCGCCGAACCCCCGCATCACGCGCTCCTTGTCTTCACCGCTCAGCCGACCGTGAATGAGTGCCACGTTGCTGTCTACAAATCGCCGGGCCAGGTCTTCGTAGCCGCTGGTGGCGTCCTTCAGGTCGATCGCCTCCGACTCTTCGACTAGCGGGTAGACGACGTACCCCTGCTGGCCGGCCTCGAGACACCGACCGATGAACTGGTACATCTCACCGCGACGACTTTCCGGTACCAACCGCGTCGTCACCGGCTGCCGGCCGGGGGGCATCTCGTCCAGTCGCGAGACGTCCAGATCGCCGTAGAAGGTGAGCGCCAACGACCGAGGGATCGGCGTGGCGGTCATGACCAACACGTCAGGGTGGCCACCCTTGCGTGTCAACGCAAGACGCTGCGCGACACCAAACCGGTGTTGCTCGTCGACGATCACCAAGCCGAGCCGTTCGAACTCGACACCCTCTTGGATCAGCGCATGGGTCCCGATCGCGATATCCAGCTTACCCGTCGCCAACCCGGCCAGAACGGTCTCCCGCTCACGTCCGGTCACCGCGCCGGTCAGCAGCGCCGTTAGCACCGGCAACGGTTCAAGAAAGGCGGCCAACTTTCTGGCGTGTTGCTCGGCCAGGATCTCGGTCGGCGCCATGAGGGCTCCCTGGTACCCGTTCTCGACCGCCCTCAGCAGCGCCAACAGCGCCACGATCGTCTTACCCGATCCAACGTCACCCTGCAGCAATCGGTTCATCGGTCGCGCCGAGCGCATGTCGCGGAAGATGTCCGACAACACTCGGCGCTGAGCGCGGGTGAGCTCGAATGGCAGGCTCTTGCCGAGCCGTGGGACGAGCTCGCCTTCGACCTCCATCACGATGCCGGTGTCCGGTCGGCGCCGCGACACCGCCTTTAGCGCGAGCCTGAGTTCCCACCAGAAGAACTCCTCCCAGATAAAACGGCGCCGGGCTCGATCTCGGTCGGCGGGTGTTCCGGGGTAATGAAGGTCGACCAACGCCTGGCCGAGCGGCGGCAGGTCGTACTGCTCGAGCAGCCCATTGGGCAACGGGTCCTCGGCCTCGTCCAAGCGATCGAGCGCAGTCCTGGTCCAACGCCGCAACATGCGTTGGGATATGCCTTGGGTCAGCGGATAGATCGGCAGAATGGGAGCGCTCGGCCCCTCACCGGCGTCCAGCCGCTCGAACTCGTTTGGAGTGATGTTGATCCGCTTGCCAAACTGACTTACCGAACCGATGATCCGAAGTTCATCGCCGCGCTGGATCCGGTCGGCGACCCACGGCTGGTTGAACCACACGACCTCGACTGCGGCCGTGCCATCATCAAGCAACGCGGTGACGAGTGCCCGGCGGCCCTTGAGGCGCCGCTTGCCGATCGCTTGCACCCGCCCCTCGACGCTGACCGTTTCGCCCACCGCGAGCCGTGACAACGGGACCACTTCTCGGGCGTCGAAGTAGTCACGCGGGTAATGGCGCAGGAGCTCGCCGACGTGGGCGATTTCGAGACGTGCCAGGTCCTCCGCCCGCCGCGGCCCAACTCCGGGGAGAAACCGAACCGGTGTCTCGAGGCTCAGCCCGTCGGTCAGCGGACCAACCCTTCGGCGAAGCGATGCGGGTCGAACGGGATGAGATCGTCGGGCCCTTCTCCGAGACCCACGAACTTGATCGGCACCCCCAGATCGCGTTGGACGGCCACCACCACGCCACCCCGCGCGGTGCCGTCCAGCTTGCACACCACCAACCCGGTTAGCGGCAGTTTGCTCCCGAACACCTTGGCCTGAGCGACCGCGTTCTGACCGGTCGTAGCGTCGAGGCACAACAGGATCTCGTGAGGCGCGTCGTCGATCCGCGACGCCGCCACCCGGGCGACCTTCTCGAGTTCGGCCATCAAGTCTCGCTGGGTGTGGAGCCGGCCAGCAGTATCCGCGATAACGTGCGACAGCTTGCGACTCGATGCCGCTTCGATCGCGTCGAACACCACCGCCGCCGGGTCACCACCGGCTGCACCCGAAACAACCGGTACACCGAGCTTCTCACCCCACGCTTCGACCTGCTCGATAGCGCCAGCGCGGAACGTGTCAGCAGCGGCCAACAACACCGCGTGTCCGTCCGCCTGGAGCATTCGCGCGAGGCGGGCTGCGGTCGTTGTCTTGCCGACCCCGTTCACGCCTACCAGCAGCACGACCGTCGGCGGGCGCTCGGCGACCGCAAGGTCGCGGGCGCGTTCGGTGGCCAACAGTTGTTCAACGCGAGCCGCCAGGAACGCTTGAAGATCTTCCGCGCTGCTCAGCTTTCCCTTTTTTGACTCGGCGTTGAGTTCGTCCACCAGATAGAGCGTCGCCGAAACCCCAAAGTCGGCGCCCAGCAGCCGTTCCTCGAGCTGCTCGAGCGCTGCGTCGTCGACGCCCCTGACGAGCACCGCCACGTCCATAAGCGCAATGTCCTTGACCCGCTGCCACAGGCCGCGCCGCGGCCCAAACTCGCGATCGCTGTCGATCCGCTCTAGCCGCTGGTTCACGACGCGTCCACCCAATTGCTATGTTGCGGTCCGATGTCGGCCATCTACTTCCTCTCCGATGCTCACCTCGGTGGCGACGAGGAGTCGATCGAGTCGCGCAAGAGACGGGATCTGGTCGCGTTTCTCGATCGCCTTCGCCACGGTGACCGATTGTACCTGCTCGGCGATGTCTTCGATTTCTGGTTCGACTTCGGCACCCCGCCGCCGGTCCATCATGCAGCTGTGCTGGCGGCGCTCGAGGAGGCTACTCGCCGGGGCGTGGGCATCGCCTTCATGGGCGGAAACCACGACCATTGGGCCCGCACCACTCGCCACCCAGGATACCTCGAGACGATCGTTGGCCTCGAGCTGATCGACGACCCACACACGCTCGTCGTCGACGGGATGCGACTCCTGCTGTGCCACGGCGACGCGCTCGGCGGCGCTCGCGGAACATACCGCGTCATACGCGCGGTGCTACACCATCCGGCCGCGATCTTTGGTTTTCGACTCCTGGGACCCCGGATCGGTCGCTGGCTGGCGGCGCGCACGAGCGCGCTCAGCCGTCGCTCACACCAACCTGAAGCACAAGTCATCTACGAAGACCGCCTTCGCTCCGCCGCGCGCGAAGTGTTGTCCAGCGGCCAGTATGAAGCCGTCGTCGCGGGCCATATCCACCGTGCGGAGCTTCTGACCACCGACAACGGGGTCTATCTCAATCTCGGTGATTGGATCGAGCACCGCACGTACGGTCGGCTGGAGAACGGTACACTGACACTCGAAGACTTTGACCGATCAGGTCACGAAGATGACTCTTGACGACCCAACAGACACTTCGCAGCTACTACATGATCGCCGGCATGTACACGCTCTCGGCAGCACTGATTTGGGGCGTCAACACCCTGTTCCTACTCGATGCCGGCCTCGACATCTTTGAAGTCTTTCTCGCCAATGCGGCGTTCACAGCGGGCATGTTCGTGTTTGAGATCCCGACAGGTGTGCTGGCCGACACTGCCGGTCGGCGCGCGTCGTTCTTGCTCAGCGTCGCCGTTCTGACGGCAACGACCCTCGGCTATCTGGCGATCGCACGCGTCGGAGGAGGCCTGACCGCCTTTGTCGTCGTCTCGGTGCTCATGGGACTCGGCTTTACGTTCTACTCTGGCGCGGTCGAGGCGTGGCTCGTCGACGCCCTGCGGGCATCGAAGTTCGAAGGCGACCTGGACTCCGTTTTCGCCCGCGGATCAATGGTCAGCGGCGCAGCGATGCTGCTCGGTACGCTGGGTGGCGGCGCGTTGGGTACCCTTCGCATCGACTTTCCGTATTGGGCCCGAGCGGTGATGCTATTTGGAGTGTTCTGGGTGGCCTGGTTTCGGATGCACGACATCGGGTTCGTGCCCCGCTGCGTTGACTGGCGCGAGCTGCCATCGGAGATGCGATCCGTCGCCGATGCGTCGATCCGCTACGGTTGGAACACCGGCGGAGTTCGGTTGCTGATGTTCTTTGGGTTCATTCAGTTCGGGTTCATGAGCTGGGGCTATTACGCGTGGCAGCCGTACTTCCTCGAGTTGCTCGGACGCGACGCCGTCTGGGTCGCGGGCTCGGTGGCGGCAGGTTTGGCGATGTCGGCCATCGTCGGCAACGCGCTTGTGGAGTGGCTAACCCGGTTTTGCGGGCGACGCACGACCTTGATGTTGTGGGCCGTCGGAGTCCAGGCCGCTGCCGCGGTGGGAGTCGGTCTGGCCGGCTCGTTTTGGGTGGCGGTCGCGTTCTTCATGGTGGTCGCCGGCGCCATGGGCGTGTCGGGGCCGGTAAAGCAGGCGTACCTCCACCAGAGTATTCCCTCCAAACACCGAGCTTCAGTGACGTCGTTCGAATCGATGGCCGGCTCGGCCGGAGGTATCGGGCTGCAGGGCGGGCTGGGGTACATCTCCCGCGTCCGCTCCATTGGTGAGGGTTACATCTTGGGTGGAGGGTTCACGCTCATCGCCCTTCCCGTTCTGCTTCGGCTACGGGCGCGGCAGGAACGTGCCGATCGGTACGCTGGGGCGCGGGCCGGAATCCAGGGACCGTGCGCGGCGCAAGGGATACCCGAGTTGGCGATGATCGAATCGCGGCGTAGCTCAGCTTAAACGGCGCCGGCAGAAACGACTTCAACCGCTCCGATCTCGCGACCCAAAAAACGCTGGCCGACCTTGAGGAACTGATCCGGTAGATCGCTCACCAGGAAACGGTGCTCGGGCTCTCCCCCGGTGTGAGCGAGGCGACGCTCGGCGAGCAGGGCGGCCGCCTCGTTGGCGGTCTCATCGGCCGAATCGATCAGCGTCACCCCCTCGCCAACGGTCGCGGCGATCACCGCCTTGAGCAGCGGGTAATGCGTGCAACCGAGGATCAGCGTGTCGATCCCATCATCCCTGAACGGGGCCAGATAGTCGGTCGCGATCAGTCGCGCCGCCGGATGATCGGTCATTCCCTCCTCCGCCAACGGCACAAACAGTGGGCACGCCCGCGCCACGACGACGAGATCGGCGTCGATACGCCGGAGTGCCTTCTGATAGGCTCCGCTGCCAACCGTCCCATGGGTGCCGATGACGCCCACACGTCGACTCGCGGTCTCCCTCTCCGCGGCCCGTGCGCCGGGTCCGATTACGCCCACAATGGGCAAGTCAAACCGCTCACGAAGCGGTCCCAGGGCGTGCGCCGTGGCCGTGTTGCACGCGACGACCACGGCTTTGACGTCGCATGCCGCCAGCAGATCAACGTTCTCGAACGCGAAGCGGCTGACGGTGGCCGGAGACTTGGGGCCATAGGGCACCCGCGCGGTATCACCGAAGTACACCAGCGACTCGTGTGGCAAACGCGTCATCAAGGCGTGCATCACCGTGAGACCACCGATACCCGAGTCGAACACCCCGATCGGGCGATCGTTACCGCTCACCGCTTCTCACCTGTACTGGGTCGGCGACCGATCGGAAACTCGACGCCGGCGCGAATCCGTCCGGTTGCCGGATCGAGGTCGAGCGTCACCGGGTCGAGCTGTGCGGAGACATACGCATCAACAGCGGCGAAAATGATGCTCGCCGCGAAGTACGCGTAGAAATCCTCGCGCCGCTCCTCGACTTGCTCGAGGTCGCTCCGGAGTGCGACCGCCTCTGGCGTTAGCTGAAAGGCCTCTTCGGCCGCTAACGAATCGGCGAGCACACTATCGGGTTGCGTGGCAAAGAACTCTTCGCGGGCGGATCTCAGATCGGACTTCCGATCGAGCGCTTCGCGCTGCTTCTGATAGGCGGCAGAGAAGAACGCTATTTCCGCGCCGGCGAACAACGCCGCCCGCCACGGATGTCCAGCGTATACCTGACCCCAGCCCGGGACAAGGAAGGCGCGGATCGCTGCGTTGCGGGGATTCTTCGGTAGCGCGTCAACGCTCGGGACCTCGGATAGCTCTTCCGGTCCCCCGGCCTCCCTAAACCGCGGCGCCAGCAACGGAATCGTATCTGCCACCGCCGCGACAAAGTCCATCGAGTCGATCGGAACCGGTTCCGATGGCCGAACCTCTTGTGCGGTTGCTGGTTCGACCATCACCGCGGCCAAGAGACCAGCTGTCGCGATCGACCAAAGGAATCGCGCAGTGCTCGGACTCGATATCATTCTTCCTCGCTCAGCAGTCATGATCGGGCGCCTGCAAGATCGGAAACACCGTGCACGGTACAACCCGAAACCAATACCGCGTGTTCCGGGAATCGCGGACGATGGCGGGAACGTGTGGGAATCGAACCCACCTCGGACGCGGCATGCGCGCCCGATGACGGTTTTGAAGACCGCAGAGGCCACCAGACCCCATCCGCTCCCCGTCAATCGATGCGAGCCCGACCCATCGCAGCGTTCGATACCTAAGGTAGGAATCGATCAATTATGAGCAACCGGTTGTCCGGCTGATACCACAGGACTAGTTTCGCCCGACGTCGAGAGCCCATTGAACAGGATCGAACAGGGGGATACGAATACGATGGAACCGAAAACACTGCGCGATATGGACGCGGGAGACACGCTCCTGCTGGCGAGCGAGATTCAAGAACGAACGATCGTCAGTCAGGTGTACGAAAAGGTGGACGACACCTCCGTCAAGCACGTCGAGAACGACAGCGTCAGACAACTCCCCTCCGACGAGCTCGTTTATCCTTTCGAGCCCGGTTACGCCGCCAAACTGTCGTAGTTTCCGCGGACGCCGGTCACGAGCCGGCGTCCCAGCACCGCTTACAACCGCTCATTCAAGTAGCGTAGAACGCGCCGCACTGCAATCGCGTTGAACGGGAATACGCCGCTGGTGTAATGACCCCACGGCACCACAACCACCTGATGTGGCAACCCGTATTGCCGGAAAGCGCGGTGGAAGCCCTGCGATAGATCATAGGGAAACGTGAGATCGTAGCGACCCGTGAGAAGTAGTGTTTGGGTCTGCCTCGAGACCTGACCCACAAAGTTGATGGGGCTGATGGGCGCCCAGAAACGCCGTACCGCGGCTTGCGAGCAATGACCTTTTAGTTCGTCCCTCACATGTCGAGTCGAGATCCCGCGCCAAACGACGTCCCCGAAGTAGCTCGAGACGTGGTGCAGCACTCCCACCTTGAACGCCGGTTCCTGCGCCATTGCCAAGAAACTGATGCACGATCCCAGGCTGGTGCCGATGATGCCGATTCGGTCATGTCCACGCTGCTCGAGCCACGCCCGCGCGCGACGAACATCGCTCACCGCCTGCTGGCTCACGCGCAACGTGCGACCGATGTTGGCGCTCACGGCCATGTCGGCTCGAGCGCCTTCGTACGGACTCCTTTCCTCATGGTACGGTAGTGTCAAGCGCGCCGCCGTGACCCCGCGTTCGGCCAGCATCCGGCACAACCCGACGTGGCTCTCGGGGTCGGCATTCCACTGCGGTAAGACGAGCATCGCGCGCCGTGTCGGACAATCGCTTCTAAACAACCGCAGCGACACCCAGTTGTTGCTCGCGTCGGGCGTGCGCACCGCGCTCGGAAACCGAACTCGATCATCGTCGATTTCCTCTGCAAACGGAGGCCCGCCCGGGTCGACAAAGAAGCGGGTTGGGTCTTCGACGACGACGCGCGCCCACTGGAGAAGCTGGTGCATGAGCGACCCGATCACTGTTTCGACCTCGGACTAGCTTACGGGGATCGTGTGACCGCGGCAGGCCAACAGGCGTTCGATCGTTTCGCCGACCTTGTTGTTGGGCGTTGATGCGCCAGCAGTCATCCCGATCTCAACCGGACCCGGCGGAAGCCAATCGACGGTATTTGTCTCGTAATCCTGATCGACCGGCTGGTGTCGGATCGAGTTGGGCCCCTCGATACACGACGAGTCATCGATGTGATAGGTCGGAACAACGGTTTGACAGATCTTAGTCAAGTTATTGGTATTACTAGAGTTATAGCCTCCGAGGACGATCATCAGCTGGGGCGGCTCGAGGAGCAGCTCCTCTACCGCGTCCTGACGCTCCTGGGTCGCCGAACAGATGGTGTCGAGCGCTCGGTAGTGATCATCGAGGTCGGCCTCGCCGTAACGATCGATCATCGCCAGCCGGAACATCTCGGCGACAGCTTCGGTCTCACGCATCAGCATCGTCGTCTGGTTTGCGATCCCGACTCGCTCGAGGCGAACGTCGAAATCGAAGCCCGGGCTGGTGGCCTTCGCGAAGCGCTCCGAGAGAGCGCTTGCATCGCCCCCGCGACGGATGAAGTCGGTCACCAATCCGGCCTCCTCGAGATCGCGAACCACCAGGTACGCCCCGCCAGAGTACTCCAGCGCCCGCGACGCCGTCGCCTGAGTCTCCTCGTGGTAGTACTTACCGTGAATGACGGCTGTGAACCCTTCGCGCGCGAAGCGCTCGACGGTTTTCCACACTAGCAGCACAGACCCACAGGTCGTGTCCACCAGAACGCACCCGACATCGCTGAGCTTGCGCATGACGTCAGTGGGCGCGCCAAACGCCGGCAGAAGGACGACGTCTTCCTCCGTCAGGTCGTCATACGAAATGTCCTCAGCGTAGCTCCCAGTGAGGAACCCGATCCCGTTCGCGAGCATCTCTTTGTTGACGTGAGGGTTGTGAATCAGTTCGCCGGTCAGGAAGAGACGCCGCTCCGGAAATCGCCGCCGCGTTTCGTAGGCGTACTGGACCGCTCGATCCACGCCGTAGCAGTTGCCAAACTCCTGCGCCAACCGAATCGTCATGTCATCGATGTCCAGGCGGTGGCCAGCCGCGACGATTCGGTCAACCAGATCGGAGTGGTAGGCGTGGGCGAGGTCGGCCCCCACCTCCTGTTTGAGGCCGAAACCCTTGCGATAGTAGAGCTGCTCTTCGCCAATCAACTCGGGCATGATTGGCGAAAGCTAGGATCGCGGGGACGGTCGCGCACCACCGCCAGCCGGGCCGACCCCCTCCCTGGTCGACCCTATTGTCCACAACGGGCACGCGATTCGCCCCCGCAAAGGTCAGCGCCCAGCCGCTCCGCTTCCCCGGTGGGTCCGAGCGCCTGACCAACCGTTGGCACGTGTCGAGCCAACGCCCGGCCAGGGCTCGCAGCCAGCCCCCCAAGTCATTGTGATATAATGGTTTATGTGCTCAACATGGGGCTCGCGCAAAATGTTACAGGGCAGCGCTCGCGACGGGAATCGTCAATCGGCCGACAGTTCCCCGTCAGACGGTGCGGCTGGAGCTGGCAGTCGTGTGCACGGAAACGACCAGCCGGAAAGTCGCGCATCGTGAGTCAAGAGAATGATCTGATGGGTGGCGCCGACCCGCTCGAGCATCCGCTCGACCCGAGCCAGTCGGCGATCATCGAAATGCAAGAACGGATCATCGAGGATGAGCGGCAAAGCTCGATCGGCCGCCAGTACCTCGACCACCGCCACGCGCATCGCGAAGTACAGTTGATCTCTTGCACCGCGACTCAGGCTGGCGGCCGGCACCTCGACCTTTTCGACGCCCTCGACGGTTATCTCAAACGACCTAGGGTCAATCGTCACTCCCCTGTACCGGCCATCCGTCAGTTCGCCGAACAACTCGCCAATCCGTCCCTCGAGTCGCTCGGTCATGATGGTCACAAACTCGTCTCGACACGCGGCCAGCGTAGTGTAGGCGAGTCGGTGCGCGTCGCGCTCGATCGCCAATCGCTCCGTCGCTTCGTTGAGTTCCTCAACTCGTGCTTCCAACTCTCGCGGATCGTCAGGCGCAAGCGGTAGATCGGCCAGCTTTCGCCGTTGTTCCAGCTCCTGCTCGACTAGTTGACTCTGTTCGACCTCGAGCCGATGCTGCTCGGCGGCAAAGCGGTGCTCGAACTTTTCGTCTCCATCGAGAAACGAGTACTCCTCGAAGATCTGACGTCGCTCGAGACGTAGTACATCGAGTTTCCTCTCTCCGATCTCACGGCGCTCCCGCTCGAGTGCCTGATAGTCACCGAGCGCGTCCCGTGCCTGTTGCATGCCGTCGAGCTCAGACTTGAGCTGTTGGGCGCGATCATACCGTTGGCGCTCGACATCGATATCAACGGCGTCCGGATCGAGCGAGGCGGCCTCCGCCATCGCACGCCGCCGAGCCTCGAAACGAGCCGCTCGTATCTTGACCGATCGTTGGTTTGCCTCGACACCCTGAGCTTTCGCTCTCTGATATCGCACGCTCCATCCATAGGCGCTCAACACGAGCACCCCCCCCACTGCTACCGCGCCGAATAAACCAACCGGCCCCCCGGCGACGATTCCGACCACCCCACCCACCAAGATCGCTCCACCGGCACCGCCCAAAAACTTGAGTTGCCGGGCTCGTGGCTCCGCCCCAACCTGCACTACCCCCAGCTCCTCGAGAGCGCGATCGCGCTCCTTGGCCAACCTCCGGAGTTCGCCTAACTGGGTCGCAAAGTCGGCTTCCTGGCGAAGGTAGCCAACCAGCGGTTGGAGCTCCTTGGTCTTTTCGCGAACGCTGGATTCCCAGTCGGTGATTCGGCCGATGGCTTGCTCCAGTTCTTCACGACGCCGCTGGAACCGCTCCTCCTCCTGCCGTAGCTCGCGCAGCCGACGGATCGACTTCTCGACCGCCACTCGCGCCTCCCGCTCGGCGTCGATCTCGGCCAGCCGCGATCGGTTAGCCGCCAACGCCGTCTCGAGCCGATCTCGCGCCGCCTGCTCGCGTTGCGAATCGGTTTGGCGGCGCATCGTCTCTCGGCGGTCGGTAGCGACCGTTTCCAGCTGGCGTGGTTTCTGTTTGGCGACCCTCGAGGGGTCGGTGATGTCGGCCTGGGTGAGGCGGTAGTAACCAGCTTCGAGCGTCTCCATCGCGGCCCGAAAGTCGGCCCGCTCGCTGCCTGATAGCAGCCTCAGCAGCTCGGTTTCGATCGGTCGCATCGCAAGCCCGCCGGGACCGACGTATGCCGTCTGCAAGAATACCTCCGGTGTGGCAAAACCGAGCAGCCGCCGTAGCTCCGCTTCGTACCGTTCCCGATCCACCGATCGCCCGCGCGGGTTGGGCTGTCCCTCCCATCGCCCTTCGATCGAGATCTGGCCGGTCGTTTCGTCCAGCTGATGCCACTCGACCACCACCGACTGGGTTGCGAAGTCGCGTGCGATGACGCATCGCGTGCGGCCCCCCAGGACCCACTCCTGGTGCACCTGGAAGGATCCGCCGCCCCACGGGCTCCGCGCCGCTTCACGCTCCTTGTCCCGGAAACCGAACAAACCGCGGACGATGGCCGATGCCAACGTCGATTTGCCGGCTTCGTTTGGCGCCAGAACGATCGTGCCCGGATTCGCCGCGGGCTGGAACGAAAAGTCGCTCAACCGGCCAAACCCATCGACCCGCAATCGGACGAGCCTGAGGTCCAGGCGGTCGGTCACCCGAACACCTCTACACCGAGCTTGATCGCCCGATCGACCACCGCCTGGGATCGCTCATCACCTGCTCGCGCGCGCGCATCGAGCAGCCGTCGGAAGAACTCCCCGCGAACCGTCTCCTCCTCGCGTCGTTCAGCCAACAGTCGACTCGTCACCAGGGTCGTCGCGTCGTGGACCTCGATGTACCCGTAGCGAGCCTCCAGCTCGGCGACGATCGCTTCCGCGCTCGGGACGAAGTCAGGGTCGCCGTTCAGTGTGACCCGCCAGATCGAACTCGATTCACACGCGTCGCGGATCGCGCCCGCGATGGCGACCGAGTCGGGAAGGCCGCCGACGTCGATCTCCGCCGTCTCGAGCGTGCGGACTTGAATCGGCACCGCAGTTACGGCCGGCGGGCTTCCGGCATCCTCCCATTCGATCAGCACCACGTGACGCTTCCCGGTCTCCTTCCAGTTCCGTCCCGTGACCGAGCCACTGTAGGCGCCAACGACATGCTCGCCGCGGTGAAAGAACCTCAAATTGTGATAGTGACCCAGCGCTACGTAGTCGAGTGCTAAGTGCTCCAAGTCGTCGGGCGCGAACGGCAAGTCGTCAGCCGGGATCGACCAGCCAGGATGATCCTGACACGCGGCGTGAGCGATCGCGATGTGGATGCCTTCGGTGTTGCGGCGGACCAGGCTGCGCCAGCCGTCCGTTGTTTGTTCTCGATCGTAGGCGATGCCATACACGGTTACAGTGTGGCCATCGACCTCGAACTCGACGGGATCGGCAAAGTCAGGGCCAGTGAAGAAATGGTCGAACGGCAGGTTCTCGCGTCGATAAACGCTGTCCGTAAAGGCCAAGCTGTCGTGCGTCCCCGGCACCCCAAACGAACGAATGCCCGCCTCCCGAAGTCGGGCGAGCTCGCGTCGAGCAACGTTCACGGTATCGCGTTCGGGGTTCCGTGAATCGAACAGATCACCGGCGATTACCACGAGGTGAACCTCACGCTGGATGCCAACATCTATCGCTCGCCGGAACACGTCCTCGATCTCCTGCCGACGTTGATCGGCATAGCGACCAAAGTTCGACAGTCGGGCGCCGAGATGAACGTCGGCCAGATGGAGGACCTTGAGGCTCATGCTAGTCGCCGCCCAATCTGTACTGGGCCAACGGGGTGTGGTGCACCCCATCCGGAGTCAAGTCGCTGCGGTAGAGAACGATTTCGGAGACCGACTCGCCGCTGATGGAAGGCTTCCAATCACGCACCGCCGGCGCCACAGCGCGCGCCGCATGCAGCCGTTTGACCCGCCCCAGCGTCAGATGCGGTGAGAAGGACCGCTGCTCGTGTGGGAAACCGACCTCCCGAGCCGCCGCCTCGATCGCCTCCGCCAACGTCACAATCGGCCCTGCCTCCAACAACCCCAACCACAGAACCCGCGGGCGCTTCCAGTTTGGAAACGCTCCGGTCTCCCCGGCGCGGAACTCGACCGGTCGGACGTTCGCTGTGATGGCCCGCAACCGCTCGTCGAGACGGTCCAATCGATCAGTAGCAGCGTTTCCGAGGAACTTGAGCGTGAGGTGACTAGTGCTGGGATCGACCCAGCGAACACCGTCGCTCGACTTGTTCCAGGCCTCAAGGGCTTGGCCTATCGAGGCGCGAAGTTCGGGCGGGCAGGGGAGGGCGACGAAAGCGCGGATCTGGTCAGCTGACGTGACCATCGAACCAGGTACAGATCCGATCGAATACCGCTCGTCGACCGAGGTCGTTGAGTAGCTCGTGATAGGCGCCAGGATACTGTTCGATCGATACGTCTTTTGAAGCCACGAAATGCGCGTAGGCGAGCACATCGGCCCCGCTGACGACGGTATCGGCGCGGGCGACGAGGAACAGCAGCGGAGCCGAGACTTTCTCGGGTGTCATACGGATCGTCTCCATCGCGTCGGCCATTCCGAGCATCGCACGCGGCGTGACCACGCGATGGAAATAAGGGTCCCTGCGCAATGCCTCCAGCCGGTCTGGATCACGGGTGAGCCGCGAGGGGTCTGTGCCACGAGGCAACGGCACCCACGGGGCCACGTGCGCCAACCCCCGAATCAGCCACTGATACCACGTCGGATAGCGACGTACGAGTACCAGCGGCGGTCCGGACAGCGCCATTCCGGCGAGCGCCGGGTGAGTCTCCCCCGCTGCATACTTGAGTGCCACCAGTCCGCCCAGACTGTGGGCCAGCACGAACAGAGGCAGATCCGGATAACGATCGGCGCTCACGGTCACAAACCGATCGAGATCAGCGACGAGATCGGCGAACTCGAAATCACCTCGTCGACCTCGGGTCAGACCGTGACCGCGTTGATCGTAGGAGGTGATGTTGTACCCACGTTCCACCGCGTAGCGGGCCCACTCGTCGTACTTTTCGAGATGCTCGCCCATGCCGTGAAGCGTCAAGCAAACGCCGCGCGCATCGGGCCCGGCATCACGGGCGTCGAAGTGAACCAGCGCGCCGTCGCTTGCGCGGAAGTAGCATTCTGCCGCGCGCAGCGTCACGTGGCATCCTCTGCCGAGCGATTTTCCGCGCGAGTCATCGAGAGCAGCAACCCCATGGTGGATAACGTCGCCCGTTCCCGAACGGCGTCGCGGGAACCCGGATAATCCAGGCGACGGATCTTGGAGCCGAGTGGCGTTTCCACTCCACAGTAGACAAGCCCGACCGGCTTCTCGGGTGTGCCCCCACCGGGGCCGGCTATGCCGGTGATCGCACACCCGACCGCAGCTCCAAAACGCGTCCGGATAGCAGAGGCCATCGATCGACACACCGCCTCGCTGACCGCGCCGTGCTCCTCTAGCAGCACGGGCGAAACGCCGAGAGTTGAGGTCTTGACGTGGTTGGCATACGCCACGATCCCGCCGAGGAAGACGTCGCTTGATCCAGGCGCTTCGGTAAGGGCCGCGCCCAAGCCACCGCCGGTGCACGACTCGGCCACAGCCACCGTCCAGCCGCGACCCCGCAACTGCTCGAGGATCGCTACAGGTAGCGTGATCTCGTCCTCTCCATAGTACCAGCGACCGGCCCGATCGGCGATCGCGGACGTCAACTCC
>JBDHFX010000035.1:0-22689 GCA_039590215.1 Gemmatimonadota bacterium | reverse complement strand
ACTTCGACCTCGACCTGGCTTGACCGGTAACCGAGCCGCCGAACGTGGATCACATGCGTGCCCGAATGCACCGCCTTGAACCGGAACTCGCCGTTTGGTCCGGCTGTGGCGATGAGCCCCAAACCGGCGACCTCGACGGTCGCGAACGGTACCCCCTGCTGGGTTTCGCCGTCGACGATCGAGCCCACGATCTCGCCCGGCCATTGGGCATGGGCGCCGTCGCCGGCCGCGCCGTCAAACAACGCGGCCAACGGGAGTCCGATAATCAGCGAGATCGTGAGTCGCGTCACGAGGCCGACTCCGGATGGAGTGTAACCACTTGAGGGGCACCCTGATCGGGGCCCGGCCCGGGGTGCGCCACGACTTTGACCGGCCATCCGTACACATCGCTCAGCGTGCGCTCTTGGAGCACGGCCTCGGGAGGCCCCTCAGCGGCCACGCGGCCTCGATGCAGCAGGATCAACCGATCCGCGTATCGCGCCGCCAGATTCAAGTTGTGGGTCGATAGCAGTACGGTCCTTCCCTTGGCCGCCTCAGCGGTCAAGAGCTCCCAGATCGCCATCTCGCTGGCGATGTCGAGTGCTGCGGTCGGCTCATCCAGCGCCAGCGCGAGCGGCTCCTGCGCCAGGGCGCGTGCAAGCCGGGCCCGTTGGCGCTCGCCGCCCGACAGTGTCGCGAACGATCGATCGGCTAGCGTTTCAACTCGGCACCGCTGCATTGAACGCTCGATCGCGCGTCGATCAGCCGCACCGGGCCGACGCCACGCGCCCAGATGCGGATAGCGTCCCATCGCCACCAGCTCGCGGACAGTCACTGGAAACGTCGGCTCCTCGTGCTGAGCCATGATCCCCACCCGGCGTGCGATCTCGAGCGCACCCCACGCCGGCAGGGGCCGGCCAAGAAGCTCCGTTTGCCCGCGGTTCGGCTCGCGTGCCCCGACCAACAGTCGAATGAGCGTCGATTTTCCCGACCCGTTTGGCCCAACCAATGCGACGATCTCGCCCGCGCCCACGCCGAGCGTGGCCTCGTCGATCGCTTCCCGATCTGCACTCGGATAGCGATAACCGAGCCGAGTCGTACGCCACACGACGTCGTCCCGCCGCGACTTCATGCCGGCGCCCGGCGTGTCTGGCGGCGCAGGACGAGGACAAAAAACGGCACCCCAACGAACGCAGTGATAACACCCAACGGCAGCTCCGCCGGTGCGGTGATCACGCGGGCCACGGTATCGGCCAGCGGTAGAAACGCCGCCCCCACGAGCAGGGTCGCGGGCAACAGGAAGCGGTGTCCACCACCCCACACGAGGCGCACGGTGTGGGGCACGAACAAACCAACGAACCCAATACCGCCGGCGGCAACGACCGCACCGGCGGTCAGCAACGAGGCGGTCAGGTAGGCCAGCAAACGGACCCGTTGAACCGGAACACCAAGAAATCCGGCTGTCTCCTCGCCGTGTGCAATCAGGTCGAACGATCGCGCCAGCCCGAGCAGCACGACCGATGCGCCGCTGAGCGCGAGCGCCAGCATCCACACCGACCGCCAGCTGGCACCGCCGAGACCGCCCATCATGATGCAAGCGTTGAAGAACGTGCCGGCAACCACGCCTGACAGGAGCAGCACCCGGACATCGAGTCGTCGTTCGACGTTGGTCGCGATCCTGAGCACCAGCGCGATCGCCAACGCGGCGCCGGCGAACGCTGAAACCGGCACGGACCAGCCGGCCACTCCAGCCCAACCCGCGCCGATAGCCAACACCGCACCCACCGCCGCCCCACCCGAGACGCCAAGCACGTACGGATCGGCGAGCGGGTTTCTGAGGAGTGCCTGGAACGTGGCCCCGGCCAGACCCAAAGCACCGCCGACGAGCGCGGCCAGCACCGCCCGAGGGAGTCGCAGGTCGCGAGTGATCGCGACCGCGATCGGGTCGCCATTGCCCGAGAGCCCTTCCCACACGCCACTCCACCCGAGCCCAACCGCGCCAAAGCGAAGGCTGATGGCGATCGCCGCCACTACGGCCAGCACCAAACCGGCCAACACCGCACCACGGCTCATTGCGCCGCCCCCCAAACATCGACCAGTGCCTCGTGGAGGGTTCTCGCAACGCCTCCTAGGTAGGGGCCAGGGCGGTTCAATAAGTGCATTGGAATCACCACAATCCGTCCCTCGCGAACGGCCCTGAGATCACGCCAACCCGGTTCCTTGGTAAACGCGGCGGTGACGTCGGTCGCAGAATCGTCGGCCGGGACGACGATCACGTCCGGTTGAGCGGCCAGCACTGCTTCGAGCGAAACCTCGGGCCAGCCATCGTACATCTCGGCAAACGCGGGGATACCGCCAGCGACCTCAATCAGTTGGCCGACAAACGTCCGCCGACCCGCTGTTCTCGGAGGGTCTCCGAGCAGGGCGTAGAAGACTGTGGGTTTGGGGTGTCTGAGGCCGGCCGCCGAAACGACCGCCAACGACTCACGGACCGCCGCCGACAACCTCGCGGCTTGGTCGGACAGATCGAGCAACGTCCCGAGCTCGTCCAAGGACCGAAAGACGTCGGTCGTATCCTCGATCGACGTCGCGTGGAACCCGATGCCGCCGGCTTCGAGTCGCGAGCGTAGCCCCCGGTACTCGGCGGACTCCCAGCCGATCACCAAGTCAGGCTCCAGCGCGATCAGCGCTTCCAGGCTCGGGTCGAGCCCTCCGCCCACGCTTGGCAAGTCGGCGACCTCGGGGGCGGTATCGTAGCGCGTCCGACCGACCAGACGATCGGTCGCGTCCAGCGCCACAATCGCATCCGTCATGCTCGGAACAAGCGATACCACGCGCTGAGCGCGAGCCAGCGGCGCAGCGTCACTCTGCTCGGCCTGAGGTCGCTGTGGCCGGTTGCAGCTTGTCAGCAACAGCGTCGCTGCGGCAACAGTCGATAGGAGTCGGCTTGTGGTCAACACCCCACCCTGACAAGATCCAAAAAAAAGCCTGCCCGCGGGAGCGGACAGGCGGTGGAGGACCGGGCCAGCCGACCTCTCGCCGCACCCCTCCCGCGAAGGATACTGACGGAGAGAACGCCTCGAGGCAGGTCTCCTGGCTTCGGCCGTCCCGGTCGGACGGGCCGTTCACAGTGGCGGGGCCGCTGCGGATTCGCACCGCATTCCCTATTCTCCCGTCGCCGACCATCGTCGGCGACAGGCACCTCGAAACTATCAATGCGTTACGTCATTCTACCCTCACCGCTAACGACGTCTACAACGAAAAGCGCCCGAAGTCCTCCGGGTTCATGCGTCGGAGGTACTCCTTCAGATCTTCCGGTTCGTACGCCTCTTCATCGACCTCACCCACCTCGTCAGCGGTGTGGTCGAGAAGCGTCTCGGAGGCGTAGATCGGTGCGTTCAGTCTCAGTGCCAGGGCGATCGAGTCGCTCGGACGGGCATCGATCGAAATCACGTCCTCGGCATTCTGAACGAAAACCTGTGCATAGTAGGTGTTGTTCTTGAGCGCACCGATGATGACTTGAGTGAGCTCGCCGTGAAGTGCACGAACGATATTCTTCATGAGATCGTGAGTGAGCGGGCGCGAGAATTTGACCCCCGCCAACTCCGTGGCGATGGCGCTCGCCTCGCTGGGTCCGATCCAGATCGGCAGGTACCGGTCACCCTCCTTTTCCTTGAGGATGACGATCGGCGACTGGGTCGAGGAGTCGATCCCCAGGCTCGCTACGCTGACTTCGATGACTTCGTTCTCCACGGTGCCCCTTTCTGACGCTTCAACTGCAACATAAATGCCATGCCGCGGCCGGGACAACCGGCCGCGGGCGTGACCTGGGGCACCTAGGTCCCAATCTCCCATGAAGCGAGGTATTCCCGCTGCTCAGCGGTCAGCACGTCGATCTCGACGCCGAGCGCCTGAAGCTTGAGTCGAGCGATCTCCGCATCGATCTCGGCCGGCACCGGCTCGACGCGCTTCTCAAGCTGACTGGCGTTCTTGACGACATGCTCCGCCGCCAGCGACTGGTTGGCGAACGACATGTCCATCACGCTCGCCGGGTGTCCCTCGGCTGCCGCCAGGTTTATCAGTCGGCCTTCGCCGAGCACGAACACCTTGCGGTTACCGAGCGAGTACTCGACCACGTAATCGCGGATCTCGCGGGTTTTGTCCGCTATCTCGGTCAGCGCGTCGAGGTCGATCTCAACATTGAAGTGCCCGCTGTTGGCGATCACCGCTCCGTCCCTCATCGCCTTGAAGTGCTCGCCGCGGATGACATGGGTGTCGCCGGTCACAGTTATGAAGACATCCCCGACAGCGGCTGCTTCCGACATCGGCATCACGCGAAAACCGTCCATCACCGCCTCTAGCCCACGCAGCGGATCGATCTCGGTTACGATCACGTTCGCACCTTGACCTTGTGCGCGGAGGGCAACGCCCTTGCCACACCAACCGTAGCCGGCAACGACGACGGTCGACCCGGCGAGCAAGATGTTGGTCGCTCGCAGGATGCCATCAATCGTCGATTGCCCGGTCCCGTAGCGGTTATCAAAAAGGTGCTTCGTCTTGGAGTCGTTCACGGCGATCACCGGGAACAACAGTACGCCCGAGTTCTCCATCGCCTTCAGGCGGATGACTCCAGTCGTGGTTTCCTCGGTCGACGCGGTCACACCGTCGACGAGCGCTTTGCGCTCGGCCGAATCGAGCCCTGTCGCCCAATCGCGGATCACTGGGTGCAGATCGTCGTACCGCTCCAGCCCCATGAAGTGAATGGCGCTCACCAGATCCGCTCCGTCATCCATCGTGATCTGCGGTTGGTGCTCGAGGGCGGACAGGATATGGCGATAGTACGTGTCGTGGTCCTCACCCTTGATGGCGTGGACCTGAATCCCGCAGCTCACCAGATACGCGGCCACGTCGTCTTGCGTCGACAATGGATTAGAGGCGCACAGACAGACGTCCGCGCCGCCGCGCTGGAGCGCGAGCATCAGATTGGCGGTTTCGGTAGTTACGTGCAGACAAGCCGAGATGCGCACCCCATCAAGCGGGCGCTCTTTCTCGAACCGATCACCGATCAGGCGCAGGACCGGCATGTGCCGCCCCGCCCACTCCGTGCGCAAGGCCCCTTTTGAGGCCAGCTCCGGATCGTGAATATCACACGGCACGTCCGCAACACTCATCCTTCCCTCGGTCTTCGACATCGAATCGTCTCCCCTTCAATGATGTTATAAAACCGCCGCCTTCAAATCTTCGGCGCGGTTTGTAAGCTCCCACGTAAACAAGCCGTTCTTAGGTTCGCGGCCGAAATGCCCGTAAGCGGCTGTCGGCTGGTAGATCGGCCGCCGAAGGTCGAGCGCCTTGATGATGGCCAGCGGACGCAGGTCCCACACCTCGAGCGTCTTCTCTTCCAGCACGGCGTCGGCGACTACGCCGGTGCCAAACGTGTCGATCATGACGCTGACCGGCTCGGCCACACCGATCGCGTACGCGAGCTGGACCTCGCATCGTTGCGCCAAGCCAGCCGCCACGATGTTCTTGGCCACCCACCGAGCGGCATAGGTCGCAGACCGATCGACCTTGGTCGGGTCCTTCCCACTAAACGCACCTCCACCGTGACGGCCAATACCACCGTACGTATCCACGATGATCTTCCGACCGGTCACGCCAGCGTCGCCCATCGGCCCGCCGATGACGAACCGTCCGGTCGGGTTGACGTGAACGGTGAGTTCGTCCTCGTCGTACATCCCGTTCGGTAGTATTGGCTCGATCACCTCTTTGCGGATCCCAGCCTGGATCTCATCAGGTGAAACCTCGTCTTCGTCACCGGTCTGCGTCGACACGACCACCGTTCGGATCTCTCGCGCTCGACCTTCGTCGTACTCAACCGTCACCTGGCTCTTTCCATCGGGCCGCACCCAGGGCAACGTCCCGTCCTTTCGCTTCTCAGCCAGACGATGCGTGAGCGCGTGCGCCAACGCAATCGGCAATGGCATCAACTCCGACGTTTCGTCGGTCGCGTAGCCAAACATCATCCCCTGATCGCCGGCTCCTTCACGATCGACCCCCATGCTGATGTCCGGCGATTGCTGGTCAATCGTTGCCATCACACCGCAGGTATTCGCGTCGAATCCCATCCGCGCGTCGGTGTAGCCGATCTGACGAACCGTCTCGCGGGCGACCTGGGCGACCGGGATGTACGCCTTGGTGGTGATCTCTCCCGCCACCACGATCAAACCGGTGGTAATCAATGTCTCGCACGCGACCCGACTTAACCGATCGCCGGCCAGCGCCGCATCCAAGACCCCATCCGAGATCTGGTCGGCGATCTTGTCCGGGTGACCCTCGGTTACCGATTCCGACGTAAACAGGAACCGATCGGTCCTCACGCGATGCGGCGAAACCGCCACCTCTTGTTCCTTCGTTTTCAGCATATCAACTCCGATCCTTCTCCCAAATTGAGAGCCAGTGGCGCCGCTTCCACGCGCGCGCCGGGTCCGACGATCGAACCTTCGAGCACAAAACCGCTCACCGTGGCGTGTTCACCGATGATCGAGTCGCGAATCACGGAGTCGCACACGGTGACACCCTTGGATAGCGAGACGTATGGCCCGATGATCGAGTTCTTGATAACACAATCTGCATCAACAAACACCGGCCTGATGAACGTCGTGTCGTCACTTGATACGTCGACTTGCGGCGACTGCCGATCGAGCAACTCGCGATTCGTAGCCAGCAGCGTTTCGGGTTTCCCGCAATCGAACCAGCCCTTGATGCTGTACGGAACGAACTTCTCACCTGCATCGATCAGTCGTTGCAACGCATCGGTGAGCTGATACTCACCGCGGGTGGTGCCACCCTCGTCGACCAGGCTAGCCAATGCTGCTCGTAACAACTCTCCGTCGCGGACAAAGTACAGTCCGGCCAACGCCAGGTTCCCCTTGGGCTCGGTCGGTTTCTCGACCAGTTTGACGACGCTCTCACCGGCGGCGTCGAGCTCCACGATCCCGAATCGTTCCGGATCCGGAACCGGTCGCACACCCAGGGCGTGGTCCGGCGACGACACTATCTCCGCGTAATCGACATCGAAAACCGTGTCGCCGAGCACAACCAGCGTTGGTTCGTGTTCCTTAACCTCGAGCGCGGTCAACACCGCGTGCCCAAGACCCAGTTGATCGTGTTGCCAGATGATCTCGACCGGTAGGTCCGGAAACGCCTCGTGCACGTAGGCCTCGATCGAGTCGCCTCGATACCCGACCACCAGCCGGATCTCGGACGGCTCCAGTGGTGCTAGATCGGCCAGGATATGGCCAATGATCGGGCGGCCTGCGACCGGCAGCATCACTTTTGGAACCGTATGTGTGTGAGGGCGCAGCCGGGTGCCTTGTCCGGCCGCCGGAATGATGATCTTCACTTATTTGTTCAGCCTTTGAGTTCGTTCTTTAGGGCGTCGATCGAAGCGACGGGCGTGGGGTTCCACCCGTTGATAATGGAAACAATAAAACTAGTGCAATCTCCCAAGTAACACAACTCGAGCATACCCTCCAATGGCACGTCGCTGGTGGCTCTGATTCGGTGCTGGCGGGCCACCCGATCGCGGCAGTAGTCGTGCACGAAATCAAACCGTCGGCGGACCTGGTGATGGTCCCATGAAGTCTCCAAGTGGACTAACACCATCTGGCTCAGCACCGGGTTGTCGCCTTCGAACCCCACAATCTCGTTGTGATTATGCTCCGGTAGTTGACCTGAATAGGCGGGCATCTTGCCATTCTCATTGAGTTGCGCCTTCCATCGTGCGGCGGCAGAGATCGACGTGGGATGACCGCCATAGACAACTGGCAGTCGATTAGCCATCGAAGCGGCTACGTCCAGCGCTGCGTTGTCGTCCGACCACCCTAACCATCGTTCCGCCAGCGGTCGGAGCCGCTCGGCAGCGCGATGTAGTCCATCGGTCTCGGCTTCGGCGTCCAAACCCGGATCCAACCGGGCCACGACCAACGCTATCGCCGACAATGAGTGACCGAGCGCCGCCCGCGGTGGAAATCCGGTTGGCATCTCGAGCAACGGATCACCGGCTTCATGCGCCATCTGTGCCACTTGACCACCGGTCGTGATCGCGACAACCGATAGCGCACGCTTCTGGGCGGCCTCGTAGCACGCGAGGGTCTCGTCGGTGTTTCCCGAGTATGACGACACGATCAGCGCAGTGTTCTGATCGAGCCATGCCGGCAGTTCGTAGCCCCGGATCACGTGCAGCGGTAAGACACGCCGGTCGCCGGTGTAGGCGGCGACCAGGTCACCACCGATCGCCGAGCCACCCATACCAGCGATCGCGATTGCGGTTGGTCCACGGGCGGGAACATCGAGAAGCTTAACGAACGACGATGCGCTATCGGCTCCGGCCGTGACCTGATCTGGAAAACCGGCGATGTGACCTCGCATTCCCTCGTCATCGATCATCGCTTCACGCTGGCGCCAGGTCTCGACGTCGTCCAACGTCACCGTTGCCGAGCGCGAACTCAAAACCCTTCGCCCACTGTCGCCGTGGCGGATTCGAAGCGATCCGCAAACCGGGTTTCAATCACCGCTCGCGCGGACGCCGCAGTCGCTAGAGCGAGCGCATCACTCGCCGCCGCCCGGGCCTCATCAATGGTAATCCGGCTGAGCACTTGTTTGATGCGTGGGATCCGGGATGGCACCATGCTGAACCGGGTAACGCCCAGCCCCATCAAGAGGACCGCGCCCCGGGAGTTGCCGGCCATCTCGCCGCACACGGTCACCTCCACCCCCGCTCTTTCGGCGGCCTGGCAAACATTTTGTATGAGTCGCAAGACTGCCGGATGAAAAGGTTGAAACAAATGGGCGATCCGGCGATTTCCGCGATCCACAGCTAGGGTGTACTGGACAAGATCGTTCGTCCCAAGAGATAGGAAATCGAACCGCGCAGCGAGTTCGTCGGCCATCAACGCTGCGGCCGGGGTTTCGATCAACGCCCCTATTGGGCATACCTCGGCACTTTCTACTCCCTCATCATTCAGCGAGCGCCGCGCCGCCTCAAAGTGCGCGATTGCGATATCCGCCTCGTCAATTGTGACGACCATCGGCAACATGATCGACGCGGGGCCGTGCGTACCGGCCCGGAGGATCGCCCGCAGCTGGGACCGGAAGACCTCTGGCCGATCGAGGCAGTAGCGAATCGCCCGCCAACCCAGGAACGGGTTGTCTTCGGGCTCCATGCCGGCGAGCAGTTTGTCACCACCGAGATCGACGGTCCGGATCGTGACCAGGCGGCCGTCCATCCGGTCGATAAGTCTTCGGTAGACGGCATACTGATCTTCTTCACTCGCCTCACCACCGCTCTGTAGAAACAGATACTCGGTTCGGTAGAGCCCGACGCCCTCGCACCCAAACGCGAGCGCGGAATCTACCTCGCGTGCGAACTCGAGGTTGGCTCGAAACGTCAGCGATTCGCCGTCTTTCGACAGACTGGGTGCGCCAGCCATCGTCACCAACTCTGCACGGCGCCGCGCGTTCGTATCTTGCACCCGTTCGTAACGACCGACCGTCTCCTCTGTCGGATCGCTGATCAGCACCCCCTCCCGGCCGTCCAGCAGCACAGGCCCTCCGTGCTGCAGTTCGGCGAGAACGGGTCCAAGACCGAGCACCGCCGGGATTTCCAATGCCCGGGCTAGAATCGCGGTGTGGCTGTGCGGCGCACCAACTTCGGTCGCAATCCCCAGAATCTTGTCGCGATCAAGCTCGGCCGTGATCGTGGCCGGAAGATCGTGAGCCACTACAACCGCGTTGTCGATCAGGTCGCCAAACGCGGGCTCGCGCTCCCCCAACAGCGCGCGCACAACGCGATGCTCGAGATCGCGGATATCCTTGGCTCGTTCACGCAAATACGGATCCTCGCTTTGGTCCAACCGACTGACGGCCTCGAGAATCTGAGAGTGAAACGCATACTCTACGTTGTCGCCTGCGACACGGATTTGCTCTCGAACTTGATCCAAAAACTCGTTGTCCTCGAGGACAAGCAGATGTGAATCAAAGATCGTCGCTTCGTCTCTTTTTCCAGCTGACACAAGCGCCTGCTGTACCCGTTCTATGTCCACCCGGGTCTTCGCAAGGGCAGCTTCCAAACGCTCGACCTCGCCAGTCATACTCGATGCATCGATTCGGTAGCGCGGAACGCGCAGCGCGTCAGGCGTGATCAGGTAGGCCGGACCAAACGCCACCCCGACGGAAACCGGTACCCCGCAGTGGATCTTCTCGACAACCACTGGCGAGCTCAGCTGGCAGACGACGGGCCGGCATCCACCGGCTGACCCTCGTCATCCTCGTCGAACCGTCGCTCGATGAGCGCCACCAAGTCCCGGATAGCCTCGCGGGCATCGGTGCCGACAGCGCGGATCTGGACTCGAGCGCCGCGTTCGGCGGCAAGCATCATGACTCCCATGATGCTCTTTCCGTTTACCTCAACACCGTTTTTGCTGAGAAAGATGTCAGACCCGAAATGGTTCGAGAGGCGGACGAGCTGGGCCGCCGGTCGGGCGTGCAACCCTAGATGGTTTTGGATCTCGACCTCTGCTTCGTGTACTTCGCTCGTCACGGCAGAACCCCCGCGGAGACCCGGACAACTACGCTGAGCAGGATCACGACGACCAGAAAGGCCACCGAAGGCGACAGCCAGCGGCCCCTGCTGCCACGCCGCAAGCCCGCCAGCCATAGGAAAGCTACAATGAATAAGAATACAGAGATGCCATCTAAGCCGCCACCGGACGCGACCCACAACGCCCCACCGACAACCGCTCCAGAGGCCGCCGCACCGGCTGTCTTCGTGATCCCACTGGCGCGGCTCCAGAATGGATCTTGAAGCACCCGAGCGATACCCGCACCGCTCGCGAAACCGGCTCGTACGCCACGCCAGCGAACCGATTGCGCCAACGTATTGTAGGCGATCCAGTACACCAGTGCTGCGATCGGCGAGCTGGTCGCAAGCGCCACGGCCGCGCCGATCACACCGAGCGCCGGTCGCCATGCGGCCCAGAACAAGTCATCTCCAAGCGCACCCAAGCTGCTACGGAGCGCTTTGATCAGCCTCGACAACCGGTGGTCGGCACCCGCCGATCCCCGCGCGACCTCCTGCTCGAGCCGAAGCGCGAACCCGATCCCGATCGTCGCCAGGTACGGGTTGCTATTGAACGGCTCGAGGTGTGCCAGGAGCCGCTCACCACGGGCGCGCGGGTCCGGGTAGATCCGATCGAGTCCTGGCGCGATCGCCCAAGCGAACCCAATCCCTTGCAGCGTCTCGTGGTTCCAAACCGCTTGTAGACACGTCGCGCGACGAGCGATCCGACGCCGCTCGGCAGCCAACGGGCTACGGGTGGAACTCACGCCTTCAACCAATCAGACCGAAAGCAGCCACGACCAGGACCAAACCAACTCCCCAGGCGCCTAACCGCGACCGGCCATCGACGAAGAGTCGAGTCCCGTTGACGGTCAGAGCTGCGGCGGCAGCCAACACGACGACCCTCATCGGCAACGGTCCACTCCACGGAGTCGACACCACCAAGGCGAGACCCCCCAGCCCTACCGTCAACGCCACTGCGGAGACCCCAGCCCCGAGGGCGGCTCCGCGCAGCAGCGCAATGGCGATGGCGCGACCGGGGGCGGACAGATCCCCAGCGGAGACTCGTTCTCGAACGTAGACCGCGGTGCGGCCGTTCCAACGCCGCAGGAATCCCCCCACATGGTCACCGAGAGTGCCCGTCGCGAGTGCTACCGCCACCGCCCACCCGACTGGTGGAGTAACGCTCGCGGGTGCTGAGAGCGCGACGGCAGTGCCGGCCAGCGTCGCCAGGCCCGCGTCGGGATACCGTGCTGCGCCGACCGGCAAGAGTCCCAGGTAAACCGCCTCGAACACCGCCCCCCACAACGCTCCATCGGCGGGCTTGTCAAGCACGACGCCCACCACAGCTCCCACCACTAGAGGGCGCGATAGCATGCTCTGAAAGACAGGCCACTGGTCGAGAAACACGACCGCACCGAGGACCGTCAACAGCGCTGCCTGCTCTGGGCTCACCCTACGCGCTCTCGGAGCCGAACCGGAGCCGTGGTCGGCACGTCCTGCGCGACCACGCGGACCCCCAACGCCTCCAACTCTCGCACTCGCTGCTCGTCTTCGGCATCAAACCACACGTACGGCAGCAACCGAGTCCGTCCTTCGCCCGCGAACAAACCTCCGACGTTGACCTCTTCGATCGTGACGGCGGCGCTCGCCAACCGCAGCATCGTGTCCAAATCTTCCGTCAGTACGATGATGCTCTTGCCGGAGTCGATCAGCGCTGGCAGTCCCTCGACGGCCTCACCAAAGTTCCAAAACACGGCTTCGATCGAGGCTGGCAGACCGGTACGGTAGATGTCCTGCTCAACCGGTTGGCGGGAGAGATCGTCCGATACGACGACGATTCGATCGGGGTGGAGTCGCCGTCCCCAACCGACAACCACTTGTCCGTGAATCAGCCGCTCGTCGACCCGGAACAGCACCCCGCTCACGAGTGGACCCCGAGGGCGCCGCGGCTCTTCGTCAACAGCGCTGCTGAGAACTCATCGAAGGGTAGATGCTGCAGGAACACGAATTCGATCAATAACGGCAGGTTTACCCCGTAGAACACGGCCCGCACAGAGTCAAGTCCCAACAACCGGCGACAAGCCTGACAACACGAACCGCCGTCGAGGTCACTGAACAGAATCGCTTCCTGACCCGCACCGCGCTCAGCAAGCAGCGACTCGATCTCAGCCATCAAAGATTCTGTGTCCAGATCGTCGTTCGATACCGCCCACAGGTTGTCCTGGGCTCCCGCCACGCGAGTGAGCGCCGAGAGCAACCCCTCTCCGAGGCGACCGTGGGCCACGACCACCCCGCAGCGACCGGTCACTCGTAATCCTCCTCCAAGTAAGTCTCTGTCTGCGCTTTGGTGCGCATGTGCTCGATCAATCGCTGATTGAAGTGTTCGGCGGCGTGACGACCGGCAAACTTCTGGAGGTGATTCATCGACACGACTTCGGCGATAACGGTGATGTTCTTGCCCGGGTTCAACGGTACGCGAACGAGCGGAATCTCGACACCCAGGATCTCGGTCCCTCCTTCCTCCAGACCGACGCGTTCCACGTTAGTCGTCTCGTCCCAATCCTCGAGCTGAACGACGACCTCGATCCGCTTCTGCAGACGAACGGCACGGATGCCGAACAACGATTGGATGTCGATGATCCCGATACCTCGAATCTCCATGTGGAATCCCAACACCTCGCTGCCCTTACCGATGAGAATGTCTCCCGATCTCTGAGTGACGTGCACCTGATCATCGGCCACCAGCCGGTGACCCCGTTCGACCAAATCGAGTACGCACTCAGACTTGCCGATCCCACTCCGACCGACGAACAGCAACCCTACGCCGTAGACGTCCGCTAACGAACCGTGGATGTAGGTGCTAGGCGCAAAATACGCTTCGAGGAACGACTTTATGGTCGAGTAAAACTCGCCTGTCTTGAGGGCACTCGAGATGACGGGGATGCCGCGCTCATTGCCCGCCGCGATCAACCCCGATGGTGGGTCCAGACCCTTGGTCAAGATGATCACTGGGACATTGGAGTCGAGCAGCCTAACGATCGCTTCTTCTCGCTCGTCCGTGGACCGCGACGCCAGATAGGCGATCTCCGTCTCACCGAGAATCTGTAGCCGGGTGTTCGCAAAGCGCCGGTCGAATCCTGCGAGAACGAGACCGGGACTACCGACCTCGCTTGAGCCGATTTCACTTTTGGTAGTGGCTTGATCGGTAAGGAGCGTGAGACCCAGCGGTCCGGCCCTCTTGGCCAACAACTCCTCAACCGTCAGCCGAGGCATGGCAGCTAGTGCTCCTCGACCTCGAACGCTTCGGCCTCGACTACGCTGACAGAGCCCTCACCATCGCGGCGCGCGATCTTCACGACTCCATCCTGGGCATCGACAAAGACCAGTACTTCCTCGCCTGAGGTCTCGAGTCGCGCAATCGCCTCGCGGCTTGAGATCCGGTCCCAATCTCGAGGCGGCAAGGTCGGATCGTCTGCGACTTCTCCCTCGGTGCGATCGCGGAACAACTGCTCGCGTTCGACCCGGGTAAGCGATCGCCGTGTGAACTTCGATTTGCGTCGCTTGAGCTGTCGGCGGAGCTTGCCGACCGTTCCGTCGATAGACGTTCGCCAGTCGGCAGCTTCGGTTCTGGCAAAATGGGTATCAGTCGAGGTGTGAATCCGAACCTCGGCTATGTGTCGATGGTTCTCCTGGTCAAGGACGATGTCCGCCTCGACCAATCTGTCAAAGTACTTCGATAGGCCGGCGACACCGTCCTGAACGTGGGTTCGAAGCGGACCGGGTACGTCGCCGTGGCGAACGCTGAGTGTGACCTTCATTTACAGGCGCTCCTTCCATTGGAAAGATCGCACGATTGGCGGGCGAAAATGCTGTCTGAGCGATTATACGCGTTTGCGATAGCGTGAGGAAAGGATCCCGAGCTGGTCGCGGTACTTTTGAACCGTACGGCGGGCGATGTTGACGCCTTCACCATGCAGTAGCTCCACGATCTGCTGATCGGTCAATGGCTTGCGGGAGTCCTCCTCCTCGATCATCTCGGAGATTCGGGCTTTGACGCCACGCGCCGAGACACTCTCACCCTCCTCCGTCGAAAGCCCGCTCGAAAAGAAGAACTTCAGCCGGAATACCCCACGTGGTGACTGCACGAATTTCTCATTCGTCACCCGACTTACGGTTGACTCGTGCATGCCGATCTCATCGGCAACTTCTTTCAGGGTCAAGGGTCTCAGGAAGCGGATTCCACCTTCAAAGAACTCGCGCTGCCGATCGAGAATCACGTACATCACCTTGAGCATTGTCTGGCGACGTTGCTCGATCGCTTGAATGATCCAGTTGGCGCTGTTCAGCTTGTTCTGGGCGAATTCCTTCGCCCGCCCCTTGAACTCACCGTTCCGAGCTAACTGCTGGTAGGTGTTGCTGATTCGCAACCGCGGAAGGTTCCCGTCATTCAGAGTTACTACATACTGGCCTTCTATTTCCTCGACCACGATGTCCGGTGTTACGTAGTTCGGCGGCAGGTCCATGTGTTTGCGACCTGGTTTTGGATCCAGCATCGCGATCTCATCCGCAGCGCCCTGTACCTCAACCGGCGTAATACCCAGCGCCCGCGCTATATCGTGGTACTTGTGTGTTGACAGCTCGTCGAAGTACAAGTCCACGATGCGGTAGGCCAAGCTATCAGCGCCCATGTGATCCGCGATCTGCAACATCAAGCACTCCCGGAGATCGCGGGCGGCCACCCCGATCGGGTCGAACTTCTGTACTCTGGTCAACGCGCCATCCACTCGATCTATCGAAACGGAGAGCGACTCCGCGATGTCTTCGAGCGGGCAGGTGAGGAATCCATCCTCGTTGATGTTGCCAATAATCTCTTCGGCGATCCGCAGCTCCCCATCAGCGTAGCCGTTGGTCTGGTGGAGTTGCTGAAGCAGATGGCTCCATAAATTGATCGTGGTGTGCGGGACACGCTCGTATGACTCGATGTCTTCATGATTTGAACCGCTGCGATAGCCAGAGTCAAAACCTCTTCCTCGGGCTCGGTCATCTCGAGGAATGGATTGGCGGTCAACTCTTGTTTGAGGTGTTGTTCGAGCTCGAGGAGGGGCAAATACAGCAAATCCATCGCCTGATACAGGCGTGGATTCATTCTCATCTCTTGCTTCTGGCTTATCGCAAGCTGCTGTTTCAGTGCCATCTACACCCACGGGGTAGAGGTCAAAGATCGATGGCGCACGAAACGAAAGGTGCACCGATCTGTTGCAGGAACCATGCCAACGATTCATTGTACCAGGACGGGGTTGCGAGTTCAAGCCGAACCGGGCTTTTCAGGCCATGATGGGGAGCGGCGGAACGTCGAACCGCCGCCGGGCTACAGCCGGAAGTCCTCCCCCAGGTAGAGCCGCCTCGCCTCGGGGTCGTTAATGAGCGTCTGAGCGTCACCGGCCTGCAAGATGCGGCCGTCGTACAGGAGGTACGCGCGGTCGGTGATCTCAAGCGTTTCGCGGACATTGTGGTCGGTTATGAGGATTCCCAACCCTCGATCCCGCAACGTGGAAACGATCCCCTGGAGGTCATCCACGGCGATCGGATCGACACCGGCAAACGGCTCATCCAGCAGCATATAGCGGGGCCTGGTAACCAAAGCGCGTGTGATCTCGAGCCGGCGCCGCTCCCCACCCGAGAGTGCGTAGGCGCGGGTCCCTCGAACCCGCCGCAGACCCAACTCGTCGAGCAAGACCTCGAGCCGCTGGAGTTGCTCCTCACGGGATAGACCACAGGTCTCGAGGATCGCCCGGATGTTCTCTTCGACCGTCAGCTTGCGAAACACCGAGGGCTCCTGTGACAGATAACCGATTCCCAGCCTCGCTCGCCGGAACATCGGCTTATCCGTGATTTCCTCGCCATCGAGGAAGATTCGGCCTTGGGAGTGTTTGATGAGCCCAACGATCATGTAGAAGGTGGTCGTCTTTCCTGCACCGTTGGGCCCCAATAGACCGACGACCTCGCCGGGATGCACTTCGAGCGTCACGTTGTCGACGACCTTCCGCTTGCCGTAGCGCTTGGCGAGGTTCTCGGCCTTCAGAAGCGAGTCGGGTCGCGGCTGGACGCTCGGCAGGACCGACGCGCCCTCGCTCGGCGCGTGGCCGGCGATTTCGGATGTTCGTTCGCTCAACCGCGTCTCCGATCGTCCGAACGTCGGCGTGTCGCTCGGATCAAGCCAACGGTCGCAGAGAGGTCCGGGAGTGGAATCGGCTCGCTGGGCCGCCGCTCGACGCCGCCGACGCGCACGTCCTCGCTGCGATAGAGCCCACGGTGGCCACCGCTCGCCACGACTTGCTCGAGTGTATCCCCGCGGAAGTTGAGCCGCAGCCGTTCGCCGAGCAGATAGTTGACGCTCCAAGTCTCGATCGTACCGGGCGGCGACTCCCGCGTGTAATTGAGGCTCCGCGCTCGCCCCTGTGCCACCAACCAGTCGATTCCCCCGCCCTCGAACGCGATGTAGATGCTGTCGCCCTCGAGAAATGATGTCTCGCTCACGTGCTCGAAAACAGCCGGAACGGCATCCGGAATGGAGTCCGTCTTGTCGATCGTCCGGGCTCGCTCCACCGCGACCAACGATTCAATCTCACTCTCGGTCATATGGATGTCGATCCGATCGGCACGCAGAAAGGTCTCCTCCGTCTCGACCTGGGGGCTTATGCGCAGAGCGACTGTCTCTAAGGTGTCGTCGTAGATCAGGCTGTCAGCCAATGCGGTCAAGTCGGTTCGTTCAATCAGCACCCGCCGCACGGCCACCACGGTCGACCCCACGGAATCGCTGCGAAACCGCATCTCGTCCGCGTACACGTCGAACGGCTCGCTCTGAGCTGTCGAATCACTGCCGAGCAATGTGCCATGCGGCCGGGGCCGAGCGATGATCAACTCCTCATCGCGAAAGTAGTGGACCGTATCGGCCACCACCTGTGAGCCGCTATCCCGATCGATCATCTGAACGTTGCCCGTCGCGACGGCGACGTTCGTCAGTTCCTCGTAGACCACCTGATCAGCAAAGATCTCGGTCGTCTGATCCCAGAAACGAACATTGCGTTGGAAGTCAGCGATCCCCGATTGGCGATATATAGTAGCCAGCTGGCTGCGCATTCTGACTGGCCCACGATGCGCACGAACGTTGCCCTCCAGGAAGTACGTCAGCGAATCGGCCTCCTCCACCCGACGAATGACATTGGCGTGGTCGATCACCACCGGGTCGTCCTCCTGCGCCGCTACCGGCGCCGCGTGAGCAATCAGCAGAAAGAGCAGGCGCGGCCACCAAGCCCGGTGGACGATCGCCCGCCGGTTTCTAGCTCGAGTCACCGGGAGCGGCTGCCGGGCCGTCAGTAGCAGCGCTGGGTGGGGGCTCGGTCTCTGCAGCCGAGTCCGGGGGCGTGGGGTTCGACTTGGGCCCGAGCTCCGGCTCGGATCGCAACACCGCGGACCCGCCTTGTATCCGGACCTCCTTCAACGCGGGATCGGACTCGACACCGTGTCCGCGGATCACGTTGCCGCGTTGATTGATCTCAGTTTCGACTTCGCTGTAGATCCGGTTGTCCTGGGGATCGTAATAAAGCTCCTCCGTCTTGATGGTCGAATCCCGACCGCGAACGAAGACGTTCCCCCTCGCAATCATCCTACGGCTCGACTGATCCATCTCACCGGTCTGAGCGGTCAACAACGATACAAATGCACCGGTGTCGTCGTAGAACTCGACTTGAACCGTATCCCCAAAGACCTTGCCGGTCTGATTGTAGAAGTAGAGCTGCTCCGCCGTCAGCAGCGCCTTCTTAACCCCCTGCTCCGTAATCAAATGCTCGCCGTTCTCGACCACCTGATCAGGGGTTGGCAGATCCGGCCTGCCGATCGGCGGGTCGACAGTTTGAACCTGTGCTTCCTCGTTACATGCAAAGAGGCACAACGCCAAAGTGACCAGGCCGAGATGTCGTAACGCGATAGTCAAACCACACCCGCGCGCATGCAATCGTGGAGATGCACGATCCCTACCAAGCGCTGCTCGTCATCGACCACCGGCATCGCGACGATTCCAAAGTTCTCCATTTGGTTGACCGCCGCCGCGGCTAGCGCATCGGTTCGGGTGATCTGCGGACTTCGAGTCATCACGTCCTCGACGGGTATGGCAAAAACCTGGTCGGTCTTCTCCATAAGCCGCATCAGGTCACCGTTGGTCACCACTCCGACGACGCGATGCGCGTCATCCACCACCGGCACCGTGCCCCGTTTGTGGGCCATCTCCAGAATCGCTTCCCGCATCGTCGCGCCCGTCGGAACGCTGGGACACTCATCGCCGACCGTCATGACTTCGCCAACGGTTAGCAGGAGTCGCTTCCCCAGTCCTCCACCGGGGTGAAACTGGGCGAACTCCTCGGGTCGGAAATCGCGTCGCGTGAGAAGCGCCATCGCCAGCGCATCACCAAACGCGATCATGGCGGTGGTCGATGCGGTGGGAGTCAAATCGTGAGGGCAGGCTTCTTGATCGACCGAGCAATCGAGCACCACATCCGCATGTCGTCCCAGCGTCGAGTCCGGGCGTCCGACCAGCGCAATCAGCGGCAGGTCGAAGCGCTTGAATACGCTCAGCAGGTCGAACAACTCACTGGTTTCACCACTCTTCGACAGCGCAATTACGACATCGCCACCCATCGCCACACCCGAGTCACCGTGAACGCCCTCGGCAGGATGCACGAAGATGGACGGGGTTCCGGTCGAGGTCAGCGTGGCGGCGATCTTCCTGCCCACGAGCCCACTCTTGCCGATCCCGGTGATGATCGCCCGTCCACGACACGCATGCAGCGTCTCGACCGCGTCGACAAACGATGGGCCGAGCCGCGTCTCGAGTGCAGCGATCGCCGCCGATTCGACGGCTAACGTCTCGCGCGCGCGGGCCAGCCACTCGGCGGGACCGACCTCAGTCGTCGTCTTGTCCTGGGTTGCCCGCATCAATGCCTACTTTTCGAAAAAGCTCGTCGCGATAGAGACGGGTCGCCTCCTCCATACGATCGGTTGTGGACAGCAACCACTCGACCGCCTCCCGTACGGCGCCGTCTCCCCCGGCTCGCTCGGTTACATGAGCCGCTTTGTTTTGGACCGCGGTCACCGCGTTGGCCGGCGCCACGGCAACGCCCACGGCTTCAAACACCGGCAAGTCAATGAGATCGTCTCCCATGTAGAGCACCTCGTCGAGCCCCAGACCGTGGTCCAGAGCCCAAGATTCGAGCCGATCTCGTTTGTCGCGTACCCCCTGATACACCGCACGAATGCCGAGTTCCTCGGCTCGGCGACGGGTCGCTCCCGATTCACGGCCGCTCACCAAGGCCAGCTCGTAACCGAGCAGGCGGCACCAGTAGAGCGCTGTCCCATCTTGGACGGAGAAGCGCTTCATCTCCTCGCCCGATGCGCCGATGTAGACCGTCCCATCCGTCAACACCCCATCGACATCGAAGGCGAGAGCTCGGATCCGACCCAGATCCACGCTCACGCCGGCACCCCCTGCCGCGACACCTCATGGAGGGCCTGGAGCGTCTCCATCAGCCCCGCAAATGACTCGAGCGGCCACTGAGACGCCGAGTCACACTTCGCGGACTTCGGATCTGGATGCGTCTCCAAAAACACACCGTCAACACCGGCCGCAACCGCGGCTCGGGCCAAGAGCGCCACAAACTCTCGCTCACCACCAGATTCCCCCCCGGCGGCGGACGGCAACTGCACCGAGTGAGTAGCATCGAAAACCACCGGCGCCCCGATCGCTCGCATACGGCCGAGCGATCGCATGTCAACCACCAAATTGTGGTAGCCAAACGTCGTCCCGCGTTCAGTCACGATTACCTGGTCGTTTCCGACCGCCGTCACTTTCTCGACCGCCAGCTGCATGTCGTCCGGTGCCAGAAACTGTCCCTTCTTCAAGTTCACTACCCGACCCGTCTCGGCAACCGCTCGGATCAAGAACGTCTGTCTCGACAAAAACGCGGGTACTTGAATCATGTCGGCAACCCGCGCCGTCGGCTCCACCTCTTCAATCGAGTGAACGTCGGTCAACACCGGCAACCCCGTCATCTCCTTGATTTCGATCAACAACTCCAGGCCACGAGAAAGACCGGGGCCCACGTACGCTTGGGATGACGACCGATTGGCCTTCAGGTACGACGACTTGAAGACCAGTGGCAGGCCGAGTCTTTCGGCAACCGACTTGAGCTCACGTGCAGTCTCGAGCGCCATCTCCCGACTCTCTAACACGTCGGGACCGGCCAACACGAACAGACGCCCATCACCAAGCGAGTGTGGTCCGCAGACGACGGGCCGGCATGGCGCCAGGGGGGACGACATCACGTCGTTACTTCTTGCCGCTCGCCTCGCTTGACCTCAGCCGGCTCTCCGGATTCGCGAAGTTCACGGTGCTCGACCGCTGCGCGCACGAAATCTCGGAACAGCGGATGCGGTCGCAGCGGGCGCGACTTGACATCCGGATGGAACTGACAGCCTATGAACCACGGATGACCTGGCAGCTCGATCACCTCGACCAGCCTACCGTCGGGCGACGTGCCGCTCAGCTTTAGCCCGCGCGTTTTCAAGGTGTCACGATAGTCGTTGTTGACCTCGTAACGGTGGCGATGCCGCTCATCTATCTGATTGGTCTCGTAAATCCGACGCACCAGACTGCCCTCTTCGAGCACACACGGGTACGCGCCAAGGCGCATCGTCCCACCCTTGTCTTCGATATCGACCTGGTCGGGCATGAGTGCGATAACTGGGTGCGCGGAATCTGGGTCGAATTCCGACGAGGTCGCGCCGTCAAGTTCACAGACGTGCCGGGCAAACTCAATCGTGGCGCACTGCATTCCAAGACAGATGCCGAAGAACGGCATCTGGGTTCTACGAGCATGCTCGATCGCCCGAATCATCCCCTCGATCGCACGCTCACCGAATCCCGGCGGTACGAGCAGGGCGTCGACCTCGCCCAGCTTCGATTCCACATTATCCGCGGTCACATCCTCGGCATTTACCCACCGAATCCGCACCTCGACATCGTTCGCAATCCCACCGTGAACGAGCGCTTCCTCAATCGATTTATAGGAATCACGCAAATCCACGTACTTACCACAGATCGCGATCTTGAGCTCAGTTTCGGCGTGGTAGATCCGGTCGACCATGCGTTGCCAATCGTCGAGGTTCGGCTCCGGCCGCTCGAGGCCGAGTCGGTCGACCACCAATTGATCAACGCCGTACTCATGAAGCGCCAATGGAGCCTGATAGATCGATGCCACGTCGCGGGCAGGGATCACCGCCTCGACGGACACGTTGCAGAACAGAGCAATCTTACGCCGCATCTCGGTCGTTAGCGGCGCGTCACAGCGCGCCAGAAGAATGTCGGGTTGGATGCCGATCGCCCGTAGTTCGCGCACCGAATGTTGGGTCGGCTTGGTCTTCAACTCCTCGGCGGCTTTGATGTAGGGCACCAGGGTAACGTGGACAAAACACACATTCCGAGGTCCCGCCTCGAGCCGAAACTGGCGAATCGCCTCCAGGAACGGTTGGCTCTCGATGTCCCCCACGGTGCCGCCAATCTCGGTAATCACCACATCGATATCCGGTTCCTGCTCGGGTAGCCGGGTGATCGCCCGCTTGATCTCATCCGTAATGTGCGGAATGACCTGAACCGTCGCACCGAGATAGTCCCCGCGACGCTCCTTCGCGATCACGTTCTGATAGATCCGTCCCGTGGTGACGTTGTTCGCCTGGGACAGCGATCGATCGATGAAGCGATCGATCAATGAATCGCTCGTAGTGGCCAAGGTCGAGGTCCGTTTCGGCACCGTCATCGGTGACGAACACCTCGCCGTGCTGAAACGGGCTCATGGTGCCCGGATCGACATTGATGTAGGGATCGAATTTCTGGATCGTGACCGAGAGCCCGCGCGCTTTGAGCAGCATCCCGAGTGACGCGGCGGCGATCCCCTTGCCGAGCGAGGACACGACCCCTCCGGTCACGAAGACGTATTTCGTGGGGTCGCGATCGGGCATCAGCGCACCAGCGTTCTTTG
>JBDHFX010000034.1:0-15093 GCA_039590215.1 Gemmatimonadota bacterium | reverse complement strand
GGCAGCGGCAGTTCCGGGACTGGCAAGTCAGGCGGTTCCGGGACTTGAAGGTCGGGCATGGGGCCGGACTTGAACAGCCGGCGGCACGGTTTCGCCAACAGGCGGGCCCACTGCGTGGAGCGGGTGACCCTGGCGCTGTCGGTGGCGATTCCAGTGTTGGCGTACATCTGCCGGTAGAGTTTGGAAAGGAAGAGAAAAGCCAGCCGCGAGCGCACCGTGGGACAGATCCGAGAACGCTTCCAAACCAAGCGCAGGCTGTAAAAAGAATCCCAGACCCCCTGGCTGCCCTGCCGGATCTCTTCCGCCGTCATGGTTGGATGCGGCGTGTACAGCTTGGGCCGTTTCATGGAAGGAATCAGCCAGTACCGCTTCAATGGCACTCCGTCGACCTCGATATTGGCATCGGGACAATCCTCTTCCCAATTCTTGAAGTCGATCGTGCCTGGGAAAACCGAAAGCGACACGAATTGAGCGAAGGCCAGATCGGCTTTGTCCGCCAAGTCCAGTGTGGCGTCGAAGGTCCCGGGGCGATCGGAGGAAAGGCCGAAAATGAAGGAGCCCAAAATGTACACGCCATGCTCGCGAAACGTCTGCAGCCGCTCGATCAGTTCTTGACCCACCAAGTTGAAACCTTTGTAGACTGTCTTTAACCCCTCGGGAGTCACCGATTCACATCAGATCGAAGCGATCCTCACGCAACATCCGAAGTTCGTTGTAACGGCTCTTGTCAGCCCGACGCTCGGCCATTTCCAGGTCGTGCAACGGAACCGGGTAAAAATTGTCGTCCGCCAAGGCGATGAAGCGAAATCCCCTCCGCCGCAAATCCACGATCTCTTCCATGACATGGTCCGACTGGCGCTGCCGCGGACGCTGTCCATCCGTCCTCCAGACCGAACAGAAGGAGCAGTGTTTTGGGCATCCGCGCACCGTCTGCACCGACGCCCACATGTAACTGCCCTCAGGTATCAGATCCCAACGCCCCTTCGCGAAGTCCTCGGGCTCAATCATCCCGGCTTCGTAGACTTTCTTTTGTGTCCCCTTGAGGCAGTCGGAGATCGCCTGGCCCCAGACTACGTCGCCGTCGCCACGCACGACCGAATGAGCTCCGCCCCGTTCGTGAGCCTCTTCCGGGTAAAGCCTGGCATGGATTCCCCCGAAGACCACGAAGGCCCCTCTTTCGCGAGCCGCTTTGCCCACCTCGTAACCGCGCATGGCGTTGGAGGTGTGAATGCCTATGCCGACCACGTCCCCAGCCTGAAAGTCGTTCAGGTCCACGGGCGCCAAAGTCTCGTCGATGAGATTGGGATCCCCGTATTTGGTTGGCGTCGCGCCGGCCAACACATACAGCCAACGAGGGGTGATGACTCCGACGCCGAAAGACAGTTCGCTGGGATTCACGAGATGGACGCGCATAAGAGATCTGTTCCCTTTCTTGGGAGGGACTAGGTCTTGTACCGCAACAGCGCGCCGACGCCATCCAGCGCTTCGAATTCGGTGTGCGACTCGACGATCTCGACCCGCCGACCAGTGCGCTCGGCGCGGCGGACCATCGCTTCCCGTAGGTCGATCTCTTCGGGCAGCGGCGCCTCGCAGAACGGACACGCCGCTGGCGTCGGTGCGTGACCCAGCACGCGACACTCGGCGCACCGCCAACCTAATTGATCATCGAATCCCTCCGCCATCAGCAGCCGATCGACCTGCTCCCGGTTGAGCGCCCGGACGGTCTCCTCGAGGCCAGCCACCGCCAGCCCGCCGGCGCGGAAGCGGTCTACCACAGTGTCGGCCAGGTTCTTGCTGTCGGCGGCTTCGGTCTCGCGCACCAGCGCGATCGTCCGCTTGAGGATATCGCTCGCCGATTCGTCGATCGGGATATGCTCTTCGTCGATTACCTTCTCCTTTACGCTTCGCGACAGGTATTTGCGAAGCCCGCCCAGCATCAATCCATCGCCACCCAGGATCACGTAATCTACCTCGCCGCGATCGACGATCCCGGCCAGTCGGTCGGCGATCTCGCGAGCGTACTTCTGCAGATGGTCCTCGATGCGAGCTTGGTACCGCACCTCGGCCCACCCCGCGACCCGTGTGCGGTCGATTGGTTGTGGCGGCTCGAAATCGCTTTCGGTGAGCACCTCTCCCAATCCCACGACGACGATTCGAGCTTGGTGAACGTCGGCAACACAGACCGCGTATCGCGGCGCCTGGTCAGCCAATTTGACAAGCGGATAGACGTGTGGCACGGGTCCCACAACGAGCCGGTTCTCGTCGAACGTGGTACGGAAGGTCAATGCTTCGAAGAGGCCATCCGCGTCGTTGGCGTAGATCGCGACCGAGTGGGTGCTCGGTTCGAGTTCGTCTTCGAAGTATTCGACGATGCGACTCCGATCGGCGATCAAGTGCCGGTGGGCGGCCGAGCGCTCGGGAAACGTGCGCAGCCGGTTGGCGAACGCTTTCTTGAGGAAAACCGGATGTGTCGATCGGCCTCGACCGTCAGGCCGGGTGTTGACAAAGCACGAGATCACCGGGTTCGATGACGGCGGCAGATGGGCCAGGCGGGTGATCGTGTCGTCGAGAGTCAACGCCAAGTCAGGAAACTAGGGGCCCGTCCTCGAGCGAGCAACGCGCCCCGATCGGGCGGTTTTTGACAGTCGGTTGCAGCCTTTCTAAACTCCACGTTTTCTTGCTCTTTCCTCACATTTCCCGGTCTGCATGAAGCCGATTCGCCAGGGGCTCACCTTCGACGACGTCCTACTGGTTCCGGGGCATTCTACCGTTCACCCCCGGGACGTAGACGTCACTACGCGGTTCACGCGCGGCATCGAGCTCAATACCCCGTTGGTGTCAGCGGCGATGGACACGGTCACGGGCGCCAGGATGGCGGTGGCGATGGCCCGCGAGGGTGGGATCGGCGTGCTCCACAAGAACCTCTCGATCGATACCCAGGCGGCCAAGATCGATCGCGTCAAGCGGTCGGAGAGCGGCCTCATCCAGAATCCCGTCACACTGGAGCCCGAGCACCCGATCGCCGAAGCCCGACAGTTGATGGATCAATTCGGGATCTCAGGCGTGCCGATCGTCCGCCAGGACGGTCAGTTGCTGGGGATCGTGACCAACCGCGATCTGCGGTTCGAGAAGGATTCACGACGCCTCGCGCGTGACGTCATGACCGGCGATGATCGGTTGGTGACTGCCCCGGTGGGGACGACGCTCGAGCAGGCGGAGCGCATCATGGGCGAACACAAGATCGAGAAGCTTCCGATCGTCGACGACGAGGGTAGGCTCGAGGGCCTGATCACCGTGCGCGACATCTTGAAGCGGCGCCAGTTTCCGAACGCGTCGAAAGACGACCGCGGTCGATTGAGAGTGGCAGCGGCGATCGGAACGAGCGCCGAAACGATGGACCGGGCGACCGCGTTGGTCGAAGCCGGCGTCGACGTGCTCATGGTAGACACCGCGCACGGCCACTCAGCCGGGGTGCTCGAGACCGTATCCGGGGTGCGCGAGCGATTCCCCGACGTCCAGCTGGCGGCCGGTAACGTCGCTACTACGAGTGGTGCGCGGGACTTGATCGAGCGTGGCGTCGACGCGGTTAAAGTCGGGATCGGACCCGGTTCGATCTGCACTACTCGGCTGATCGCCGGAATCGGTGTTCCGCAGCTGACGGCCGTGCTCGATTGCGTCGAAGCGTGTGCGGCGGCGGACGTGCCATTGATCGCCGACGGCGGAGTGCGTTACACGGGAGACATCGTGAAAGCGCTCGCCGCCGGCGCGTCGAGCGTCATGATGGGTTCGCTGTTTGCCGGTACCGAGGAGAGCCCGGGCGAGACGATTCTGTTTGAGGGTCGCACGTTCAAGTCGTACCGCGGCATGGGCTCGGTCGCTGCGATGGCGGAGGGATCGGGCGACCGGTACTTCCAGGAGCAACAGGTTGACGAGACGAAGTTCGTGCCCGAAGGGATCGAAGGCCGTATCCCGTACCGCGGGCCGGTCAGCGACACGATCTTCCAGATGGTCGGGGGTCTACGGCAGGGAATGGGGTACTGCGGTGTAGGCGATCTGGCTGGCCTGAGGGAGAACACCGAGTTCATACAGGTGACGCTCGCCGGCCAGATCGAGGGTCATCCGCACGACATCACCATCACCAAAGAGGCGCCTAATTACTCGCGCTAGACGGGACGCTCTGGCGTGAGCGCCGGCGCCGCTCGCTTTAGCAGTCGCTGGGGCATGCTCCTGGCCATGCTCGGCATGGCGGTCGGCACTGGCAACATCTGGCGCTTCCCGCGGATCGCGGCCACCAACGGCGGGGGCGCGTTCCTGATCCCGTGGGCGATTTTCCTGATCACTTGGTCGGTGCCGCTGTTGCTGTGCGAGTTCGCCCTCGGGAAGGGCACCCGGCTTGGCCCGATCGGCGCGTTCGCCAAGCTGGGCGGTGGCGGTTGGGCGTGGATGGGCGCTTGGGTCACGCTGTGCTCGACGCTCATCATGTTCTACTACACCGTTGTGACCGGTTGGTGTATGCGTTACCTGGTGGCGGCGGTGAGCGGCGACATCCCGGGCGCGGATCCCGAAGCCTTCTGGCAGGCGTACACCGGCTCCGGGTGGCCGGTGCTGACGCTCGTTTTGGGGCTCGGCCTGGGTCTGTTCATCGTGTCGCGCGGCATCAAGGGGATCGAAAGCGCGACACGGATACTGATGCCGGTGCTGATCGGACTCTTGCTGGTGCTCGTCGTTCGCGCGGTCACGCTGCCTGGCGCTACACGTGGTCTCGCGTTTCTGTTCACGCCCGACTTGTCGGCGCTAGGGAACAGCCGCATCTGGTTGGAGGCGCTGACCCAGAACGCGTGGGATACGGGTGCCGGGTGGGGGCTCGCGCTGACGTACGCGACCTACATGCGGCTGCGCGAGGACACCACGATCAACGCGTTCATCATCGGGTTTGGCAACAACTCGATCTCGCTGTTGGCTGGCATCATGGTGCTGTGCACGATCTTTTCGATCCGCCCCGACGCAGCCAACGAGATCGTTGGCGCCGGCAACAACGGGCTGACGTTCATCTGGGTACCACAACTGTTTGCTGCCATACCGGCTGGCCGGGTGTTCATGGCGTTCTTCTTCCTGGCCCTGCTGGTTGCAGCGCTAACGAGCCTGATCTCAATGATCGAGTTGGCCACTCGCGCGCTCGTCGATCGCGGCACGGAACGCGGTCGCGCGCTGGCGATCGTTGGTACCGCAGCGCTCGTCATGGGAGTTCCCAGTGCGCTCCGTATGGGGTTCTTCGACAATCAAGACAACGTGTGGGGCGTGGGGCTCATGTTGTCGGGCCTCTTTTTCGGGATAGCGATTCTCAAGTACGGCGTGGACCGTTTCCGCGTCCGTTACGTCAACAGCGAGGGCAGCGACTTTACGATTGGCCGATGGTGGAACGTGGCCATGGTGCTGGTCGTCGTCGAGGCCGTGGTGCTGTTGGTCTGGTGGCTGAGCCAAACTCTCTCGAGCGAAGGGTTGCGCGCCAGCCTCGATCCGTTCGCGTCCTGGAGCTTGGGTACATTTGTCCTGCAGTGGGGGATAGTGCTCGCGCTGTTGCTGATCTTCAACCGCCGTCTTGCGCCTGGCGTTGCCGAGGAAACCGCGTGACCGGCGCGGCCTGGATCACATTCGCGGTGATCTGCGGTTTTATCTGGGGCGGCTTCGCGATCCTGGTGGTGCTGGCGCTAGGCAAAGAGCGACGCAAGCTCGGCTCCGCGTCCGGTCGCTAGCGGTTCGAATCGACCACGGCGTCTGGGGGCATCTCCAACAGCGATGGGTCGAGCGGTTCGTCAAACCGGTAGTTGACGACGATGTGATCTCCCGCGAAGCCCCCGTCCGGGCCCAGAGTGTGATATCTGCGGGGCACGGTGAGGCCGTCGACCGTCACCCATTCGTCGTAAACGTGAGTCAGCGGGCCGAACGCTTGGTCCGGTCCCATCCCCATGAGCGCTAGAAACGGGGGATACGCCATCGCGTACTCGACCGCTTTCAGTCGGTTCGAGTTGGGATCGATGTACAACTTGAAGTAGTCGCGCTCCGTCTTTCCGATCGGCGCTCTTCCCGGAGCGAATGTCATGCGAACGGTCGCGTAGTCGGTCGGATCGTCGGGCAGACGACCCGTCTCCGGCTCGCCCAGAATGACGTCATCGCGCTGGGCCAACCACGGAAGAAAAGCGAAGTAGTAGTCGAAGTACACCATGAAGCTCGGCGGGTTTGCCTCGCCCCAGCCGACGCTCCAGACGCGCTCGCCGTCGTACGCCATCTTCGCGCGGTGCTTTGGATAACGCTGGTAGCTCCGGCGCGCGCCCTCCGTTTCGACGGTCTGGGATGCGACCCACCACCGGTCCTGATCGGCAGGTAGTAAGCTCATGTACAGGATGTGATCGAGGTGAACCGCCGAGACCTGTGCCCATCGCTCCATCCCGCCGTGGGCTTCGGTCATCCGCTGTACGATGGCGGGGACGTCGGATCCGACGCCGGCCGTCGCGAAGCCGATCAACGCTACCGCGGCGGCAGCACTTAGATATGCCCTCATCGGTCCTCCTCCCAGAAGCCAAGCGTCATGTGATCGACGATTGCGCCGCTCGGGCGTTCCATCCGTGCTTCGTCAAAAGGTTCACCGAGCGACAAGTCGAAGACGTAGTGGACCGCGTTACTCGTGCTCGCGTTGCGTTGATTGAAGCCGTACGAAACGTAAAAAACAGGCAGCGTGAGTCCGTCGACCTCGCGATGCTCTTCAAACACGTGAAGGTTGGGGCCTAGGGGCTGATCGGGGTTGGCGGCCAGTCCAGGATGCGTGATGTTGAACTCGACCGCTCGCAACAGTTGGGAATCGGGGTCTATGTAGAGCTGATAGTAATTGCCCGGTGAGCTCGGCGTCTGGTGGTCGAAGGTCATCCGCACGGTGACGAAGTCCGTCTCGTCGTTCGGGATGCGCCCCGTTCCGATGGCTTCCAACCGAACGCCCGGCTGCTGCGTCTGCCACGGGAGCGTGATAAAGCTGTACGTCAACCGGGAGAAGAATCCCGGCGGAAGGGTGACCGGCCATCCTACGGCCCACACGGTCGACCCGTCCCAGACGATCGACGCGTCCAAAACCGGCCAGTCGAGATAGGCGCGGCCGGAGCGTGGATCGACTGTCTCACGCGATAGCCACGGCTCAGGATTGCCCGAGTTTTTGGTGAAGAACATGTAGCTGAACGACTCGATGCGGTTCCACGCTTCGATACCGCCGTGTGCAGCGATCATCTCCTCGACGATCACGCGCGTCTTTGGGTCCGCGTAGTCGGCGCCACCGGTTACCTGAGCCGACACCAGCGGTGAAGCCAACGCGAGTTGTAGACCTGCGACGATCGCGCAGGTGACAGAGTGGCGCATATCGCCCCCTTCTTCGTGGTGACGCACGATAGGTCGAGAATCAGATACGAAACTAAGGACGCGAGAGGTCGAGGGCCGTTCAAGACCTTGCCGGCCAGCGATTGACGACAGAGTATTCCTCTACAGGCTAGAGCAGGAATCCCCCGAGACCTGAGACACGACGTCCGTCTAGAATGATTGAACGACCAATCTGGGAGGTGTTATGCCCGCTGACACTTTAGCCACAATCCTCGTGTTCGCGCTGCTCGCGATTATTGGGCTGACGGCGTTTGGTATCTACAACCGCCTCGTTCGATCGCAGGAGCGAACCGGCGAAGCGTGGTCGGGGATCGACGTGCAGCTCCGACGCCGCACAAGCCTAATCCCCAATCTCGTCGAAACCGTGAAAGGATACGCGGCGCACGAGAAGGGCGTGTTCGAGGAGGTGACAAAGGCGCGCGCGGCTTTGCAGCAGGCTGGAGGTGCAGCCGAAGCCGCCAGGGCGAACGACATGCTCACCGGAGCTCTGGCGCGTCTGTTCGCGGTGGTCGAAAACTATCCCCAGCTGCGGGCATCAGAAAACTTCATGAACCTCCAGGAAGAGCTCTCCGACGTCGAAGAGAAGATCGCCTACGCTCGCCAGTTCTATAACCGCAACGCGGCTGAGTTCAACGCTGGTATCCGATCCGTCCCCAACGTCGTGATCGCCAGGGTAGCGAACTTCAAACGGTTTGAATTCTTTGAAACGGAAGAGGAGACGCGGGCGGACGTGCAAGTCGATTTTACCCCACCCCCTGAGCCACCGTCGCCGGAGCCGCCTTCGCCTTTGGCGACATAACGGATGGAAACCGGGTTTCAAGAACCCGTTCTCGTCTACGACCGGATCGAAGCGAATCGACGCAAGACGCTCCTACTCTTGGCGGCCTTCGCCCTCGTGCAGTTACCTATCGCCCTATACGTGGGCCATCAAATGACGGGCATGATAGCGCTCGGCCTGATGCCGTTCCTGGTGGGGTGGGAAGCGCTCGTAAACGATCCATACGTGGTCATTGCCGAAGCCGCAATCTTGGCACTGATTCTGGTTTTTGCTGCCGCGTATCTGACCTATCGCTATTCGTCGCGGTTGGTCTCGATGATCTCCCATGCTCGACCGCTCGAGCCCAGTGAAGAGCGCCGACTGAGCCGGATCGTAGAGAACCTGTGCATCGGAACAGGCCTTCCGCAGCCGCGGCTGGCGATCATCGAGTCGACCGCGACCAATGCCTTTTCCACCGGCCTCGATCCGGAGCGAGCATCGCTTGTAGTGACGCGGGGCTTGCTGGACGCCTTGGATCATCGGGAGCTCGAAGGCGTCGTGGCCCAAGAGCTGTCCCAGATCGGTAACTACGATGTCCGACTGAGCACGGTCGTGGCCGCGTTGGTCATGCTCATGTGGCTACCGCTGTTGAGTATCAGGGTATTGCTCCGGATCGCCGGCCGGCTGTTCCAGGCGATAGGCGCACTATCAGTAGGGTGCATCATCGCCGGTATCATTGTCGGATTGCCGTTCGTGATCGGCGTGCTCATCATGGTGGGAGCGGTTCTCCACCTGCTCGTCGAAGACACCCTTTTTGGCATTCTGATCTTGATTCTCATGTTGCTGCCGATCTATGCCCTCGTGGGTGCCCCTGCGGTCGGAACGCTCTTTCTTAGAGCGATCTCCCGCGAACGAGAGTTTCTGGCGGACGCGGACGCCGCGCTATTGACCCGGTACCCGGCAGGTCTTGCGTGCTCTCTAGCTAAAATCGGGGTGGCGGAAAACGCGAGAATGGAGGTCAACCCAGCGCTAGCTCATCTATATGTCGTCAACCCGCGGTCGCGAAGCGCCGGCTTTCTAGACCGCATCTTGTCGTCCCATCCCCCGATCGAGGAGCGCATCGATCTGCTGGCGCGTATGGGCGGCGTCACGCCCACGATGTTGGAGAAGGCCCAACAGGCGGGTGTAGAATTTCGCCAAACCGTGGAGGAGGATAGCGATGCTTAAAAAAACCGTAGTCATCGGGGCGGCGATCGTAGTCTTTGCATGCGCCGTGATCATCAACTTGGCGATCCTCGATCTGCTCTCGATCGATGAGGTGAGGGAAAGCCTGGGCAAGATCCTTTCGGTCATCGGCGTGTCCACGGTGGCGATCGTGCTGGTTCTCGTGTTGGCGAGAGCGATAACGAGAACCTCGGGAGAAAGCGACAGCTGACAGTTGCTACTACGCCTTGAGCCCGTATCCGATGCGGAATAAGTACACCGTTAGCGCGAAGGTCAGGGCGGCCATTCCGGCCGTCAGCGCCAGCGACAACGCCGGTGATGCGTCGGCCACGCCGAGCACACCGTACCGCAGCCCGTTTATCATGTAGAAGATCGGATTGAACAGCGTGACCCGGTACCAGAACGGCGGCAGCATGTGAATCGAGTAGAAGACACCGCCGAGGAACACCATCGGGGTGATGATGAAATTGAGCAGCAGCGCCACTTGATCCCACGATTCCGACCACAACGCCATTACCAGACCGGCGCACGCCAATAGCGCGCTGACGACCACCAGGAATGCAAGCACCACCGAGGCGTGGGTGATCGGGAGGTCCGCGACGAAGACCCCGACGGCGAGGATCAACACGCCTACGACGAGGCCGCGTGCCATCGCCCCCAGCGTGTAGGCCAGCACGATCTCCCAGTACGATAACGGGGCGACCAGGATGTCGTTGATGTACTTCTCGTGACGGGCTACGAATAGCGACGTCGAGCTGTTCGAATACGCACTCGTCAGTACGCCCATCATCGCCAGCCCGGGCAGGATGTACTCGGTGTATGGGTAGCCGTCGATCAGTCGAATTCGGGAGCCGAGCGCCTCCCCAAAAATCACGATGTACAGAAACGCTGAGAGGATCGGCGGGAAAACGGTCTGCTTCCAGAGCTTCATAAACCGCCCCACCTCGCGACCAGTAAGCGTCCAGAAGCCTATCGCCCACTCGCGACTATACTGCACGCGATTCGTCCTTTTGCTGGCGCTCGGTCAATCGGATGAAGACCTCTTCCAGGCTCGACTCGACGATCCTCACCTCGTTGATCATGAGGCCGGCCTCGTATAGCGCTTGAAGCGCTTCGGCCACGAACTGCCGCGGGCGGTCTTCGGTGACGATGAGTTTGGCCCCGTCGATGACATGGTCGCGGGTCGTTATCGCCGCCGGCAGCTGGTTGCCGGGCGGCTCGGTGAGCACGATCTCCAGATGCCGACCACCGCTCGTCTCGATCAGGTGTTGAGGGGATCCCTGGGCCACGATCCGACCGCAATCGATGATCGCGACCTCGTCGCACAACGCTTCGGCTTCCTCTATGTAGTGCGTGGTCAGCAGGACCGTGGTGCCCTGCTCGCTCAGTTGACGCAGGTACGTCCAGAGCGTGCGCCGCAGCTCGACGTCGACACCGGCGGTTGGCTCGTCGAGGATCAGGATCTCGGGCTCGTGCATCATCGCCTTGGCGATCAGCAGCCGGCGCTTCATGCCGCCTGAGAGCTTGTGCACTTTGTCGTTCGCTTTCGACGAGAGTCCGAAGAGATCGAGCAACTCGTCGGCACGACGCGTGGCTTGCCGCTTGGGAACGCCGTAGTAACCGCCCTGGAGCTCCAGGATCTCACGCACCGGGAAGAAGCGGTCGAAGTTGAACTCCTGGGGGGCGAGCCCGATCGCACGGCGGGTAAGCCGATAGTCGCGAACGACGTCACGCCCGAATACGTCGACGGTCCCACGTTCGAGGGTTACCAGTCCGGTCAGAATGTGAATCGTGGTCGATTTACCGGCGCCGTTGGGCCCCAGCAACCCAAAGAACTGTCCCGGCTGGATCGACAGGTCGATCCCGCTCAGAGCGGTGACGGCCCCGTAGTGCTTGTGGAGATCGTGGATCGCGATCGCCGGAGCGGTAGTTTGAGCGGCCATGGAGGCGACGGAAGGTAGCCGGGCTGGGTGTCACCACAAGGGAATGGCGCGCCTCCGGCTGGCTCTGGGCGGTCGGATGCAGGTTGGCAAGACGACCGCCGCCGATTATGTGGTAGAGCGATACGGTTTTCGGAAGTACGCGCTGGCCGATCCGATCAAGCAACTCGCGACCGAATCGTTCGGTTGGGATGGCGGGAAGGACGATCGAGGTCGGCGATTGCTTCAAGAGATCGGCACGGTGGGGCGCAACTATGACCCGGAGCTGTGGCTCGACCGGTTCGCTCAGAGGATCACAGCCGATGACGGTGATCGGCTCGTTGTCGACGATCTCCGGCTCACGCTCGAGGTCGAGTACCTGGAGCGGCTTGGGTTTGCTTGCGTTCAAGTCGTTCGCGCGCCCGAGTTGATCACAACGCTGCCACCAGAGGTAGCCCGCCAACAGCACGAGACCGAGGTCGAGCTCGAGCGTCTGGGTTTTGGCTATCGGTTGGAGAACAACGGCACGTTCGAGGAACTATTTGGGCAGATCGACGCGCTGATGGCGGATTTGAGTCAAAAACGGGGCTGATAACCGAAAGGCCCCGCCGCTGGCGAGGCCTTCGGTCATTAGGCCAGGAGGAAACCGCAGGCCTAACTCATCTCGACAGCACCGTAGTCGACCGGGACCGGGCCATCGAGTTACTGCATTTTACCGCCTCCTGAAGGAAAGTCAAGGCCGTCTTTGAACCGCGATTCCATAACTTGTTGTATATCCCCATAACTATCCATTACTATTGAGGGTGTTGGTATTGCGGAACCAGCTGTTGTTTCCCCAGATTGTCGGTCTGCCGCTTATGCGATCCTTCCGGTACCCCCAAGCGGTCAGCCTAAGCGTATTGGCGCTGGCGCTGGCCGGATGTGCCGCGCGGTCGGTCGGAACCGACGTTCCGTCCACCCCGGTCAATTACTACGTGCGGGTGGAGCGGGCCAAGCCGGATCGGTTCGAGGTCTCGGTGGCGCTCGATCACGTTCGGCGGGATTCGATCGACTACGTGTTGCCGGCCTGGATTCCGGGACGTTTTGAACCGCTCGAGCCGGCACCGGTCGAGGGCTTCGCGGTTCGCGACGGCCACGGGGAGGCAGTCACCGCACGCCAGCTCGATGCCAACCTATGGCGGCTCTACCCCGATGGCGAGAAATACCTGACGATCGGCTACCAGGTGAAAAACGGCGAGGGTGAAGTGCCGCTGGCCTTGGGTCCTCGAGTCGATCGTCACAGCGGCTACGCTCTGGGTGCCAGCTTGTTCGGTTTCGTCGATGGACACGAGCTCCGGCCGGTAACAGTTTCGTTCGAGCTGCCGGTTGGGTGGGAGCTGCAGACCCCGCTCACTCCCACCTCTGACGGCCGCTACGAGGCGCCTTCGTTCGGTGAGCTCCCGGGCTCCGTTTTCGCGCTCGGGGATCGTCTGCTCGACTACAAGCTGTTTGTAGAGGGCCGGCCGCATCGCGTCGTTGTCCAGGGAGTCGGTAGGGGGTTCGCGCCCGACTCGCTGTTGACGCTGGTCGAGGAGGCGATACAGCACGGGACTCGTTTCTTCGGTTCGCCGCCCTACGAGCGTTATGTGTTCGTCTTTCATTTCGTCGATCCCGGAACCGAAGGGATCGGCGCGACCGGGCAGGCGGCGGGCTCGGCGTACTACCTGCCGATCATGGACAACCAACACATGCGCCGGGCTGGCCTCGGCAAGCTGTTGTTACATCATTATTTGCACGCTTGGTATCCAGGTCAGTTCGGTCCCCGGAAGATGGCTCAACCCGACTTCTCCGTTACCCCTGACATTGCCGAACAGTGGCTGATCGAGGGCGCGGCCGAGTACTACGCGCGGTTGCTGCCGGCGCGCTATGCGGGTGGTCCAGACGGTTTTTACGCCGCGATGGGGGAGTTGCTCACTTGGTGGCGCGAGCTGGGCGGTGGAAGGCGAATCGACGTCACGGCGCTCCGGTCCTCGGCGACCGACGATAACTCGGCGGCTCGGATGATCGTCGGCGGGGCGCTGGCGGCGTTCGTCGTAGATATCGCGATCCGTGGCGACACGCACGGCGTGAGAGGGCTCGATAATCTGCTGTACTACTTGCAACAGGCGGGACTCGACGGCGGGTACGCGGAGGACGAGGTGTGGCCCGAGGCGGCTCAGGCGTTGGGCGTCGGGTTGGACGCGCTGAGTCCAATGGTCGCCGGATCCCGGCTCTCGATTCGGGCTGGCTTGGCGCGCGCGGGGCTCCAGATCGTCGAAAGTCCCGAACGGCGCAGGACGTTGGGAGCACGATTGCTGGTCGATTCCGTCGGCCGGTTCGTCGTGCGCGACGTCGAGTCCGGTGGAACCGCGGCCAGCGCCGGATTGCAGGACGGCGACCTCTTGTTGAAGATCAACCGTACGCCGATCGGGCCCGATGAGACCGTCGCCACCCGCTATGCGCTGACGAACTACATCCGTGACGCCAAGCCCGGCGCAAAGGTGCAGTTCGAACTCCTACGCGAGGGACAATCGCTCGAGAAGAGCGGCACGGTACGGGAAAGCAGCGTGCCGCGGGTCAGGCTCGAGGAGATCTCCAAGCCCTCGGCCACGGCGCTGATCGTCCGGCGCAGTCTGTTTCGGCCGCCTAGCCCGTCTTCGGGCCGCTAGGCAGTCTGCCGTCCGCGATCAGTAGAGCCAGGTAACGCCCCCCTCGAGCCGGAAGACTGATTCGTCCGCGACCAGGAAGCGCGCTTCGGCGAAGTACCCCCACCACCGGCTCGCCGGGACGTCGAAGCCGACAGTCAGCAGTAATGCCGCCTCGCTGGTGTCGTCGTCACGGCCGCTGTCGTTGTCGCTGTCACGACTGATGTGGTGCAGCCCTATCCCGCCGCCTGCGTACGGCTCGACGCTCGACGTGGAGCTGACCGGGAACAGGTAATGCGCCTCGCCGCCTAGCAAGAAAGAGAACGCGTCGTCGCCAAACCCGGCCGTGATGACCGACTGGACGCGGAGGTTGTCGTACGGCCGACCCAGATCGAGATGGCCGCCAACGAGGAACTGCGTCAACTCGTCGTCGAGCGAAGCGCCGGCGCGAAACCCGTAACCCATCAACTCGAGGCCATTTTGGGCGTGAGCCGCGTTGGGGGCGGCCGCCAGCATGACGGCGGCGCAGATCAAGGCGTAGGGCGTGCGGGACATGAGTCCTCCAGGTAGACGGTCATGTAGGTAAAACAAAGCGCGCTGTCGATGCCGTGCAGATGGGGAGGGTCCTACCCTGCAAGCCGGCACATGTGCCGCCGGGAGCGATTCCTTGTGAAACCCGGCCTATGGCGTGTAATTTCGGAAAACAGACCCGGTCTTTCAATGCACGCTGATTCCGCGCTCCAAGGAGGCACCTTTGACGGACCAGACTCCCTCGACCCCGCAGCCCTCCGAGCCTACGCCCCCGACTGTTGGGCAGGCCACGTCGACGGGCCTCGACCCTCAGTTAGCCGGACTGCTGTGCTATATCCTGGGGATTGTCACCGGCGTGATCTTCTTCTTGATCGAGAAGACGAACCCGGTGGTGCGATTCCACGCCGCCCAGTCCATCGTCGTGAGCCTGGCGATGTTTGCTCTGGCGATCGGGCTCGGCATAGTGAGCGTGATCCTGGGCGCCATCTCTTGGACGCTGGGAAGCCTATTCAGCCTGCTGATGATGCTGGTCTGGCTGGGGGCCTTCATCCTGTGGATCGTCCTGATGATCAAGGGTTAC
>JBDHFX010000033.1:0-16502 GCA_039590215.1 Gemmatimonadota bacterium | reverse complement strand
CTACTCGACCTCCACCCCGTGCCAGAACGCCAGGTGATCCTTTATGTGGCTGGCTTTTGACTTCGGATCGGGGTAGTACCAGGCGGCATCCGCGTTTAGCTCACCGTTTACCATCACGTGGTAGTAGCTCGCTTCGCCCTTCCACGGGCATGTCGTCTGAGTCTGGCTGTCTTGCAGGTAGTCGCGGTTGACCGAGTCGGGCGGGAAATAGTGATTCCCCTCGACCACGACCGTTTCTTCGCTCTCAGCGATCACCATGCCGTTCCAAATCGCTTTTGGCATGACCCATCCTCCTGATCTCGTTGTCGCCGACGTCGAGCCTCTCCTATCGGTACGAATCCCGGGTCGGCTCCATTCCGCTTTCCCAGCGTGGACGCTAGAAACCGACGGGCCGAGGCGCTAGGTCAGAAGGAACTTCATTCCAGCCACCAGCAGGACGACCGCCAGGAGCCGCCGGATCGTCGGGCCCCCGAACCGACTACTGCCGAGCCGCGATCCGATCGTACCCCCCATCGTGGCAGCCGCCACCAACAGCCACACGCTCGCCGGGGGTCCGCCCGCAACGACCGTGTGCGCCGCCAGACCTGCGATCGAGTTGACGAGGATGAACGCCGCTGACGCCGTCGCGGTTTCCTTGGCCCCCGCCCACCCCGCGGTCAACAACAGCGGGCTCAGGAAAATCCCACCTCCGACGCCTGTCAATCCGGCCAGGAACCCCAACCCGGCACCGATCAGTAGCGCGACCCCTATAAGTGGCGGCTTGACCCCCGGCTCCGCCGCGCTACCCGCGGTCCGCGCCAGCTGGTAGGCGGCCAGCACCAACATGCCGCCCACGACCCATCGATAGACGGGATCCGCCAGCGTCATCGCTCCACCGACCGCCGCTGCCGGGATCGAGGTCACCGCAAACGGGAGGAAGAGACGCCACGAAAACCAACCCCCGCGTGCGAAATAGAAGACCGCCAGCGATGCGACGACAATGTTGAGCGTTAAAGCGGTCGGCCGCATCACGAGCGGGGCCACGCCAAACAGCGCCATCACGGCGAGGTAGCCGGATGCGCCACCGTGGCCGACGGTCGAGTACAGGATCGCGATCCCGAGAACCGCGAGCGCCAGCCCCCAAGCGTCGGGGGTCATTCGGCGTCGACCACGCGAATCGCGATCGCCTCGAAGTCGAAGGTGACCTCGTCGGCGACTTTGATGGTGCCTCCGGCTGCGCTGTACGGCTTCATGCCAAAGTCGGTCTGCTTGACCGAGAACGTTCCGGTTGCGGTCAGCCTGTCGCTCCGCTGCGCAATGGTGACGTCGACCGCCACGGGGCGTGTTTGCTGCGCGATCACGAGGTGGTGACGATGCGCGACACAAACTCGATCGTGGGATACCGGCTCGGTGGCAGCACCGACTCGCGCATCGCCTGCTCGACCTTGGGCGCATCCTTCTCGTCGGCACCTTCCGGCACCACGACCAACCCCGCGGCCTGCAGAGCGATCTCGATACTCGACGCAGGAGTGTTGTCGGGATCGTACAGAAGCGTCCCCTCGAACTCGGTGGCACGAATTCGATGCTTGTGCCCAAACGCGCCAAAGAGCCCCGCCTTGCCGGTGATCACGTCGAAACGGCTTTCGGACGCAATCCGGTACGCGATGGGCGGCGCCACCGCATCCACCGCGGGATCAATAGTTGTTTGCGATTGGCGTCGCCAGGAACAGGAGCGCGGTGCGCGTCACGCGACGACTCTAGGCGACTGCGGCGCTCTTGAGCTCCTTGACCATCGCGTCGACGATCGCCCGCGCGTCGCCGAACACCATCATCGTGTTCTCGCGGTAGAAGAGCGGGTTATCGATGCCGGAGAAGCCTGGATTCAGGCTCCGCTTCACTACCATCACCGTGCGCGACTTGTAGGCTTCGAGAATTGGCATCCCATAGATCGGTGAGCTGGGCAGATCGAGTGCATCCGTGTTGATGATATCGTTCGCGCCGAGCACGAGCGTCACGTCGGTCTCCGGGAAGTCGCTGTTGATCGCGTCCATCTCGAGAACCTGGTCGTAGGGGATGTTGGCTTCCGCCAATACGCCTCGAGACGCTCGGTCAGCTCGCGTACCGGGTGCTGGGCCTGAGCGACCGCCAACCCGTAACCCGGTATGATGATCACTTCGCGGGCGCCGCGCATGAGCTCAGCGGCGACCTCGACGTCGCCGATGTTGACGCCCTTGGCCGCCGCCTGCGCCTGGATGTTGCCGGCATCGCCGGCCGCGAGGTCGCCCTCGCCAAACCCACCCATCAGGACCGAAGAGATCGATCGATTCATTCCGCGTCCCATGATGATCGACAAGATCAAACCGCTGGCTCCAACCAACGAACCGGTGATGATCAACAGATCGTTGCCGATGATGAAACCGGTCGCCACCGACGCCCAGCCCGAGTAGCTATTGAGGATCGAGATCACGACCGGCATGTCGGCACCCCCGATGGCGATGATCCAGACGATGCCAAACAACCCGGTCACGATGACCGTCAAATAAAGCGGCATTGCTTCGTGAGTCATGACGAACCAGACGCCGAGGCCCAGCGTCGCGATGCCGATCAGCGCGTTGAGCGCGTGGCGGCCCGGCCACGTGATCGGGCGACCCGGCACCCGACCGTTGAGCTTCGCGAAGGCGACAACCGAGCCGGTCCACGTGACCATCCCGATCACCACGCCGAGGAAGATCTCGATCGAGCCGATCGTACCGGTGTGCTCGCCCTTGTGGAAGGCGCCCAAGCTGACCAGGGCGGCGGCCAACCCGACAAACGAGTTGAAGAGCCCGACCGTCTCGGGCATAGCGGTCATCGGGACTTTCTTGGCAACGACGCCGCCGACGATACCGCCCATCGCGGCGAAAATCGCGATCCTCGCGTACGCCTGGACTTGTGGTTGGGCGAGGGTGATCCCGACCGCGATCAGCATCCCTAGAATCCCGAGCATGTTTCCGCGCCGCGCGGTTGCCGGTGATGACAACCCCTTGAGGGCCAGGATGAAGAGAATCGAGGCCACCAGGTAGGCGACGGTCGTGATCGCGGGCAGCGACGTCATCGCTTGCGGAACATCCCTAGCATCCGCTGGGTGACCCAGAACCCGCCGACGACGTTGATCGCGGCAAACGCGACCGCGACTAACCCCATCTTGCCTGGCAAATCGAGCAACGCTTCACCACCGGCGATCATCGCACCCACGAGAATGATCCCCGAAATCGCGTTCGAAACCGACATCAACGGCGTGTGGAGAGCGGGCGTGACCTTCCAAATCACCTGCCAACCGATGAAGCACGCCAACACGAACACCGTCAGGTGGCTGAGAAACTCCTCCATTACGCCTCCGCTCCAGCCGCGCTCTCGACCGGGGTTTCGGGTTCGGCCGCGCCGGTCGGCGACGAGCGTCGATCGGTACCAGCGTGAACAACGGCTACCGCGCCCACGATCTCGTCGGTGAGATCGATCGTCGGTCCGTCTTCATCCCAAGCTTGAAGCAGAAGGTTCATCACCGTCCGGGCGTAGAGTGCGCTCGACTGATCTGCCATCCTCGAAGGCAAATCGGTGTAACCGAGGATCTTGACGCCATGGGCCTCGACCGCTTCGTCGGCACGCGTCAGGGCGCAGTTGCCTCCGCGTTCGGCGGCCAGATCGACGATCACCGACCCGTGCCGCATCGACTTTACCATTTCCTCGGTGATGAGCACCGGGGCCGCTTGGCCGGGAATGACCGCCGTCGTGACGATGATGTCAACGTCGGCGACGTGGCTCGCCAGCAACTCCCGTTCGCGTTCCAGAAACGCATCCGATTGCGTTCCCGCGTATCCACCGGCTGTCTCCTCGATCGCTTCCAGGTCGAGCTCGATGAACTTGGCGCCCAGCGACTCCACCTGCTCACGCACCGGCGGTCGGGGATCGAAGGCTCTGACTACCGCTCCCAGTCGATGCGCGGTGGCGATCGCCGACAACCCGGCCACACCAGCACCAATTACGAGAACGTGCGCCGGCGTCACCGTACCGGCCGCCGTCATGAGCAGCGGGAAGTAGCGGCCGAAGTCGTTGGCGGCTTCGAGCACCGCTTTGTAGCCGGCGATGTTCGCCATCGCCGACAGGGCATCCATCTTCTGCGCTCGCGCGATGCGTGGGATGGCCTCCATAGCGAGCGCCGTGACCCCCTGGTTCACCAGCGCTTGCACGATCTCCGGGGTCGCTTCGGCGGTCAGGAAAGAGACCACGATCGCTCCCGACGGCATCCGACCGATCTCCTCGGGCGACGGCGGACGGACCTTGAGCACGACATCCGCTTCCCACGGCGTGTTGTCGTTGACAACCGTGGCACCCGCATCGACGTACGCCTGATCGGGTACGGCGGCAGCCAGGCCCGCGCCCGATTCGATCACAAACTGGGCGCCGCGTTCGGACAGCTTGCGCACCGTCTCCGGCACCGCGGCCACACGGCGCTCGCCGAGCCAAGTCTCTTTGGGAACCCCGAACTTCATGTGCCTCCTGGAAGAATTGGTCGACCCCAAGATACCGACCTCGCTACGTAGCGACACCCTGTTTTCACGGTCTCGTTGCGAGTATTCTAGTGGGATGAGTGAGGGACGAATCGAAGCCATTCATATCGTGCCATCCAAGGGGGGGCCACCGACCGCTGTCGATCGGATTCGGGCGGTCGCTGGGCAGGGGCTCGAAGCGGATCGCTACGCGACGGGAAACGGCGTGAAGCCCGGAAAAGCGGGCGGCAAGCGCGCTGCCACACTGATCGAGGCCGAAGCGATCGAGGCGCTCGGGCAAGATTATGATGTTCGTATCGGACCCGGTGAGTCGCGGCGCAACATCACCACCCGCAGCGTCGCGCTCAATCATCTGGTGGGGCAGACCTTCCAGATCGGCGAGGCTGTGTTGCGCGGCGTCGAGCTCTGTGAACCGTGCAACTACCTCGAGAGCCTTACGCAGCCGGGCGTTCGGTCCGGACTCGTCCACCGCGGCGGTCTCCGGGCGGAGATCCTCGAAAGCGGCGTGATAAAAGTCGGGGACGCGATCCATGGGTAAACGGGATTGGTCGAAAATCAGTGACTCACGACTGGTCCAGGTCCTGGTTGTGTACTTGGCGGGCGGCTGGGCCACGCTGGAGGCCACTGGGCTATTGGTTGACGCTTTCGACGGACCAAAATGGGTGGTCCGGGGCGCGTCCGTGGTTCTGCTCGTCGGGCTCTTCGTCACCCTGCTCCTCGTATGGGCGCATTCACGATCAGCCGCCGAAAAGGGCGAGACCAGCCGAACGAGTCGGCCATTACTCGCCGGCGTGCTGACGATCTCGCTTTTGCTAGTCGCCGCCGCGTTGTTCCTCATCGTGCGGGATCGGGGTCGCAGTGTTGGCCCACAGCTGGCGGTTGCCGAAAGCGCCGGCCCGGGGATCGCGATTCTGCCCTTTCACGTCAATGATCCCGAGCTGAATCGCTGGCGCGAGGGGATGGTCGACCTGCTGTCGACAAACCTCGATGGCGCCGGGGGTCTACGAGCCATCGACAGCCGCACGGTGCTGGCACGTTGGCGTCAGCAAGCGCCAGCGGATGAAACAGCCGACCTGCCGACCGCGTTACAGGTCGCGCGCTCGAGCGGCGCCCGATACGCCGTAGTCGGCAGCGTCGTTTCGAGTGGCGACAACATGCGGGTAGGAGCGGATGTCTACGATCTCGAGGATGGAACCAACCTGGGTCGGGAGCAGGTCGAAGGCGCGCCGGATTCGATCTTTGGGCTCGTCGACCAGTTGTCGATCGAAGTACTGAGTTTGGTCCTCGAAGAGGGGGACGACGAGCTGCCGACAGTCGATCTGGCCGGCATCACGACGCAATCGGTCCCAGCGCTGAAGTCGTACCTGGAGGGTGAAGCTCTGTTGCGGTCGTCGAGCTTCCGTGAGGCGATCCCGGCGTATGAGGAGGCGGTCGAGGCGGACTCGACGTTCGCGCTGGCGTACTATCGGCTGAGCAGCGCACTGGGTTGGCTGGAATCCCTTGGTGGGAGAACCCAGGAGACATTAGACGAAGCGGCCCGGTACGCGAACCGTCTACCGGAACGCGACCGCGATCTGTTCGAGATCAGTCAGGCGTTCCACGCGAATCGAAGCAACGCTACCGAGCTGGCGTTAGCGGCCACACAAAGCTATCCGCAAGACCCCGAAGCGTGGTTCCTCCTCGGCGAGGTCTACTACCATCGACCGACGCAGTCGATAGCGACGCGCGAGGACCAGGATGGCGCATTCGTCCGTGCGACCGAGCTCGATCCATCCTACACGCCGGCTTACATCCACCCACTCGATAATGCATTCAGGTACGCTGACAGTACGGCGGCAACGCAGTTGATCGAACAGTACGAACAGTATGCCGCCGGTACCGAGTATGACGTTGCCTACGAGACCGCGTATAAGCTCCTGTTTGGCGATTCACTCACCCGGGCCGAACCCTCCATCCTGGATACGCTTTCCACTTTCGTCCTGGGCCGAATAGGCAACCTGTTCCAGCACCCGCGGACGTTCAGGCTGCGCAATGAAGCCATGCTGCGACTAGCCGATCGCCCGGAGACGCAGGACCTAGTAGCGAACTTTCTCCCGTTCATCATGATCAATGACGGACAACTCGAAGATGGGCTCCGCATCCTGGCGGAGAGACCCACCGACGATAACGCACCAGATGGGACGCCCAACTACTTGGCCGTCTTGTTGGCTCTCTACTACGACGACGTCGGGGTGGATGCCTCTGCGCTGGCGGCAGCGTCGGACCTCGGACCGGCGGATAGCCTTCCGAGCACCAAGTGGCTGGTCGCCGCGTTGCTGGCGTTGGAAGAGGGGCGCGATCAGGAGGCCGACTCCATTCGAGCCTTGGCTCAGGAGTTTATTAACCGCTTCTACGCTGAGGGCGATTCGGCACAGGCACGCGGAATCGAACTCGGCATTATGACCGTCGATGGCCGCCGTGCGATGTTGGAAGGCCGCGATGAAGAGGCGCTCCGGCTGCTAGATGTGGTGTTCCGCGAGGACTCGCCTCCGTTTGCGACCCCATGGGTCATGGAGCTACTGCAGCGCATGGGGCGGCCGGAGGAAGCGATCCGTTACGGGTTGGTTTTTGGCCCGCAACCTTGGATGGGGGTCCCGCTGGGAAAGCTGTACGAGGAGATTGGTGACCGAGACCGCGCGCTAGAGGCGTACGGCTGGGTCACGCTGGCGTGGGAAAACGCCGACCCGCTGCTCCAACCCAAGATCGCGGAGGCACGCCAGGCGATCGCCCGGCTGCGAGGGCTCCAGCGCGGCTGACCCCGGACGGCCTACTCGATCTCGAGCAACACCTTCAGCACACCCGGCTTAGTAGCGTGCTCGAACGCGTCGAGCCCGTCTTCGAGCGAGTACCGGGCGTGAATAAGCGGTGCGACATCGATGGTTCCGCTGGCCAGTAACTCCAGCGCCGGCGCAAACGGCCCACAGCGCGAACCCACCAACGTGATCTCGTCAACGACAAGCGCCGAAGCGTCAAACGTCAGATCACCGGCATAGGTGCTCTTGAGGACCAGCATGCCTCGTGGGCGGAGCGCGCGCCGTGCCGTTGCAAACCCGTCGGCGTTACCGGTGCACTCGACAGCGATATCGAACGCGGCCGGCTCAACGGAGTTCGGCTCGCCGATCGCGATCGTATGCGACGCGAGCAACTCAAGCTTCTCGGGGTGGCGGCCGATCACGGTTAACTCGCACCCGGTCAGCGCCAACGTCCGCGCGATCAGCTGACCCAGTTTGCCGTCACCGACAACGAGCACACGATCGGTGGCCTCAACGTCGATCTGTTGTTGGATCTCTAGTGCCGCCGCCAAGGGCTCGGTGAACGTGGCGTGATCGTCGGACACGTTCCCTGGCACGACATGCAAATTGTCGATCGGCAACGTGAGATACTCGGCGAACGCGCCATGGCGGCCGACGATGCCGAGCACCGTTCGGTGCTCACAGTGCGTCCTACGGTCTCCTCGACACGCCCGGCAGCTGCCACAGACCGCGTTGATCTCGCCCACCACGCGTCGCCCCATCAGCTCGTCGGGTCCGGTTTCGACCATGCCGACGAACTCGTGACCGAGCACTCCGGTGAACGGGTAATAGCCGCGAACGAGTTCCAGGTCGGTGTTGCAAATCCCGGCTCGCTGGACTCTGACGCGGGCCTCACCGGCCGGCGGGTCTGGAGCCGCAACGTCTCGCACCTGGAGCCCGCCGTCCTCGAGCCAGATCGCCTTCACCGCTAACGCCCCGCGCCAGCCCGTACGAGCCCAGCGGCGAGCGTTTCCAGACGGGCGACCGACGCGTCGATGTCGTCGATCGTCGTCCGCGGATTGATCGGACAAAAGCGCAGCACAACCCGTCCATCGAGCGTCGTCGAACTGACCATCGTAAAACCATCGTCGATGCTGGCCTTGACGAGCGCGCCGCTAATCCGGTCCGCCTCGGAATTGGACAACCCCGAAGGTGCGTAGCGAAACGTGACCACCCCTAGCTGGGCCGGCGTCACGACCTGCCAAACGGAAGACTCACGAAACACGGTATCGGCGTGCTCGGCGTAGTTAAGCCCTTTCTCGACCGCCTCGCGGAACGCTGCGAGACCGAACACTTGGATAGACAGCCACAGTTTGAGCGCTCGAAAGCTGCGCGTTAGCTGGACGCCGTAATCGGCGAAGTTGATCTCTTCGGTTTCGCCTTCGACATCCCGCAGGTAATCGGCGCGAACCGCGAACGTGCGTGCGAGAGAGCGCGGCTCCTGGACCAAGACACAGCCGATCTCGTACGGTTGAAACAGCCACTTGTGTGGGTCGAGCGCGAGCGAGTCGGCGCGTCCGAGCCCGGCCAGCGCTGTTCGCCCACGATCGGTGAGAACAGCGGCGCCTCCGTAGGCCGCGTCGACGTGCAGCCACAGATGCTCGGCGGCGCAGAAGTCTGCCAACTGGCCGAGCGGGTCGACGGCGCCGGTGTTGGTCGTGCCTCCGTTCGCGATCACGCAGAACGGTCGCCGGCCGGCGGCGCGATCGGCGACGACCGCTTCACCTAACGCGGTCACGTCCAATCGGTAGCCGTCGTCCGAGGGGAGCCTGCGGAACTGTTCATGCGCAAACCCGAGGACCTTGAGCGCCCGATCTATGGCGGTGTGGGTCTGATCGGATCCGTAGGCGACGGCGCCGCGAAGGTCATCGTCCAGTCGTTCGTGCCGCGCGACAGCCAGCGCGGTCAAGCTGGCCATCGAACCACCGCTCACGAACAACCCGCCGGCTGACGATCCCATCCCGCACAGCTCTCGCAACCAATCGATCGTCACCAGCTCGAGCGTCGCCGGCCCAGACGACTCGATCCATGTGCCAGCAAAGACGTTGTGACCGGCCGCGAGCGCGTCGCCGAGCACGCCAACGAAGTTGCTGGGACTCGGCACAAACGCGAAGAACCGTGGATGATGGACCCGACCCATGTGGCACAGAACGTCGCGCTCGAGTCGCTCGAGCACAGTCTCGGGGTCGCTACCCTGCTCTGGCGCCGGTTCCCGCAGCAACCTTTCGAGTGTCGCTCGATCGGTCGTGCGGCCGGCGTGTTGATCTCTGAGCGTGGTGGCGTGTTCGACGAGCAGATCGACGACCCGGTACCCGAGCGCGCGCATCACCTCGGGCGAGAGCTCGAGCGATCCGTCCGTCAAAGCTCGAGCTAGCGGGTCTCGGGAACGTACGGCATGACCGCCAGCGGGCGGCGAGGGCCTTCGCGCAGCACCACACCGACACCGGTCAGCGCACCACCCAGCTCGTCCCGGACCCAACGCGCCGCCATCGGCTCCAAGCCGGATGTCGCGCGGCCGCGACTGGCCTCGCGCAACAACAACAACTCCCGCACGCGATCGAGGAATCGTTGCTTGGCCGGGTAAATGTGGAGCTTTACGGTCGCGTCGGGCTCGATACCGGCAGCTTCCTTGGCTGCTACGAGCGCTGTCTCCAGGCCGCCGACGCGATCGACGAGGCCTCGCGCCTCGGCCTGCGTCCCGGTCCACACGCGACCCTGCGCCACCGCGTCGACCTCCGGCACCGACAGCTTTCGACCGTTCGAGACCCGCTGCACAAAGCTGCGGTAGACGTCCTCGATCAACGACCGGAAGACCTGTCGTTCGGCCTCGGTCAAGCTTCGCGTCGAAGTCGGGAATTCGGCGCCAGGATTGGTGCGCACGGTCTCCCACTCGATGCCGAGCTTGTCCCACGTTTGCTCCGCATTGAACAACACTCCGAAGACGCCGATCGATCCGGTGATCGTCGATGGCTCGGCGACGATCTCGTCCGCGCCGGCCGAGATCAGATAGCCGCCCGATCCCGCCACGTCGCTCATCGACACGATGATCGGCAGCCGCTCGTTCAGATCCTCGATCGCGGCCCAGATCTCCTCCGACGCCAACGCGTCACCGCCTGGACTGTCGACCCGTATCACGACCGCATCAAGGTCATCGTCGCGGGAGACCTTGCGCAGCATCTCGGTAGTCGACTCAGCGCCCATCGTGCGCCCGAACACCGGATCGAGCTCGCTCTCACCACTGGTGATCGCGCCGACCGCGTATACCAGCCCGATCGTCCCGGCGACTCGCCCCTGCGGGCCCGGCAGCGTCGTCATGTACTCGTCGAGACCGATGAAGTGTTCCTCGATCCGTATCTTGACGTCCTCCGGATTGACACCCGTCGCCCGCGCCAGCGCCATCCGCCGCACGTCCGCCTCGTAGTGCTCTCCATCAATCAATCCGAGTGCGCTCAGGTCGCGCGCCAGGTACACACCCTGATCGATCGCGTCGACAAACCGTTGACGGTCGACCCCACGGGTCTCCGCCACCGTGTCAACGAAGCGGTCATAACGCTCGGCGAGAATCGACTCGGCGACTTCGCGGTGCTCGTCGCTCATCGACTCGCGGCGGAACATGTCGGCCGCAGTCTTATACCTGCCGATCGCCTCGACTTGGGGGTCGAGCCCGAGCTTGCCGAGCATCGGTCGAATAAACGGCGCTTGGAAGCGGAACCCGTTGAGCGCCATCCCGGCATCGGGAAGCAAGTAGATCGAATCCGCACCCATCGCCACGTAGTACCCGAGCTCGTCGGTGGCCGTTGTGAACGCATACACGAACTTGCCCGACTCGCGAAAGCGAGCCAGCCGGGACCGGATCTCTTCGGCCTTGGCCCAACCGTATCCGGGCGCGCCCACACGCAGGTACACACCCGCAATCCGTTCGTCATGGGCGGCTCGATCGAGCGCCAGGATGAGGTCGATCAGCTCGACCTTCGCACCCTCGAACTCGGCCCGGAAGAGGTCCGGTGGGGCGCGCTCGACCACCAACCCGTCGAGCTCGATCGCCAGAATCCCGGGCCGTTTGAAGTCGGCATCCACGCGGGTCGACATCAGCGGCCTCAGGAACAGCGCGCCGATGACGACGACGAGCGACATCGCCGCCAGAATCGACAACCCGATCACGATAACGCGTCTCATGGCGATCTAGAGTCGGCCTCTGCAAGCCAATCGTCAAGGCGGGCCCTCACGCGAACGCTAGATTCGACCTGTGATCGACTGGTTCGCCGACCTCGACCCCATCCGACAGGCACTACTCGCCGGGGCCATGACGTGGCTAGTCACCGCGATGGGCGCGGCGCTCGTTTTCCTGACCAGCACGATGCCGCAACGCACCCTCAACGCGATGCTCGGCTTCGCCGCTGGAGTCATGATCGCCGCGAGCTTCTGGTCGCTGCTGGTGCCTTCGATCGAGATGGCGAGCGCGAGCGGTGGCCCGGGTTGGGGGCCGGCGCTGATCGGCTTCTTGGCCGGCGGGGCTTTCCTTCGCGTCGCCGACCAGTATCTGCCCCATCTACACCCTGGCCTGCGACCGGATCAGGCCGAGGGTGCGCCAACCGCCTGGCATCGAGCGACGCTGCTCGTGCTAGCGATCACGCTGCACAACATTCCCGAAGGTTTGGCCGTAGGTGTCGCGTTTGGCGCCGCGGCGTCGGGCCTCGAATTCGCGGGCGCCGCCACACTCGGAGCAGCGGTCGCGCTGGCGATCGGCATCGCGATACAGAACTTCCCCGAAGGGATCGCCGTAGCGATGCCACTGCGCCGCGAGGGCGTCTCCGCGCCCAAGTCGTTCTGGTACGGGCAACTTTCGGCGATCGTCGAGCCCGCCGCGGCGGTAATTGGTGCCGCTGCGGTCTTGTTTATCGGGGCGCTCCTGCCCTACGCGCTGGCCTTCGCGGCCGGGGCGATGATCTACGTCGTCGTGGAGGAACTGATCCCGGAATCCCAGGTGGGTGGTCACGCCGACATCGCAACGACCGCGACGATGATCGGCTTTGCGGCGATGATGGTCTTGGACGTGGCGCTGGGATGAGTGCATCAAGAACCAGGGGTGCACGCCGCGCGGTGCTCGAGATCGCCGCTGCGTGCGGCTTGACGTGCCTCGTGCTTGCGCCCGCGAGCGCCCAAGAGCCCACACCCACCTATGACCTTTTGATTCTGGGCGGTCACGTCGTCGATGGCACGGGCGCACCTCGTTTTCCGGCCGATGTCGCCATCCTAGGCGATCGGATCGCGGCGGTCGGCGACCTAGATGGCAGCGCTGCGCGCGATACGATCAACGCCACGGGTCTCATCGTCGCCCCCGGATTCATCGACATGCTCGGTCACAGCGAGTTCCGGCTGCTGGCAGACGGACGCGCAACCTCCAAGATCCACCAGGGCGTCACCAGCGAAATCACCGGCGAGGTGACGAGCGTCGTGCCGGCCACCGATCGCCCGCGTGCCGAACGCGAGCGTGAGTACGCGCCGTGGGGGATCGAGTACACGTGGGACGATCTCGATGGCTATTTCGAGGAGCTCGAGCGCCGCGGAACGGCGATCAACGTGGGCACATGGGTCGGGTTGTCATCGCTCCGATTGCACGGTGTCGGGCCCGAGGAGCGCGCCGCCGAACCCGCCGAAATGGTAGCCATGAAGGCCGCGCTCGCAGCCGCCATGGAGCAGGGTGCTTTTGGCCTCTCGAGCGGTCTCTCGTACGCACCGGGCAGATTCGCGTCGACCGAAGAGATCTCCGAGCTGAGTCGCGTCGTAGCGGAGCATGGCGGTTTTTACGCCACCCACATGCGAAGCGAAGGTGCCTGGCTCCTGGAGGCGATTGACGAAGCGATCACGATCGGGGAAGGCAGCGGCGCACCGGTTTTGATCCACCACTTGAAAGCCAGCGGGCGCGCGAACTGGGGCAAGATGGCGACCGCCGTGGAGAGGATTCAGGCTGCCCGCGATCGCGGGGTCGACGTAATGGCCAACGTCTACCCGTACACGGCGTCCAGCACCGGGCTCGACAATCTGTTGCCCGATTGGGCCGAGGCGGGAACAGCGTCCGAGACGCTCGCCCGGCTTCGGAACCCCGTGTTCCGAGACAGCGTGGAGACGTTCTTGAGCGGAATGACCCCCAGCGGCGAACCCGAGCTCGCGACCAGCGCCGGCGGGCCCGGTGGCGTACTGATCTCAGACATCGCCAGCGAGTCACTGGCCCACTACGAAGGGTTGCGGCTGGACGCGGTGGCCAAACAGCGCGCCCAGTCCCCGGTCGAAGCGCTGATCGATTTGTTGCTCGAAGACGAGCTCCGAACGGGCGCGATCTTCTTTACCATGGATGAAGCCGACCTCATCGAGGCGCTCCGGCAGCCGTGGACGATGATCGGTGGCGACGCCGGCGTGCGCACGTTCGATGGGCCGTTATCGGACGACACGCCGCACCCGCGCGCGTTCGGTTCGTTCCCACGCGTCCTCTGCCGGTACTCACGGGAGCAGGGGCTGTTATCGCTCGAGGAAGCGGTGCACAAGATGACCGGCCTGGCGGCTGCGCGCGCCGGACTCGACGATCGAGGGACGCTAACGCGTGGCTACTACGCCGACGTCACCGTCTTCGACGCCGACACGGTGTGCGACAGGGCCACGTTCGAAAACCCCAAGCAGCTAGCGGTCGGGGTCCACCACGTGATCGTGAACGGTGTGCCGGTATTGCGCGACGGGGACCCGACCGGCGCCCGACCGGGCCGCGGATTGCGTAGGCAAGTGACAGGACAGCGGTGAGCAACACTCACCAGATCGAGTACGCGATCGAGAGTGACCTCGCCGCCGACGAGTTCGTTGCGGTGCTCAAAGCATCAACGTTGGCCGAGAGGCGACCCGTCGATGACCACGCGTGCATCGCGGGAATGATCGAGCAAGCAGATCTCATCGTAACGGCGCGAGCGGACGGCGCCTTGGTCGGCGTCGCCCGCTCGGTTACCGACTTCCACTATTGCTGTTACCTCTCGGACCTGGCGGTTGACGAGCGCTACCAGAAGCGGGGTATCGGCAAGCAACTGATCGACGAAACCCAGAATCGCCTGGGCTCGCGGTGCACGTTGATCCTGCTGTCGGCACCAGCAGCGATCGACTACTATCCAAGGCTCGGTTTCGAGAAGCACTCGCAGGCATGGATCCTAAAGCCCGGAAAACACACTAAATGAGCTTGGACGCCTTCCACCCCGCTGTTCGCAGCTGGTTCGAACGTCGTTTCCCAAACGGGCCGTCGATTCCACAGCAACAGGGATGGCCCGCGATCCGGTCGGGTCACCACACGCTGATCGCGGCACCAACCGGGTCAGGCAAAACCCTGGCGGCTTTTCTGTCGGCGATCGATGAGCTCGTCCGGTTAGGGCTCGATCCGTCGGCGGGAGGACTGGGCGCGCTTCCAAACGAGACTCGCGTCGTCTACGTGTCACCGCTCAAGGCGCTCAGCAACGACATCGAGAAGAACCTGGCCGAACCGCTGGCCGGCATACGGGCCGAGCTCGAACGGATGGGGCTACCCGACGTCGACATCCAAACCGCTGTGCGGACCGGCGATACGCCAGCGGCCGAGCGGCAGGCGCACCTGAAGCGCCCACCACACCTGTTCGTGACTACCCCCGAGTCGCTGTTCATCCTGCTGACGACCCGCCGCGGACGACGGATGCTCCAGACCGTGCGCACCGTCATCGTCGACGAGATCCACGCGGTCGCTGACGACAAGCGTGGATCTCACCTCGCACTGACGCTCGAGCGTTTGGAGTCGCTAGCGATCAACGGATCGGTCGGCGACGTCTACCAACAGAATGGCAAGCGCCATTACGTCGAGGCCGAAGACGAGCTCCCGCAGCCCGCCAGCCATCCGCCGGTCCGGATCGGACTCTCGGCGACCCAGCGACCGATCGAGGACGTGGCGCGGTTTCTGGTTGGAGCGCGACGCACGAAGCCGCTCGATTGCCAGATCATCGACGTCGGTCATGTTCGCGAACTGGACCTCCAGATCGAGGTTCCCAACTCACCGGTCGATGCGCTGCCGTCCAATGAGATGTGGACCGAGGTCTACGACCGGCTGGCCGAACTGATCGAGCAGAACCGAACAACGCTCGTGTTCGTGAACACCCGGCGGCTCGCCGAGCGCGTCGTCCATCACCTGTCGGAACGGATCGGCGAAGAGTGGATCACATCGCATCACGGCAGCCTATCGAAGGAGCGCCGTCTGGACGCCGAAGAACGCCTCAAGGCGGGGCAGCTCAAGGCGCTGGTCGCGACCGCGTCGCTCGAGCTCGGGATCGACATCGGGACCGTCGATCTGGTGTGTCAGATCGGGTCACCGCACACGATCGCGGCCTTAGTCCAGCGGGTCGGCCGATCGGGTCGCAAGATGGGAGCGGTCGCCCATGGGAGATTGTTTGCGCTCTCGCGCGACGAGCTGGTCGAATGCGCGGCGCTGGTTCGATCGGTGAACGAAGAGTTGCTCGACCGGTTGATCATACCCGAGCTGCCATTGGATATCCTGGCGCAGCAGATCGTCGCTGCATCCGCTTGTCGAGACTGGAACGCCGACGAGTTGTTCGAGCTCGTGCGCGGCGCTCATCCATTCCGCGATCTCTCGCGCGAGACGTTCGACACGATCGTGCTCATGCTGGCCGAGGGGTACGCCGTTCAACGCGGTCCGCGTGCGGCATACATCCACTACGACGAGATCAACGGCCGGATCCGCGGTCGTAGGGGTGCCCGGCTGGCGGCGGTGACGTCGGGCGGAGCCATCCCCGACAACTCCGACTATCAAGTGATCCTCGACCCGGAGGGCGTGATGGTCGGGTCGATCAACGAGGACTTCGCGATCGAGTCGCTGCCCGGCGACATCTTCCAGCTCGGCAACACGTCGTGGCAGATCCTCAAGATCGAGACCGGGCGCGTACGGGTGGCCGATGCCAAGGGCCAACCGCCGAACATCCCGTTCTGGCTCGGCGAGGCGCCCGCCCGCACCGACGAACTGTCGTGCGAGGTCAGCCGGCTCCGAACCGATGTCGAAGAGCGTCTCGCGGCCGGCCCCGGTGTCGCCGCCCGCTGGCTCACCGAGGACGTCGGTATCCCGCCCGAGGCGGCG
>JBDHFX010000032.1:0-17244 GCA_039590215.1 Gemmatimonadota bacterium | reverse complement strand
TCGATAGCGCACCGGAACTCCCGCTCCGCCACCTCCCAATCCTGGGCCGCTTGCGCCGTTATGCCCAGCGTCGCGTGGGGCTCACCCAGACTCGGATCGATCGCCACCGCCCGCGCCGCCGCCGTCCGCACTTCCGAACCCACCTCCGCCGGCGATACCTCGGTGTAGTACGGCAGCAGGGCGTATGCCTCGGCCAGGCCCGCCCACGCCTGCGCGAACTCGGGATCCGCTTCCACCGCACCCCGGAACCACTCCACCGCTTGCTCCAACGCTGCAACCGTTCGCAGGGCCAAAAAGTGGCGACCCTTGAGGTACCGCTCGTACGCCTCAACACCGTCCGTGGGACGCTCCTCCAGTTGCGCCTTCTCCTTCTGTCTCGCGGACAACTTGTCAGTCATGTGTTTCCCGCAAATGATGCTGAGCCCGATGAAGGCAAGGCATTCCAGAGCTCTTCAAGCAGCCCCTGACCTTCGCCGGGTTCACCCAGTGGCCAAGCGTTCTGATTTTCCCCGATTGTACCGATCGATCGTCACCTTATCGTCACTCCGCCGAGAAAGTACGAAAGGTGCTACGCGCTAATGGCTTCCCCTGCGCGCCGTTAGCAAACACAAACTTGTTTTAACTTCCGACTGATAGGCGCGGGCGAGGCTGCTACGGAACTGTAAGGGAAATCCTTACTATTGGGTTGGCAAAGGCGACTGCTGTCTCGCTTAGTTCCAGGCTGGACAAAGCCTCGATCGCACCGTTCAGTTGACCGGCGCTCAGATCCATTATCAGGTATGCTAGAAGTACGCAAAAAGTACGCGGAGTGCATGCTAGACCGTGTTAGTTAATCTACGCCTATGTGGCGGGAACGTCCATGAGGACAAGCGATTATGAGGATTTATGGTGGGCTTATGAAAGACGAAGGGTTCAGGGAAAACCTGAACCCCATTCAGGTGCGCTACCGGACTGCGCCACGCCCCGACGCTGAATAATCTACGCTGGCCACTTCGGGCGTCCAAGCAGCCGCGTGGGAATCAAGCGACAGCGACTGGCCTCGTTTCGAGATCTCCTGCATGACTATTTCGTAGTGCAACCCTTTGATGGCGAGCTCGAACGCCTTGACGAGATAGGCACCCGGGAAGCGATGGACGCGGCGGTGACGGAGGGAGAACTCGTGCCCCCAGTGGTACAGCGACCGCACGTCATCAGCGGTCGGCGACCGGGCTTCGATCTGCTCTCTCAACCGCGCCACCCACGCATTGACCTCGTCGAGCTTGCGGTTGGGGTCTGAGCGAACGACCGCTTCGTGCGCGCGGTCGATAAGCGCCGTTAGCGACTCGAAATCACGATCGGTCAGGGACGCGTGAGCTCTGTCAGCGAACGCTCGCAACTGGCGGTTCATCTCCGACGCCGTCCGCCCGGCCTCCCGGAAACGGGCAAAATCGAGTCGCACCGCTTTCCACAACAGACCGAAGTACCGACCCCGTCGCTTGTTCACGATACCCTGGCGCCACAGCGAGTGAACCGCCGCCTTAAGGTCCGACCGTCTCAAGAACCCGCCGCGGAAGATGTGTGGGTTCATGCGGTCCAACAGCAGGGCCGCTCGCTGGTACATCTCTCCCGGGCTGAACAACGTCTCCAGCATGGCGTGATACCCCGTCTGCATCTCCTCAGGAGTCATCTTCAGCGGGATGAACTGCACGTCGTCGTTGGTATTGTTACCTGAAAACTCGGCTTCCCGTAGCCGCCCTTCGCTACGGAGCCGTTCCATGAGCGGGGTGTGCGGGATCGGTGTCAGCATTCCCGCCATGGCGGTCGGGATGGCCGTGTCCTTGGCGAACGACGCGATCGCCTCCCCCGTCTCGACGGTGTCCTCATCACCGCCGAAGATGAAACCGGCCATGACCTCGATCCCGGCACGCTGGATCCTGGCGACGGTGCGAGCGATGTCGACTTTGACGTTTTGCTTCTTGTTCATCCCTTTGAGAGCGGTCGGATCGGGGTTCTCGATCCCGAGGAACACCTCGCCAAAACCGGCCTGCTGCATTAATGGCAGCAAGTGCGCCAGCTTGGGTGAGCCCAGATCAAGACTTGCCTGGGTGTAAAACGAGAACGGATAGTCGTGCTCGCGCTGGAACTCGATCATCTCGCGCAGGATTACCTCGATCGCCTGTGGGTTGCCGACGAAGTTGTCGTCGACGGTGAAGATCCCACCCCGATACCCGAGCCCAAACAAGACCTCCAACTCCTCCCGCACCGACTCGAGCGTTTTGGGTCGAGTGAACCCGCCGTTGAACTGGATGATGTCGCAGAAGTCGCACCGAAAACGACACCCCACCGTGGTTTGCATCATCAGCGCGCGATAGTCGCGGATGTCCAGAAGGTCCCACCTCGGCGGCGGCGTGTAACCCAACTCCTTGAAGATTGTGCGATCATTCAGGATCTTGCGTGCGCCCGGGGGCTGGTTGGCGATCGCCTCCGGAATGAGCAACACGGGTGGTCCATCCGAGTGGCGGCAACCCTCCGGGTGGTGGAGGATGCGGTTGATCGCCTCGACCCACTGACCTCCCTCGCCCCAGACCAGAACGTCGAGACCCCGGTGCAGGATCTCGTCGGATGGCGTCCGGGGTTCGAGCAGATGATCTCGAAAGCTCGACGGGTAAGGTCCACCGATCACCCACGGTGTCTCCAAGCCTTTCGCAGGTCCGCTGATGAGCTCGACGAGCGACGGCTTCTGGACCGACATGGCGCTGGTGAAGACCGCGTCGGCGGCGTCGATCGATCAAGTCGAACGACCAGTTGTCGGGCATCATCGCCGCGAAGGTGATCAGGCCGAGAGGCGGAAACGCCGCCTTCCGACCGACCATCGACATGATGTGCCGATAGCTCCAGAAGCTGGCTGGGAACTCCGGCGCGATGAGAAGCCCCTTCTTGGGCTCGTTGCATTCGGTCGTGGGTACGTCCGGGATCTGAACCAGAGGTTCGCTCACTTCTCCCCCATCCAAGCTCGGCGCAGCATCAGCTGACGCTCGCTGGCGTCAGCTTGAACCTCGAACTCGACCGGCTGCCCCTGATCATCGGTGACCACGTCGATCCCCAACTTTCCGTAGTATTCGCTAATCGGCAGTGGCTCAGCATGCTTTACGTAACGCTCGAAGAAGTCTTGGACCTCGGGATACGTCATGCCCGCCACAACGTCATAGAAACCGCAATCGGGAAACGCACGGCCCTTGCCATAATAACGCATCAGCTTCTGAAGCAACTCTCGCAATCCGCTCTCACCATCCGAGAGATCAAGCAACAGAATATCGAGCAGCTCTCCCACCAGCGCACCCCGTTGGTAGATATTCGCGTACTGGCTCTGGCCTTCGTCGCTGTACGATGTGAGAGCCAGCTGTTCGAGGCTGTAGTCGGCCCGGTACTGCCGGTCCGCTTGAAGCTTGCCCGCTATGACCTCGAGGTGCTCTTCGAGGTTGGTGAGCCCCGATCGCAGTTGCATCGCATGGGCACCCCACTCGGTGACGCCTTCGTACAGCCACAAATGTGCAGACGGAACGGGCTGCTCGAAATTGAACTGCTCGATGATCTCGCTATGAATATTGAGCGGCGTGATGATATGCAGGAACTCGTGAGCCGCGATGTCGGTGATAAACGCACCGGCAGGCTCTGAGAACGTGATGTCCGGCAACACGTACTCCGAGCTGTACGAATGTTCCCATGCCCCGGAAATTGGACCGTCCCACTCGAAATGAAAGAGGAAAACGTAACGATCGACCGGTAACTCGCCGAGAAACTCGCTCGCTGATTGCAACATCTCACGCATCGACTCGAGTAGCTGCTCCGATCGGACACCGCCGCTCTTCGAGTACGTGTAGATCTCGACGACCGCGCCACCGACTTCCGTGTTTGCGACGGTTAACTCACCGGCCAGAATCGGTGAATCCACCAGATGGTCGTAGTCGTCCGCGGCGAAGCCGTCGTCAACGGCTCGTTCCAGCGCCGTTCCGACCTGCCAACCGTCGGGATACTCGAGATGCACGTGGAGAGGCGCGTCCTGGAGCCCGGCTGGGTAACCAACGACTGCGTGCGCGTTGAAGAGCACGTGGTTCGCCTCGATCGAGGTCCCCGCCATGGGATAGATCGGGTGCACCTCAACTGGTGTGTCCCACGTCTCGGCGATCGCATACTCGATCGAACGCACGCGGGCAGGTTCCTGAATGCGCCATTGGTTGACCGCTGCTCGTTCCGTCTCCAACGCTTCGCCGTCCCCGTCGAAGGCTTGAAACGATTGCACGAACCGGCCCACATCCATCACCTGGTACGTTCCCGGCGCGGTCGACGCGAATTGGTAGATCGCATTGTCGGGTCCGAGGTTCTCGACCGTCAGCCGTACGTGGAACAGGTCGTCTGAGCGATCTCGTAGGTCGATGTAGTATTCCAGTGGTGCGGTTTGGCTTATGGCTGGTGTGGCAATCGCGACCAAAACGAACGTCATCAATAGCATCTTGGTGAGTCTTTGTCTCATCTCTTGAACCCTCCTGTAGAACAACCTACGTCACTCCACCTGAGTTACAACCTCAATCGGACGCCCGTGACGCTTTAGCGCCGGGTGGAGTGCCAGGAAAGTCGCGGCCAGCATGATCGGGGTGACCGCCAGCGCCGATTCGCGGGCGCCGATCGCGTCGCCGAGGACGCCGGCGGCCAGGACCCCGACCGATCCAACGGCCCAGGCGAGCCCCATCACGATACCGGAGTAGAGCGCGGCGCGGTCGGGCCGAATCTCCTGAGCGATAACGACAATCGGCGGCAGGACCGACATGTTGACAAAGCCCGCAAGCGCCATCGAGACCAACGCCGCTCCGCTGCCCGCCGGAAACCAGAACGCAAAGAAATGTGTTGGTAACGCGGCCAGCGTGAGCGCCACCAGCAGCCAACGGCGATCGACGCGATCGGTCAGATACCCACCGGTCAGCGCGCCAGCGGCCTGTGCCGCCAAGTACAGTGACAACGCATAAGCGCCGGACATCTCCGAGAGCCCCGCGTTGGCGTTGACGATCGGCGCCATCGTCAGGAACACCCGCTGAAAGAACGCGGCGATCGCGCTGACGCCGAACAGGAGCCCGAATGGCCCTCGCAGCGACCGGGCCAACCTGCCCACAGTCAGCGATGGACCAACGGGGGCGAGCGTCGCTCCCGCCGGAAGTACCGGATACAGCACGATCGCTAGGATCACGACCGGGATGACCGCCACCCACAACCCGCGAAAACCTAGCCACGCCACGATCCAGACAGCGATCAAAGGCCCGACGGCGTAGCCGGCGGTGCCACCCGACGAGAAGACAGCATGCCGCATCCCACTCCCCCGCCCGCCAGTGACGTGCGCCGCGACGGCAACGGCCGGCGGGTGAAATGCCGCGCTGCCGAGCCCACCGGCAGCGAGAAGCAACAACAGCATGCCAAACGTCGGCGCCCAACCGATCATCGACAAAAAGATTCCGCTCACGACCGGGCCCAGGACGATCATGAGTCGCCGGCCGCGCCGGTCGGCGAAGTGACCGAGCAGTGGTTGCGCCAACGATGCGGCGATGGAGAGCGACATCGTGGCCACGGCCGCTCCCGCGATCGACATGTCGAGCTTGGCCATGAGACGCGGCAGGAGCGGGTGGACAAACGCCGCGTAAGCGTCGTTCGCGGCGTGGAGAGCGGCGACCGCGAGGGCGACCTTCATCGCACTGCGCAGCTGAGTCACGGATTGGCTTGGGTGCGTCATCTCTTCTCGTCCCGGCCGAACGCTGGAGAAGTCGGCAAGCTAATCGTCCGCCCGGCGGGTGGTCGACCGCACAGGTCGTGGTTGTGAAGCCGCGGTGACGGCTGTTATCGTCCCTCCGCGATGGAGTTCTTGGGATTCGACCTCGGGCAATTCGACTACCAGGCATGGATCGAGTCGGCGTGGGCGTTTGCCGCCCCGCGACTCGTCATATCCGTCGGTCAACTCCTCCTCGTACTCGTCATCTGGCTTGCCGCGAGATGGATCCTCAGACGGATCGAACACCGCCTGACGTCCCGCACGAAAACCGACCTCGACGACCTAGTGATCCAGCTCATTCGCCGGGTTGTCCTGATATCGATCGTTTTTTGGGGTGGCTGGAGGTTGGCACAGATCTGGGAGCTGGGTCACATGTCGCGCACGATAGGCGCGGTCTGGATCGTGGCGCTGTCGCTACCGATCAGCGCGTTCGTGTCGAGTGCGCTGAGAGTCGTCGAAGAGAAGATCGCGCCACGAACCGAGAGCCGCCTCGACGACACCGCGCTGCCGCTGCTCAATCGGATCGTGCGCGGGCTCGTGGTCGGGCTCGGCGTCCTGATCGCGCTGACGTTTCTAGGGATCAACATCACGCCGATCCTGGCTGGCGCCGGCGTCATGGGACTCGGTATCTCGCTGGCCGCCAAGGACACGCTGTCCAACCTGATCGCGGGGCTGCTCTTGATCATCGATCGCCCGTTTCAGGTCGGCGACCGAATCGAGCTGTGGAACGCTCCTACCGAGACCGGCAGTTGGGGCGATGTGGTCGAGATCGGGCTCCGAGCGACAAAGATACGGAACCCCGACAACTTGATCATCGTGGTGCCAAACAACGAGATCATGCGCCGTGACATCATCAATTACACCGCGTCAGGACCACACATTCGGCTGCGGATCCCGTTCGGGATCGCCTACGATGCGGACGCGGAGAAAGCCAAGGCAGTGATCCTCGAAGTCGCTAAGGCGACCGCCGGAGTGAAACCGACCCCCGAGCCCGTCGTTATCACCCGCGGGTTCGGCGAGTCGAGGGTCGACCTGGAACTTCGGGTGTGGATTCGAGAAGCCCGCGACAGGCGCGTGATCGGCGATGCGATCGGCGATCAAGTCAAGAAGACGTTCGATGAGCGCGGGATCGAGATCCCGTTCCCGCGGCGCGACATAGTGATCCGCACCGAAGGCGGCAAGCCTACCCACCCGCCGGAGTAGCGACCGGACCGATCCCGTTCAGTCGCTCAGCCCTTCTAACTCCAGCTCGACCACCCGCTTGTCGATCTGGTCGACGCGCATGATCCGGTGGTGGTTGGTGTCCGCGACGTACACCATGTGACCGGCCGAAGCCAACCCCATCGGCTCGTCGAGCTGGGCCTCAAACGGCTCCACCGCCTCGACCGCCCGGCTTGCGGGCTCCAAAGTCTTGAGCTTGTGGTTGTACGTGTCGGCGATCCACAACCGGTGAACGCCTTGCGCCCAAGCAAGCCCGGCGAACGAGCCCGTCCCGACCAGCGTTGTCACTTCCGACCCGGGCTCGAACCCGACCGCGCGCACGCCGGACGACTCGGCATCCGCAAAGAACAGCTGCTCGCCGTCGGTCGCAAGCGCCATCGGCTGTATCTGCGCGGCAGTCTTGGGCGAACCATCGGTAATGTGCTCGGTCCCGGAGCCTGCGTGGAGCGCGAGCTGTCCTGACTTGAGATCGAGCCGCCAGATCTGATGCGCACCGGCCATGGCAATAAACAGGTCATAGTTCCACAGCAGCACGTCCCACGGGGAGCGCAGCGCACTCTCGAGCGCGTCGCCTGCCACGATCGCGTGACCGGCTAACTCCCCGGTCCCGGCCATCGTCGCGACCTCATCCGAAGCGAGATCGATCATCCGCACGGCGTGATTCCCGCGATCGGCGACGATCAACATGTCACCCGAGAGCGTCAATCCCTGCGGCTCGTTGAACGCCGCTTCGTCGGTCGAGCCATCGGCGAACCCGGCCTCGGTACCGCCGATCACCTTTCGGACCTCGAACGAGTTTCCGACTACATGACCGAACACCACGCGGTTGTTACCCGAATCTGAAACCGCCAACCGGCCTTCGATGTCGGCTGCCAAATTGCCTGGGAACTTCAGCCCGCCGGACGGGCCCGCTTCCTGTCGCTCGCTTACCGATGTCGCTTCTCGATTCAAGGTGTCCCTCCTTTACTCGGCGTCGCCCTGACCGGGCTCGACGTCGCCGCGATGAAACGCATCGACGTACTCGATCAGCTTCCCGAGATCGCGGGCCAGCGTCTCGAACGTGTCCTTGACCCGCGCTTCATCGAGCTCGACCGACAGCTGGCCGGCGCCCTTTCGCATTTCCGCCAACCGCTGCCGCGCTCCCTCGATGGTGTACTTCTTGTCGTAGAGCAGCTCCTTGACGAGCTGCACCATCTCGATCTCGCGCTTGCGGTAGGCGCGATTGCCAGCTCGATTCTTCACCGGTGCCAACCCTTTGAACTGGGTCTCCCAGTACCGCAGGACGTGCGGCTTTAGATCGGTGATCTCGCACACCTCCCCGATGGAGTAGTATTCCTTCTTCGCAATCGGGTTCAACGCCATCGCTTACCTCCGCTCAAACTCGGGCTTTAGTTCCCTCGCCATCAACTCTTCTACCACGATCCGTGGGCTCTTGGCTTCGTACAACATTTCGTAGACATGATGCGCGATCGGCATCTGGACCTCGGCGCGCAGCGCCAGGTCGTGCACCGACCGGGTCGTGCGTACCCCCTCGGCCACCATCCGTATGTCGGCCAGGATCGCGTCCAACGTCTCGCCGCGACCGAGCCGCACGCCGACGGTCCGGTTGCGGGACAGCTCTCCGGTGCAAGTCAGCACCAGGTCACCGAGACCGGCCAACCCCATGAACGTCAGTCGCTCGCCGCCCAGCGCCATGCCGAGCCGCGAGATCTCGGCCAGTCCACGCGTGATGAGTGCCGCGCGAGCGTTGTGGCCGTACTCGAGACCGTCCGCGATCCCGGTCGCGATCGCGACGATGTTCTTGACCGCCCCACCGAGCTCAACCCCCACCACGTCGCTTGACGTGTAGACTCGAAATCGGGAACCGGCGAACGCTTCACACCCGCTCTCCGCCACCACCGGATCTTCGGCTGCGAGCGTCACCGCCGTCGGGTTGCCGCGACACACCTCCTCGGCGAACGACGGACCCGACAACACCGACACCCGGGCGGCACGACCGGACCCCAGAACCTCGGCTAACACTTCGGTCATCCGTTTGAGCGTCTTGTTCTCGATCCCCTTCGAGGTCGAGACGACGATCGCGTGGTCGGCGATGTGAGGAGCGGCTTTCGTCATGACCTCGCGAACGGCGTGGCTCGGCGTGGCCGACACGATCAGTTCGGCGCCGCTGACCGATTGCTCCAAGTCTTCCGTTGGCTCGACGTCGGGGCTCAACTCGTGTTCCGACAGGTATCGCGGGTTGCGTCCGGTGTCGCGGATCGCGGCTACCAGGCTCGGGTCGCGCCCCCACAGCCGGACGGTGTGGCCATTCCGCGCCAAGAGATCCGCCAGCGCCGTCCCCCACGAGCCGGCGCCCACCACGGCGATGGTGCGACGATCGCTCACGTCGCCCCTGCTCCGGTTGGACCGCTCGGCCGGACCGGCTTCTCTTCGCCGCGCTTCAGACGTCCGATGTTCTCGCGATGGGTCCAGAAGACAAACGCCGTCAGGAACGTGGTCAGCGCCACCAAGGGCCAGCTCGCTGGCAAGCCCCCGGCGTGCAACATCCACACGGCGATCAACAGCACCAGCGCGGCACACAGCGACGCCAACGACACGATTCGCCGCCACCCGACGACCGCGAACCAAACCACCGCGGCCAACCCGGCGGCCAACGGAGCCAGCGCCAAGAACACACCCGCCGCGGTGCCGATCCCCTTGCCGCCCTTGAACGCCAGAAAGATCGAGTACACGTGCCCAGCCACCGCCGCGACGCCCAACACCACCGCGTAGGTCCCGGGCTCGATTCCGCCCGCAAACCAGCGCGGCAGAAACCAAACCGGCAAGAACCCCTTGGCAACGTCGACCACCAGCACGACCAACGCCGGTCCTTTGCCGAGATTGCGATAAACATTGGTCGCACCGTAGTTGCCGCTGCCGACCTTCGACAGATCGACCCCCCGTACCCGGCCCGCCAAAAACGCGGTTGGGAACGAGCCCGCCAAGTACGCCAACACGATCCCTCCGACCGCGCTCACTGTGCGTTCTCGTCCGCGGTCATACCCACCCTGGTTCTAGATCGTGAGGTCGCCTGCCGGAAGAAGATCTTGAGCGGCACGCCGACAAAGCCGAACGCGTCGCGTACCTGGTGTTCGATGTACCGTCGATAGTGCTCCGGAATCGCCGCTGGATCGTTCGAGTAAAACAGGATCAGCGGCGGACCCGTTTCGACCTGGTGGCCGTACAGGATCCGCACCACCCGGCCCGGGCGCCGGCCTTTGGACTGCGGTGGATGCACCCTCGTCGTGGCCGCATGAAGCACGCGATTGAGGTCCGGCGTGGGGATCTTCTTGTGCCACTCGTCAAAGACGCGGATCGCTTCATCGAGCGTCCGCCGAACCCGTTGTCCGGTCAGCGCGCTTAGCGTGACGATCGGCGCGTACGCCAACCGCGGCGCCTGCTCGCGAAACGCCGTCTCGTATCCGCCTGCGGTGCGATCATCCTTCTCGACCAGGTCCCACTTATTGACGCACACCACGATTCCGCGGCGGCGTTCTTCGACCAAATTCAAGATGCGCAAGTCTTGTCGGGATAACGAGTCCGTGGCATCCAACATGACGATTGCCACCTGAACCCGGTTCAAGCTCCGCACCGCGCGGAGATACGTGTAATACTCGACGCCCACCTTTAGCGCCGAGTGACGCCGAATCCCGGCGGTGTCGACCAACCGGATCCGCCGCCCGTCATACTTCATCGTCGTATCGATGGCGTCACGCGTGGTGCCCGCCACCGGCGAGACGATGAACCGCTCTTCACCAAGCAGTCGATTGAGAAACGATGACTTGCCGACGTTGGGCTTTCCCAAAACGGCGATCGCGACCTCATCGGGGTCGAGCTTCTCATCGCCGGACTTTGGCGGCAACGCATCAACAACCGCATCCAACAAATCGCCCGAGCCCATCCCCGAAAGCGCCGAGACCACGCGAGGGTCACCCAAGCCGAGCTCGAAGAACTCGTACACGAGGTCGTGCTGGCGCGTGCTGTCGATCTTGTTGGCAGCCAGGATCGCCGGCCGACCGCTCTCACGCAGCAGTATCGCCGCATCCCGATCGGTGGCCGCGATGCCGGCCTGCGCGTCGACCACGAGCAAACACACGTCGGCCTCATCGATGGCAGCCTGAATCTGAGCGTTGACCTCCCGCTCCATCCCCTCCTGGCTCTCGGGAACGAGGCCACCGGTGTCGATCAGCGTGAACGTGCGGCCGTTCCACTCGGCGGTGGCGGTGTGACGATCCCGCGTCACTCCCGGTTGATCGTCGACGATCGCCGTGGTCCCGCCGAGGAACCGATTAAAGAGCGTGGACTTGCCGACGTTCGGGCGGCCGACGATGGCGACCACCGGCAAACTCATGCCGCATCCTCGTCGTGAACCGAGTCGGCTCGTCGGTAGTAGACCGACTTCTGGTAGGCGGAGAACGTGTTCTCGATCAACAGCTTGATCAGAACCGCCAGTGGAATCGCCAGCAAGAGCCCGACCAGGCCGAAGAACGACCCAAACCCGACGATCGCCAGCATTACCCATACCGGGTGCAAACCGACCCGGTCGCCGACGATCTTGGGCGACAGGAAGTAACCGTCAAACGCCTGAACCACCAAGAATACCCCGGCCACCTTCAGGAGCGAGATCCAGATCGGTACCGTCACCAACGCGATAAAGAGCGCCGGGATCAAGCTCACCACCAGCCCCAGGTACGGCACGATGTTGAACACACCAGCGATCACACCCAACAGAATGGCATTCGGGAATCCGACGATCCAGAACCCGATGCCGGTCGCCAAGCCGACAAACAGCGCGACCAGCAACTGGCCGCGCAGGTACTCACCCAGCAAGGTGTCGTAGGTATTGAGAAACGAAAGCGTCCGCGCGCGGTGATCTCGCGGTACCAATCGCCCTACCGATCGCTCGATGCTATGGAAGTCACGCAGCAGGTAGAACGTCAATACCGGCGTCAGTACAGCGTAGCCCAAGATCGTGAACGCCGTCTGAACACCACGACCAAGACCGATCGCCGCACCCCAAGAGGGTTGGAGCGAACTGATCTGCTCGCTGATGAACGCCATCACGTCGCGGCTCTCGATCTCCAGAGCGCGTTCGAACTGGATGTCGCGGATGAGCGGCAGTGGACTGTCGGCGAACGCCTGGATCTGCGCTTCATACCACCGCTGCAAGCCGGCCAACATCTCCGGCAGATCATCCAGGAACTGGCGCCCCTGTTCGAACACCATCGGAATAACGAGCACCAGCGATAGCACGACCAGCAGGCCCGCCAGACCCACCACCGCCACCGCCCCCCACGTCCGGCTGATACCCTGTCGCTCCAACCGGTCGACAAGCGGGTCCGCCACATACGCCAGAATCAACCCGAGGACGAAGGGTGCCAGGAACGAACCGGCGACGTGAACAAGCCACAACAGCGTCAGCGTACCGAGGGCGATGACAAGGCGGCGGTAGGCCTCGGTACCGAACAGCGGTGTCAGCAGGTAGACCAGCGCCAGGAACAGGACGATCGGCGACAACACGGGTCGGACCGACCACACGAAAAAGGCCAACAAAAGGGCCCACGCGATGATCATCGTTGGGCGTCGTTGTTCCATCGAAACTGCCTCCGGGGAGCCCGGCTAACCGACTCTAATCACAACAGATAGGAAGGCCAAGCTCAGATCGAGCTTGAAGGCAGAAGTTTAGAGGCGCGAGGGGTCGGGTGTCAAGCGCCGGACGCCGACTCTCTCGCCTTCCTCACAGACATCAGTTGGTACCGGTGGTCCCGCCGCGAATCTCTTCGAGCAGCGCTCGCGCATTTGGATCCCCGGGCCGCAGCGCCACCAACTCCTCGGCATATCGTATCGCCTTCGCCAGCGATCCCACCTCACGATGGAGCGTCGCCAGACCCGCCAACACATCGGGATCGTTGGGGTTCAGTCGACGCGCGTTCTCCAGCGTCGTCAAGGCGCGACCTGTATCGCCAGCGGAGTGCAAGGCGACGGCCAAAACATACGCGTAGCGCGCCTGATCGGGCCTGAGCTCGACGGCTCGCTCGAGCTCATCGACCGCCTCCTGCTGTTGGTCTTGCCGCACCAGCAAGAGCCCTAGCGAGTGATGAAGTTCAGCGTTGTCAGGTGCTACAGTGAGTCCCTGACGAAGCAACACCTCGGCGTCATCCTCGCGTTCTTGCAAGCGATAGAGATCGGCCAAGTTGACGTAGGCGGGCACGAAACCGGGGTTGATCGCGAGCGACGTTCGTAACGACGCTTCCGCGCGCTCGAACTCCTCCGTGAACGCGAAAAACAGGCCAATGTTCAGGTGCGACTCGGGCCGCTCGCCATTGACGAGTTGGGCCGTGATGTAATCGGCCTTGGCTTTTTCGAACGCTTCTTGCTGCTCCGGTGAGAAGAGATCCTTGGGAACAGACGACAGAACCCGAGCCGCCATGACGCGAACACCAAAGACGGGATCCCTGAGCGCAAACTGCGCCATGTCGAGCCTGACATCGGGACCGACCAACTCGAGCGCGGAGACGGCCGCCGCGCGGACCATCGGATCCCCGTCCCCCAGGCCGCGTTGAATCGTCGGGGCGGCCCCCGGACCGGCGTACGGCCGCATCAGCGACAGCGCGGTGGCGCGTATGATGTTGCTCGCCCGGTCGTCGTCCGCAATCTGCACCAGCGCGGGACCCGCTTCAGGGCGGCCCGCCCGCGCGGCTCGAAACACCTCGCCGTAATGTGGCACGGTCGAGCGCCGCGGACCGTACCATTCCTCCACTACCTCGACCGCCCACGTAGCATCTCGATCGGTATGGCACGCAGTGCAGGCGTTCGGGGCATCGAGCTTTACCGTCAGATCCGGTCGCGGAACCCGCATGCTATGATCCCGCCGCGGATCGACGATCATGTAGTGCTGGCTCGGCATATGACACTCGACACACGACGCGCCGGTGGATTCGCTCGAATGAAAGTGGTGGTCGGACGTATCGAACTTGGCCGAGAGGTGACAGGTCGCACAGAGCTGATTGCCGGGCGCCCTCACCGCTAGCGAGTGCGGCTCGTGACAGTCGCTACAAGTGACACCCGCGCCGTACATCGTGCTCTGAAGAAACGACCCGTACACGTAGACCTCGTCCAAAATCTGACCGTCGTCGTGATAGAGTCCCTCCTCCAACACGACGGGTAGATGGGTCTCCATGAGTGGCTGACCGTATTCGTACTCGTCGCGGATCACCGCCCGCCGACTGTGACATCGAGCACAGGCATCGATCTCGGTTCGCTCCGTGGGAATGGGCACGCGACTCATGATTCCGGTAGTCACGTCGGGAGCCCACTCGACCCCGCGGCGATCGTGGAATTCGATCACCAGACCGGTGTCGCCTTCATGCGTGCCTGACTCTGCCCACGCGACGTGATGCGAGCCCGGGCCATGGCACGACTCGCACGACACGTCGATCTCAGCCCAGGCCGTGTCGTACCGATCGCTCTCGGCATCGTAGTTCTTGCGCAGATCGGTCGAGTGGCACTCTGCACACATATAGTTCCAGTTCTGGTTGGGGCCGGTCCAATGCAGCTGGTCCTGGTGATCGATCTGTTCGTCGGGGTAGAGGTGATACCAGCGTTGGCCCCCGTCCCCCGTCGGTCGCGCGTCCCAAGCGATACTCAAAGCCTGGTATCTCCCACCTGGGAATTCGATCAAGTACTGCTGTAGGGGATCGACTCCAAACGTATACGCGACTTCGTATTCGACAAGCTCCCCGTCCGGGCCATCGGTGCGGACGAAGTACTTCCCGTCGCGGGTGGCGAACGTCGACGTGACGCCGTAATTCGTGAACGACGCGTCATCAAAATCCCCGAGCACGGTCGTCGAATCGGCGACTTGTATCGCCAGGTCGTGATCCGAACCACGCCACAGGGAGTCTTGGGCCGCGTGGCAGCCGACACACGTCTCTCGTCCCACAAACGACGGTTGTTCGTCGCTGTATGAATCGGATGATCGGCACCCGGTCAGAACGGGTGTGACCGAGCACAGAACAAGGAGGAGCTCCCCGGCACGTGGCATCCACATCAGAGGGATCTCCACCCCCGGGTGGCGAATGTGCTTGAACATCCCGGCACCTTCCCTAGCGCCAAATGTCGAGCGGTTGCCCGTCGATATCGGTCCGCACCTCGGCGTCACCGTGATCGAATCCCAAGATTCCACCGAATCGCGGCACCTCCCACGCGATCCGCTCGGGTGGTTCCATACCGAACAGCTCGAGGATCGTCGGGTATACATCGACGGTGCGCGGCATCCGACCGTTCTCGAACAACCGCTCGGCTTTTGCGACGTCGAGCTTGGGCCCATGGATCAAGAGCGGGACAACGATGTGGTCTCGTCGGAGCGCACCGTGAAGCCCCTGCTGCATCTGGTCCCACGGCTCATATCCCGGCGCTGCATCAACGATGATGTCGCCTGAGTTTGGTCCGTCCAGGAGCTGCACGACCTGGACAATCCCATCCGGGAACACCGATTCGCGTGTTGCCGCGGCCCAAGCATCACCACCGTAGAAGAGTCCTTCGCCCACCATCGCCCGCGTACCCTCGAACGACGCATAGCTGAGCGGATCGACTCCGAGCTCGACGGCGTACGAGTATTCCTGCTTTCCACCATCGTTACGTCGAGTGCGAATCACTGCCTCACCCGAACGGGAGATAATGTGATACTGCATTCGGCTGCGATCCGATGCATAAACGTGTGAGACCTGAGGATAGATCAAGAGTGCTTGCACGAGATCGACCGGTTCGTGGTTGCTGTCCCCCAGCTCTTCCACCCGGTATGCGCGAAGCTCCTGGTATGACGGCCGCGCCGTCCAATCTTCGGGCGGCGCACCAGGCTGCCGCAAATACAGTTGCACGTTGCCATTCCCCGAGACGGCCCCTATCCCGGTCCACTGGCGATGGGAACCCTCTCGCCAACGATCGATCTCGCGCCCCGACGCTCCCATCATGTTCAAATAGGAATCGTGAATCGGGATACCAGTGTCCTGCGAAAGGTGCTGGATAACGTTGAAGTGTGCATCCGGTGCGTCGCCCACTGTGCTCGTGCCGTGATCAGCGGTGACGATGATCGTGAGATCATCGAGCGTACCACGCTGCCGAAACACATAGCCAATTGCGCCCATGATCTCGTCCGCTTGAAGTAGCGCCAAAGCGTACTCGTCCCCGACGCCGTAGTGATGCGAGGTGTCGTCGGGCAACCGGAGTGAGATCATCGAGAACTTCGGCGTGTGGCCCAGCTTGCGTGCCGACCACCGCCTCTCTCGAACCACTCGCTCGAGGCTTGCCAAGCTGAAAAACTCCTCTACCAGCAATCGCCGCCGACCCCAACGACCCCATGGGAAGAGCTCGCCTTCAAACTCGGCGATGTCGCTGAATCGCTTGATGCTGAAGTCGGGGCTCAGGTAGTTCAAGAACGAGAGCAGGTTCTGAAGATCATTGTCGGCTACGCGCCCGAGTCCGTACATGCCGATCGCCCCCGGCAAGCTGAAGTAGTTCTCGTGAAGAGGGTGGATGACAGCTCCATCATCACGCCACCCGCGCCGCGTCACAAACCCTGCCTGGTTGAACGTCTCTTCACGTCCGAGGACCTCGAATATCATCGGAAATTCCGTGGTCACATCCTCACCGATCTCTTTCGTGTGCCGGCCGATGTAGGCTCGAAACGACCTCTCGCTCCGCAGATACTGACGAATCCCAGAGAGGTGCGACTTGCCCGGGAAAAGACCCATCAGGAACGGGGCGTAGGCTGGACCGGTGGTGCTCGGCCAGACAGAAGTTGCCGGGGTGTACACACCGTGCTTGACACCATTTGAATCGGGTGCCAGTAGCCGTCCTAGATACGGAAGCTCACCGGACTCTAGCATTGATCGAAATACCGTCTCGCTTGCTCCATCGAGAACAACGAGAACGACCGGGTCTTTTACGGGTTGTCGTTCGGAATCTGACGATGTCGCCAGGATGAAAAGAAGAACGGCGAGAACTGGCACCGCCAGCCAGGTGAGTTTCATCTCGGCCCTACTCTCGGCCAACTCATCAGGTGTTTGGAGCGGGCGACCGGATTCGAACCGGCGACGTCCAGCTTGGGAAGCTGACATTCTACCACTGAATTACGCCCGCTCGCGGCGTGCAAACCAAAGATATTGAAAAAACGGGCGACAGCCCAATCAAGC
>JBDHFX010000031.1:0-16142 GCA_039590215.1 Gemmatimonadota bacterium | reverse complement strand
CGATGCGAGCGTTGTCAAAATCGATTGAAGCCGGGGCTCCAGATTGACAAGCAACCGATCGAGATTCGTCTCGGGATACTCGAGCAGCATCGTTCTGACGATTGGTGCCCGGTATGGTTCTGGCTTGAGTGGCGCCCATCCGCTGCCGCGCGCCATCTCGTGCAATGCGTGGGCTTCAAGGCCGAACCGTTTGCGGATGCCGACCGCTGGGAGATCGATAAAACCGCCCAATGTCCGGATGCCGAGCTTGAAGAGTTTGTCCCGCAAGTCGGGCTCAAACCCGAGACGGTCGATAGGAACCGCGCGCAGGTGCTTGTGTTCGTGGTCGGTGTTTCGGAAGACGATGATCCCGGAGTTCGATCGCGCCGCCGCATAGCTGCCGAACCGGGAAAACCCGATCCCGACGACCGATTCGAACCCTGCTTGACGCAAGTTGCCTCGAACCTCCAGCGCCCACTCCTGGAGCGAGGCGTACAACGGGCAGAGCCCGGAGGCGTCGACCCAAAAGACACCAGGTTCTCTCGACGATGGCTCGATCCCAGGGCTGAAGCGCCACAACCAGCGCGTCAGCCGGCCGATGTACTCGGCGATTTCGGTATCCGCTACGACGCCAGCCCGGAGGTCACGCGACAGTGAAAGCCCGGTGGCGTACCGCACCCCAGGCAGGATTCGAACCCGCCGGGCGTTTTCGTTCACCCACTGGATGACGCCGAGCGGCTTGTCTCGATCGACGATCGCGACCGGGAGCGATTCCCAATCGGGGTGACGACGAAGCAGGATCTGGAGTGGCAGTGCCGGAACATCAACACAAGCCATCCGGTCCACGACACACCTCGCTATGTCTCCAGCCCGGTCCCTGGCGCTTGTCTTTGACGACGCGCAGCTCACACGAAAAACGATCGAAGTCGGCGCGTCGCTTCCCGACTTCGGCACGAATCGAAACCAACGATCCCAACGAAGGCACCTGGCGCCCCTTTCGCGTGATACAGAGGAGCACCGTGTGGTGCTTTCGCGCGAGTCCGGCGAGACGGGTTTGAACGGCAAGCGGAAAGTCGGTTTCATATCCGAGATCGAAGACGACGACCGCGAAGCCACCCGATCGAAGTAACGTATCCGTGGCTCGCCAGGCTTTCTTTTCGTCCGGGGCGCGGATCACCGGTAGCGCATTGAGGTCGATCCCAGAAGCCGCGAAATCGGGCTGGGCCTCCAGGATGAGTGAAGCGGCGGCGGTCAGGGTCGCCGTCGGGGCCGACCCCGAGACCTCCACCAATCGCCCAGCCAACGCTTCGATACGCCACTCAGCCTCGGCTAGCAAATGCCTATTCCTGTCTATTTGTGCCTATCATATCTCAAGGAAACCGAAAATAAACCGAAAACAGAAGGGTGGCAAGGTGATTTGCAGGATTTCAGATGGGTGGATAAACTGAATACAGATGATCTCTTCAATCCGCACCTTTACACTGATTGTCACGGTGTCGGTCGTGTCGTGCAGCGGATTGGGCGACCCCAACCCGTTGGGCAACGACGACGGGCCTTTGTTCGGACCGACAGGACCAGGTGGTCCGGCGGGACCGGGTGCTCCGACGAGTCCGACTGGACCGGGAGACGCGCTGTGCACGTTGCCACTGCCTCCGGGTGGGTGTCAGGACACACCAGGACCGTTGCCTTTCCCGGTTCCGGATAACTAGCCACCTAGCTTCCACGATCAAAGCGGTCGGCGCGGTCGCGCTCCGCATCCTTGCGTTGCTCATCGTTTGGGGCGTGCTGCTCGCGCCCTTCTTCGTGTTGCGCGGCGGTTTCGGGTCGAGCGAAGAGTCGATCACGCCCCTCGATCGACTGTACGTCGAAACCGCTAGCGCACTGATGTTGTTAGTAGCGGTGTGGCTGATGCTGCGATTTGTCGACCACCGCCCGTTTCAGAGCATCGGCTTCAAGGCCAACCGACTATTGAGAGAGGCGGGGCTCGGGGTACTGCTCGGAACCGCGATGCTCGGGCTGGCGCTGGTGTTGGTGTGGTTCGGGGGGTGGCTTGGTGTGCGCGGCGGTAGTGGTTCGCCCGGATCTCCGATGCTGATTCTCGGCGTCGCCTTGTTGGCCAATGCCGTGACCCAGGAGCTCACCGTTCGCGGTTACGTGCTGCAGACGATCGAAGCAAAGTTTGGATGGTGGAAAGCGCTGCTGTGGTCGTCGATCTTTTTCGTGGCCCTGCACGGTGGCGCGCTCGCCGAGGGTGCGATCCTGCCGGTCGTCAATCTGCTCCTGGCCGGGGTTCTGTTCGGGTTGGCGTACATCGTTACCCGTAACCTTTGGCTTCCGATCGCCGCGCATTTCGCCTGGAACTTCCTGTTGGGACCGGTGCTCGGACTCACCGTGACAGGTCAGTCGCTGGATGGTGGTTGGCAACCGCTGTCGCTCGCCGGCCCGGCGCTCTTCACCGGTGGCGAGTTCGGTATCGAGGGCGGGTTAGCCGCTACGCTCGCGGTTGCTGCTGGTTGCGTGATCCTCTGGATGCGCCGCCCAGCGGATGGTTGGCGATCGACCGCGTAGTTTTATCGGCCATGACCGGAATTCTATGGATCGCTCGGGCGCTGGCCCTGGTCGGCTTTCTCGATGCCACCTACCTGACGGCGACCCACTACGGGGCGGGCTCGCTGGCGTGTGGGCCGGGTGGCGGGTGTGACATCGTCACCACCAGCCAGTACGCGATCGTCGCTGGGGTGCCGGTCGCGCTCTTGGGTCTCATCTATTACGTGGTCGTCAACCTGATCGTGTGGACGCCGTCGTCGGGATGGAGCCGGAGTCTCGGCATCGCCTTTGTCGCGATCACCGCCGTCGCGGTGGCCACATCGGCGGTCTTCGTCTACCTCCAGGCGGCGGTGATCGACGCCTGGTGTCGGTACTGCCTGGTATCGGCCGCAGTGTCGCTGGGACTCTTCCTGACCGCACTCGCGCTGCATCGCAATCGTCATCAGGCAATCCCATGACGCTCGGGACTCTGATCGGTCAAGCCAGGAACCGATCGGCATCAGCCGAGCAGCCGTTTGGTTTCAACGTGCGCCTTGCCAGCCGCTGTTATCAGATACAGGTTTTCGTCATGATGGATCAACGCTAGATCGTGCTCAAGTCGACGCAGCGTTCGTGGCAGATTCGGTCGCATCTTGAGGCGTGCCCGTCTCTCCAGCTCGTTGAATTCAGCGCCAGCACGGTCGCGCTGGTACAGTAGCACCAGACAATGTTCACTAGCTCGAAGCTTGGGATTGAGCACCTTCAGATAGCCGTCGAAGTCCTCGATAACTGGTACCACGCGAGTCACTAGCCCAGCGATCAGATTCTGCGCCTCCTCGGCGGTTACACCGTGGTAAACCCGAACTAGCTCGGCTAAGACCCAGTCGAGAACTGCGACGACGAGGCTCGACGGGGACTGTTGACCTTGACGATCAACCGAGTGGGCGGTGAAGGAGTAGCAAGAGCTAGGCGGGTCGGGCGCAGTAAAGTAGGCAGGAACCTGCCGGGCCAGAGTGCCCCTACCCCTGTGTCGGCGCTACAATTGTCAGGACACTCCTTTGAATCGAATCGATCAACGCACCAAACAAGGGGGGATTAACGTGACAAAGCTCCTGTCTTCAATGATCGCAGCGGTAGCGGTATCGTTTGTAGTCGCGACGACAGTTGAGGCGCAGACGGAAGTTTCCGGCGGCGGTTTGGCGATGTACGTCCCGCACGGCTCGACGGTGAGCGAAAACGCCGACGGCGGAACCACTACGCGCTGGGCGGTACGCGGATTCGTCAACGCCGATGACACGGACGATCCGCTGTACTTGATCAACTTCGATTGCACCGGGCTGACCGTTACCGGCACCGACGGTAGTGTGGCGGCCAGCGGTTTGTGCAACGGCATCGACGACGATGACGATACCTACTCGCTCTGGTGGCGAGGTGGGGCCGATGGCGGCGAGTGGGAGTATTTCGCTGGTACCGGCAAGTTCGAGGGTATGGTCGGGGGTGGGACCTACTCGAACGTCCACACCTGGGGCGATGGCAAGTACATCGTGCGCTACGACGGCACCTGGACGATGAAGTAGGGGTTCCGCCACTCAATAGATGTCTGAAGCCGGATCCTCTGATCTATCCAAGCTGACCCTGGATCGCGGGACCGCTCGCGGTTCGGGGTCACGGTCGAGCCGGCGAACGCGCACGATCGCCGCCGTAGTGATCGTGTTATTCCTGCTCGGAGCTGGTTTTCTCTGGACCCGAAGCCGGGGCGGAGTCGAGGTGACCACCGCGCTGGTGCAGCTGTCCGGAGGCGGGGCGGGCTCGTCCACGGGCATCACCGCCAACGGCTACGTAGTTGCGCGCACTCAGGCTTCGGTCTCCTCGCGCGTCACGGGTCGTCTCGATTCTCTCCCGGTGGATGTCGGTGTCGTCGTCAGGAAGGGTGATATGATCGCCCGGCTCGAAAACGACGACTACCGAGCTGCCGTTTCGCAGGAGCGGGCCAACGTGCAACGCTCCCGGGCTGGGCTCGCGGACGCGGTCGCCGTACGCGATCAGCTCCGGCGAGATCTGGTGCGGGTCGAAGAGCTCGGGGCCAAAGACGCGGCGTCGGAGCAGGAGGTCGAGCGTATCGCGGCCGAGCTGTCCAGCGCCGAGGCACGAGTCGGGCTACAGGAGGCGCAGATCGACGTCGATCGCGCAGCCCTTGCCCTGGCGCAATCGAACCTCGATTTGACGTACATCCGCGCGCCGTTCGATGGCACGATTCTGAGGAAAGACGCCGAGCTGGGTGAGGTGGTCGCGCCGGTCGCTACGGGGAGCGGGTTGACCCGGGGTGCGGTCGTTACCATGGCCGATCTCGAGACGCTCGAGGTCGAAGTGGACGTCAACGAGGCCTACATCGCACAGCTCGAGAACGATCAGCCCGCGGAGATTCGGCTCGATGCCTACCCTCGGGACGCATACGAAGGCGAGATTCGTCAGATCGTGCCGACGGCCGATCGGCAGCGCGCTACGGTGGAGGTAAAGGTCGCAATCCTGGATGTTGACGATCGCGTGTTGCCGGAGATGGCGGCTCGGGTCGAGTTTCGCGAGCCCGCCAGCACCGGGGAGGCGGGGACTGTGAAGCCGGCGCGCGTCATGGTGCCATCCGAGACGGTGCGCGACGAGGCCGGCCAGGCGGTCGTCTGGCTCGTGCGCGATAGTCGGCTCGAGCGGCGGACCGTCGAGGCGGGACCCGTTTCCGGTGGTCAGCGCGAGATCCTCTCCGGGCTATCGGGTGGCGAGCGTTTGGTCACGAGCGCCAACGGAGAACTCGAAGACGGCGCCCGAGTCACAGAGCCCGAGTAGTTGGTCTCTACACTTGAGAGAAAGTGAAAGGCATGGCCCTGGTCGAACTACGTAATCTCACCAAGCGATACGAGACCGAGGCCGAAATCATCTCGGTTCTCGAGAACGTCGAACTCGACATCGAGGCCGGCGAGTACCTGTCTTTGATGGGCCCTTCCGGCAGCGGGAAGAGCACGCTGCTCAATCTCTTGGCGGGGCTCGACCAGCCAGACTCAGGAACGATCACCATCGATGGGTCGGAGATCACCAGCCTGAGTATCAACAAGCTCGCTGATTGGCGCGCCACCCATGTGGGGTTCGTGTTTCAGTTCTACAACCTGCTGCCGGTCTTGACCGCCTTCCAGAACGTCGAGCTGCCGCTCCTACTCACGAACTTGTCTAAGGACGAACGGCGCGAGCGGGTTGAGGTAGCGCTCAACGTCGTGAGCTTGTCGGACCGGATGAAGCACTATCCGAGGCAACTGTCGAGTGGCCAGGAACAGCGGGTCGGAATCGCGCGCGCGATCGTCAGCGATCCACTGATGATCCTGGCGGACGAGCCGACGGGTGATCTGGACGCCACATCGGCCGAAGAGATCCTGACTTTAATCGAACGGTTGAACTCCGAATTCAATAAGACGGTGCTGATGGTCACCCACGATCAGCATGCGGCCGACCGGGCGCACAGGATGATGTACCTCGAGAAAGGTGTGCTGCACCAATGAAGCACGCGCGGCTCGTATGGAAGAACCTGACGCGTAACAAACGCCGTAGCATCCTCACGGCGCTCAGCGTGGCGGTGGCGCTTTTTCTGTTCGCTGCGCTCCAGTCGGTGCTGACGGCGCTCGATGCCTCGACCGAGGTCGGGAGCGAGTCGCGGCTGATCACCCGAAACGCCACCGGCATCACGTTCCCACTGCCCGAGGCGTACACACAGCGGCTTCGGGCTGTGGATGGAGTTCAATCGGTCTCGTGGGCAAACTGGTTCGGCGGCACGTACATCGACTCGCGCAACTACTTCGCGCAGTTCGCTGTCGATACGGAGACGTTTTTCCCGATCTATCCCGAGATCGAAGTGGATCCGGCGCAGCTAGAAGCGTTCAAGGGCGAGAAATCAGCCACCATCGTTGGTCAGGGACTCATGGAACGGTTCGGGTGGTCGCTCGGTCAGACGCTCGTGCTGCAGGGAACGATCTTCCCCGGCGACTGGGAATTCGTGATCCGAGGCGTCTACGAGCCGGACAACCCGAGCTTCGGCGATGAGAGCATGTACTTCCACTACAGCTACCTGTATGAGAACTCAGGCGAGGCCGCCACGCCCGGGTGGTTTATCGTTCAGCCCTCGGATCCCGGCTTGGCTACGGAGATCGCGCAGCAGATCGATGCCAGCTTTGAGAACTCGACCGCGCCAACTCAGACGGAGACCGAGAAAGCGTTCCAGGCCGGCTTCGTGACGATGTGGGGGAACGTCGCTTTCCTCATGCGTGCGATCGGGACGGCGGTCTTCTTCGCCATTCTCCTCGTCGCCGCGAACACGATGATGATGTCCTCGCGCGAGCGCGTAAATGAAGTGGCGGTGCTCAAGACGCTCGGGTACAGGGACGGTCTGCTGTCGCGGCTGGTCGTTGCCGAGTCGCTGGCCATCAGCGTGGTGGGCGGCGTCATAGGGCTGGCGGCGGCGGTGGTGATCCTCAGCAACAACGCGTCGCTGGGTAGCATGCTCCCGGGGTATACGGTTCTACCCTCGACGATGCTTCAGGGCCTCGCGATTGCGATCGCGCTGGGCCTGATCAGCGGACTGGTCCCGGCCCGTCAGACGGCGCGCCTTTCGGTTGTTGAGGCGCTCCGGCGCGTGGCGTGAGAGACATGAGGCAGAGCCACGCATGAAGATTCCGATTCTCTACAACCTGCGGAGCCTCCGGGCGAGACCGATCTCGACGCTCACCACAGCACTAGGCATGGCTCTGGTCGTGGCCGTGTTCATCGGAATGATGGCCCTCTCGATCGGTTTTCAGGCCGCGCTCGTCAAGACGGGCTCCACGGAAAACATCCTTGTGCTGCGGAGGGGGGCGGATTCTGAGATGAGCAGTGGCATCACGCGTGATATCGCCAATGCCATTTCTGCTCTCCCGTTCATCGCCGAGGATACCAACGGCGAGCCCCTGATCAGTCCCGAGACGTTTGTCGTCGTCGGACTAGAGCGGCGCAACGGTGGTATGGCCAACGTCGTTATTCGGGGTGTCAGCCCGAAGGCGTTCGAAGTGCGCAACGGAGTCCGAATAATCGAAGGCCGGACATTCCGCCCCGGCTCCGGTGAAATCATCGTCGGCAAGACGCTGGTCGAGCGGGTTCCCAACACGGAGATCGGCCAGTCGCTCCGATTCGCCGGCCGTGATTGGGAGGTCGTCGGACACTTCGAGGCGGGCGGCTCTTCGTTTGAGTCCGAGGTCTGGGGGGAAAACGAGCTGTTCATGCCCGTATTTCGGGGTCAGGTCTTCCAGACCGTCGCCCTCCGTATGCAGGATCCATCGGCCTTCGACGGAATTGCAGAGACCCTCGAAGCAGACCCTCGGCTGGCCGTGGATGCCCACCTCGAACGGGAGTTCTACGCCAACCAGGGCACGCTGTTAGGCGGAATTCTCCGCTTCCTGGCCATTTTCATCGCCGGCGTGATGGCGATCGGGGCGGTGTTCGGGGCGATCAATACCATGTATTCGGCGGTCGACTCGCGGGCCCCCGAGATCGGTGTGCTCCTCGCGCTCGGGTTCAAGCCACGCTCAGTGCTCGCCTCGTTCGTCGTGGAGTCGATGCTGATCGCGCTGCTCGGTGGGCTCATCGGCTGCCTTATCGCGCTTCCCATCAACGGGCTCGTGACCAGCACCACGAATTGGAACTCGTTCAGCGAAGTTGCGTTTGCGTTTCGGGTCACACCGACGCTGCTGGCGGCGGGCATTGTGTTCGCACTGGTCATGGGCTTGATCGGTGGCTTCTTGCCCGCGCGCCGCGCGGCGCGGAAGCCGGTCGTGGAAGCGTTCCGCGAGGTTGGTAGCTAGGGCTCTCCGAGCGGGGTTACCCTTGCGGCAACAAGATCGCGCGGTCTTCGTGTCGCCCGGCGCCCCCGGCTCCAGCGACCGCGAACCGTCCTGGCCCGTAGATCGATGCGGAGCTGTACTCGCCGCCTTTGTTGACGGCGTAGAACGAGACGTTAAAGGTCGGGTGACCGTTTGGTTTTCTGAGCCGATCCTCGACGTTGTTCTCGACGATCCGTCGGCACCCCGCCAGACACGCCTCGGTCGGTGATTGACCGCGCCGCATCTCCTCTACCACGAGGAACGACGTCAGGTTGAGCAGGTTCGCCTCGCCGCGGCCGGTCGAGCCCGCGGCGCCGACGTCGTTGTCGACGTACAGCCCAGCGCCCAAGATCGGTGAGTCGCCGACCCGACCGGGGATCTTGAAGAACAGTCCGCTGGTGGTGGTGACACCGGCCAGATCACCGTTGGCGTCGACCGCGCAACAGTTGATAGTTCCTGATGGCCGCGGCTGCTCGGGATAGAAGAGGTTCGGGTTGTTCTCGATGATCTGCTTGGCGCGCGGGGTGAACCCCTCGGTGTCGGGCACCAGATAATCATCGATCTCGGTCTGGGTTCCGCGCCAATAGAGCCAGATCTGGCGCGCCGTGTCGGTCAGCAGGTTCTCCTCTTCGAAACCGTACTCGAGCGCGAACTTTCGGGCGCCTTTGCCGACCAGCAACACGTGGTCGGTCTCTTCCATGACCAGCCGCGCCACCCTGGACGGATGCCGGAATCCCTCCAGCGCGGCTACACCACCACCCCGATGGGTGGGACCGTGCATGCAACACGAGTCGAGCTGCACCACGCCGTCGGCGTTGGGCAGACCGCCGTACCCGACGGTGACGTCGTCGGGATCGGCCTCGACGATGTTGACACCGGCGATGACCGCATCGAGTGGGTCCGAACCCTCGTTCAGGAGCTCGAGCGCGCGGGCAACCGCGGGTTGACCGTTGCCGCTGGAGACCGCCACCGGCCCGGCAACGGGTCGTGAAACTGGCAGGACGTTGCGCCAGGCCGAAGCCGCGCGACTCGGCGTCGCCAGCGCCGTCCCGGCGGCGACCGACACCCCGCCCTTGAGAAAACCGCGCCGTGTCGTGTTCACTGTCTCTCGGAAGCGACCTGCAGCGATTCCGTCACGACCCGCTTAACGCCGAACACGGATATGGCGACTTCTTCTGCCATCGATGATTCGAGTCGGGACGGCACCTCGCCAACCAACGACACGACCTGGTCCTCGCTGCTTGCGGTGATCGAGACACCCTCCACGTCGAGTCGCGGATCGGCATCGAGCCGGTATTGAACCTCCTGCTCGATCAACGAGTCAGCGACCACCGGGGTGTCGTCCGCTGGGACGTTTGTCTCGGCCGGGGCGGGCTCTTCGCCGCCGCCGCAAGCCAGAGCGAGCGCTAAGCCGATGGCGGCCACCACCCGCAGGGGCGCTTCGATCTTGTCAGCTATCATGGATTCTCTCCTGGTTCGAGGTTCTGGAATGGTCGCCACTTGGACTCCGGTGGCGGCGCTGTCGCCAAGCTCACGACAATCAGCAAGACAACGGCGATAAGGAGCGCTGGAATGACCGCATCGAGCGACGCGATCGCGTCCGGCAGTCCTGGGATCCACCCGCGTGGTACACCGAACTGCCAGACGAAGGTCGTCACCATGCCACCGGTAATGGAAGCGATCGCACCGGCCGCGTTGGCTCGCTTCCAAAAGAAGGTCGCCAGCACCGCGGGTGTCAGTGCCCCGTACATCGTGTACGCGTACAGCGCCATCGACAAAACCGAGGTAAAGAACTGAATCTGGATAAAGGCGACGACCCCCAGCACGATGATCACGGTCCGTGTCAGCCTGACGATCGTGACTTGAGATGCTTCGGGACGAATGCGTTTCTGATAGATGTCGTGCACGATGTTCGTGGCCGGCACCAACAGGAACGATGTTCCGGTCGAGACGACGATCGCAACCGCGGCCGAGAGCATGACCGCGGCGATTCCTGCCGGCAACGCGTTTCTCAGAACGACCAGCAGAATCTGCTCGTGCTCGCCGGTGGGGATCGACAGATCCGGGTAGACCACTCGCCCGAGCACCGCCAACACGACGATTAGCGACTCGACGAAGATCGTCAGCCCGATCCAGATCGGCACCGCCCTGCGCGCGGTTGCCACGTCCCGGGCACTGAAAAACCGCTGGTACATGTTGGCTTCCGCGAGGATCAGGGCCAACGGTGGCAGGCCGAGGCCGAGGATCTGGGCTGGCGTGAGGGTGCCAAAGAGCGTGAAGTGAGACTCGGGCAGACTCTGATGGATTTGTGTGAACCCGCCCGCGTCGCTCAAGAAAAACGGTGTCGCCAGCACCAAACCCGAGATCAGCAGCACACCGTTGACGACGTCGGTGTAGACGACGGACATCATGCCGGCCAGTCCGGTGTACGTGATCACGACGAGCGCCGTGACGATCATGCCCCACGGCCAGTCGATGCCGGTCCAACCCGTCAACACGGCGTCGAGATCGACCGTCAGGTTGAGGATCAGCGAGCCGCCACGAAACTGGTAGGCGACGATCGTGGTGTACGCGATGATCGTGACCAGCGTCGCCAGGGTCTGCGCTACGGGGTGATACCGGGCCTCGAGCAAGTCGGGCACGGTGTAGCTGGCGAAAGCCCGTGCCCGTGGCGCGATAAACCACAGAATAAAGATGCCCAGCCAGGCGCCTATCGAGAACCAGACCGCGGCCAGTCCATAGTTGTAGCCGGCGCCAGCGCCTCCAAGCAGGCTGCCGGTCCCGACCCACGTCGCCAACATGGTGAGCGCCAGGACGCCGGTCCCTAACCGGCGACCGGCGACCATGATGTCGTCCTGGGTTTTTACTCCGCGGGATTTCCACACCCCTACGCCGAGCAGCCCCAGCAGATAGACGACGATGGTGATGAGATAGATCATGAGTCTTCCGGTGGTGGTGGAAAGTCGATGCTGACGGTCGGTTGGACCGCGGATCGATCGCCGTGCTCCAGAAAGTAATGCGTCACGCGCGCGAACGCGTCCGGCTCCTCGAGGAACGGGAAGTGACCGCTCTCGAAGAACGCCACGAAGCGGGAGGTCAGCAGCGAACCGCGGAACTGGAGTTGATAACGTGGCTGGACGACCCGATCGCTCTCGCCGTACACGACCAGCGCCGGCGCCCTCACGTTCGGCAGCGCGGGGGCCAGGTCGTAGCTCTGCAGGTCGACCGCGATCGAGCGGTTGACACGGGCGCTGAACGACGTCGCTGAGATGAACGCTTCAGCGTCCTCGGGTTCAAGCGCTTGGTGAAAGTAGAGCGGCAACGTGGTTAGAAAACGTTGTCGAAATACTTCGTCGGTCAGCTCCGCACGGTCGAGCTCGGCCAGCTCCTGCTGCGTTTCCAATGGCAACTCTTGAACCGCATCGCGGTAGCCGTCCATGAATCCACGGTCCGGTGCACCGCCGATCAGAATGAGGTGCGACACACTGTCGCCGTGTCTGAGAGCGTAGAGCAGGGCCAGTACTGCACCGAACGAGTGGCCCAGCAACGCCACCGTGTCGAACCCGAGCGCTTCCCGAACCGCGTCGATGTCGTCGACATGGCGTGAGAGCACGAGCGGTTGCTCGACATCCGGCTCCCCCGAGCCGCCACACCCGCGCTGATCGTAGGCGATGATGTGGTGGTGTCGGGCCAACTCCGACAGGCCCGGACCAAACCGGTCGGGTGGGAAGAAGTACGCCGCGTCCATACCGGGACCGCCATGGAGGCAGAGGAGCGGCAGGCCGGCGCCGATCCCGGCCTCACGGAGCAGGACCGAAAACCCGTCGAGCTCGAGCTGTCGAGTTGCAACCGTTGTGGTCATGAACGATCGAAGATAGACCACCGTCGTTACGGGCGGCATGATGGATCATTCCACGGGGCCTATGGTATACTGACCGCCGATGAACGGTACACTGCGCCTAGTGATTCTCTTCGTTTTGCTGGGGTCGATCAGTTTCGCATTTCTACCCGCCAAGGTGTCAGCCCAGGCGGCGACCCAAGTCCAGGTCGACTCTCTTCGAGCCGAGGTCGAGCTCCTGAAGGGGCAGATCGAAAAGTTGCAAGCCGAGGCTGAAGTCGATGATACCGAGGCTGACACGACGGATGCGGTAGCTAAGCTGCGGGCTGCCGCCGAGGCCGCCGCGGCCGAAGCCGACACGTTAGATGCCCCCACCGCTTCGGAGGACCAGGAGTTTGTCAGTCGGCAGCGATCGCTCCAAGCGCTCAACCCCGAGATCAGCGTGACCGCGGACCTGTTTGCGGCTGTGGGAACCGAAGATCCTGACAGCGACAACTTCGTCCCGCGCGAGTTCGAGTTCGCGTTCCAGTCCGCTCTCGATCCTTACTCGAGGGCCAAGATCTTTGTCAGTCACGAGACCCCCGGGGCCGAGATCGTACCGTTCATCGACGAAGACGAAGAGGAAGAAGAGGGGGGTGTGGAGATCGAAGAAGGTCACGTCGAATGGGTGAATCTTCCGGGTGGTCTTGGGCTCAAGCTGGGGCAGTTCTTCCAGCAGTTCGGTACCCTCAATCGTTGGCATCAGCACGCGCTGCCGTTCCAGAGTCGTTCGTTGCCACACCTCGCACTTATCGGCGAGGAGGCGCTAGCGCAGGCCGGAGTTTCGTTGCACTGGCTGGTGCCGGTTTCAGGGGCTGGGACCTACGAGGTCACGGTCGAGGTGAATCGGAGCTCCAACGAGGCGTTGTTCGGCGAATCGACCGGACCGTCGCTGCTGGGTCACGTGAACGGTTTCTGGCAGCTTACCGAGGCGGTTGACCTCGACCTCGGAGTTAGCGCGTTGCTTGGCGATCACGACACCGAAGAGTCGAGCTACGATCAGCGGCTGTTCGGAGTCGAAGGCGCACTCACGTGGGCACCTCCGGATCGATCACGGTACCGTGGAGTCGTCGTACGGGGCGGCGTGATGATCCGCGATCCAGGCGACGTTCCCGCAGACCTTGATGTTCGGGGTGCTACGGGGGCTTGGATCAACGGCGAGGGTCGACTCTCGCAGAGCTGGTTGATCGGGGGGCGTTACGGCTGGGTGGAGGATCCGGCCGATTCCGGCGAGAGCGTGTGGCTCATCGCGCCGACGTTAACGTGGTGGCAAAGCGAGTGGGTTCGAATCCGGGCTGAGTACGACGTCATCGACAGACCGCACGGCACGGACGGTCTGTTCGTCGTCCAGGCGACTGTATCGCTGGGTCCGCACAAGCACGAGACGTACTAGGGAACACAAGCGGAGATAGATAATGTTCCGAGTCCTCACGATGACGCTGGCACTATTCACTGCGGCTCCAGACCCGTCGCTAACGAACTTCGCGACCGCTGAACCGACGGATCCCCCATCGCGAGCACCGCTACGGGTCGTTACAACACTGCCGATCTACGCAACGCTGACGCGCGCGATCGGGGGCGACGAAGTCGAGGTCACATCGATCGCGAACCCAAACGAAGATGCCCACTTCGTGAGACCGAAGCCTAGCTTCGCGCTCGATCTTCGGCGGGCCGACATGTTCATCACCACCGGCTTGGATCTCGAGCTCTGGGTTCCTACTCTGCTCGACAAGGCGGGCAACGCGAAGGTGAGCGAGGGCGGCCAGGGCTACGTGACCGCGTACACGGGGATCACGCTGTTGGATATCCCCTCTGCGGTGGATCGAAGTGGGGGCGACGTGCACATCTACGGAAACCCCCACTTGACGACCGATCCGCTCCGGGTCCTCCAGGTTGCGCAGAACATCACCACCGGATTGAAACGCGTCGCACCGGATCGATCGGCGATCTTTGATCGCGGATTGGCACGATTTCGCGCCGAAGTTCATCGCCGTCTGTTTGGTCCTCGTCTGGTCGACCTGTTGGGTAGTGACACGCTCGAGCGGTTGGCGCGGGCGGGCACGTTGTTTGGCTTCCTGCGCGAGAACGCACTCGAGGAAAAGCCGTTGATCGACGAGCTGGGGGGGTGGCTAAAAGCTGCGGAATCGTTCCGGGGCCAAAAACTGATCTGTTATCACAAGAACTGGGCGTACCTGGAACAACGGTTCGAGTTGACATGCGCTGACTACGTCGAGTCCAAGCCCGGCATCGCGCCGACCCCCCGCCACGTGGCCCAGCTCATCGAGATGATGAAGGGCCAGGGTATTCGGGTGCTGCTGGCCGCCACCTATTTCGATGGTCGCAAGGTCGAATCCGTGGCCAGCCGTGGCGAGGCGATTCCGGTCGTGCTGCCGCTGCAGCCGCCCGCTGGATCGGGTGCCGAGGGCTACTTTGCGATGGTGGATGGGTGGATTGGTGACATCGCCGATGGGTTCCGAAGGGCAGGTAGCTAGCGACCGATGCTCGACCTGATCATCCTACCGCTACTCGCCGCACTGATCATTCTTGTAATGCACGCTTACCTCGGGCTCCATGTGTTGTCGCGTGGAGTGATCTTCGTCGATCTCGCCTTCGCCCAGATCGCGGCGTTCGGGACCACCGCCGCGTTGTTGGTCGGTCTCGAGCATGGAACGGGGGGATCGCTGGCCTTCGCTCTCCTCTTCACCGCGGTCGGGGCGTTGATCTTCAGCTTCACTCGGCTGGAGAACTCACCGGTCCCGCAGGAAGCGATCATCGGAATCGCTTATGTCGTAGCGTCAGCAGCGGTTTTGCTGCTGGCCGGGTTCACCGCCGAGGGTGCGGAGCACATTCGCGAAACCTTGACCGGGAACTTGATCTGGGTGGATTGGCGCACGGTGATCAATCTCACCGCCGCCTACGCGGTGTTTGGCGCGTTCCATTGGGTGTTTCGAAGGCAGCTTCTCGACGCATCGTTCGAACCCGAGAAGGCAAAGCGGCCTCGTTGGTGGGATTTCGTGTTCTACCTGAGCTTAGGGTTCGTGATCAGCTTCTCGGTGGATATCGCCGGTGTACTGTTGGTCTTCAGCATGCTGGTGATACCGGGTGTGATCGCGTTTCTGTTCACCGACCACCTGGTTCGGGGATTGATGATCGCGTGGGCAGTGGGAGCGCTCACGTTGGTCGCTGGGGTCGTCAGCTCGTTCGTGTGGGATATCACTACCGGTCCTTTGCTCGTCGTCGCGTTCGGATTGAGCCTAGTGCTTGCCGCAATTGTCCGGCCCATCATCGGTGCCAGGACCGGAAGCGTGGTCCACGTGCACGATGAAGATGTTGATCCGGACTGATCGGAATAAGAAACGGAAGGAGATCCCGATGAAGATCAAGGTCGATTGGCAAGGCGAGAAACGATTCCGGGCTCGGACACCAGGCGGGATCGAGCTGACGGTCGACGGCGACGCCGAGATCGGTGCCACGCCGATGGAGAGCGCGCTGATCGCGCTCGGTGCCTGTATGGGGATCGACATCGTCGACATCCTGACCAAGGGACGACAGGATCTGACCGCCTGCACGCTGGATGTGTCCGCCGACCGGCGGGATGACCCCCCACGCCGGTTCACAGCGATCCGGCTCGGCATCGCCCTGACCGGCCGAGGGGTCGACCCTCGCAAGGCCGATCGCGCGGTCGAGCTCAGCCGGTCGACCTATTGTTCGGTGTGGAGTTCGATGGCTCCGGACATCGACCTCGAGACTTCGGTCCGGATCGTCGAATCGGACCCCGCGAGTTGACGGTTTTTCCCCACACAGACTAGATTAGACGCCCGTTTCCGGTCGTTTTCTGCAGGTTCCAACCCTTTCAATCGAGAGGTCTGGCG
>JBDHFX010000030.1:0-18003 GCA_039590215.1 Gemmatimonadota bacterium | reverse complement strand
TGCTTCGGGAAACTCTTCGGGTGACGGCAAAAACGATTCCGGTCCGCAAAAAACGACCGACCCATCCAGCGCGATCAAGCCATGATAGTTCGATCGCGCCACCCGGCTGTGGACAATATCGCCAACGATCAACACCGTGCGCGCCTCGACGGAGCCCCAGTACCGGCGCAGAGTCAACAAGTCGAGTAGCGCCTGTGTCGGGTGCTCGCCGGTCCCATCGCCAGCGTTGACAACGTGGGCATTCGGCATGGCGGACGCCAGACGTTCCGGCGCACCAACTTTTGGGTGCCGGAGCACGAACGTGTTTACACCCATCGCGGCCAGAGTCCGCGCCGTGTCGAACAGCGTCTCACCCTTAGCGAAACTCGACCCCTCGCTCACCGTCACCCGTTCGATCTTCAGCCGCTGTTCGGCCAACTCGAACGAACAGCGGGTGCGCGTCGACGGCTCGAGGATGAGGTTGGCTACGGACAGACCGGCGGCAACATGACCACTGGCCGCGGTCGATCCCAGCATGCGCTCGCCGCGGTCGAGAAGGTCCGTGATCTCCTCGGCCGACAGGCCGGCCAGGCCGAGCAGGTCCTTGCGGCGAAACGTCAGCTGTCGGCCTCTTCCCTTTCCACCAAGTCTACGGCGCGCGTCCCGTCGAGCTCCTGGACTTTGACTTTGATCTGCTGACTCTTTGAGGTCGGCACGTTCTTCCCGACGAAGTCCGCCCGAATCGGGATCTCACGGTGGCCACGATCGACCAACACTGCGAGCATGACGCGACGCGGGCGACCGAAATCCATTATCTCGTTGAGCGCGGCGCGAACAGTCCGCCCGGTGTAGAGGACGTCATCGACAAGCACAATGACCTTGCCTTCCACCTTGAACGGGATCTCGGTCTTCTCAACCACCGCTTGGTCGCCGATCGCCTGGAGGTCATCCCGGTAGAGGGTGATGTCCATCACACCCTTCAGCGGCGCCTTCCCCTCGGTGCGCTCGATCTCAGCTACGATGTGCTGTGCAAGCTGTACCCCGCGGCGCTGAATACCGATGATCGCCAGGTCTTCCACGCCGCTGGTCTCTTCTATGATCTCGTGGGCGATCCGCGTCAGCGCACGGTCAATCGCCTGCGCGTCCATGATCACGGTCCCCAACCGCGCCTCCTGTGAGTGGTGTTGTCGGTCCGGCTCGCGGCCCTTTTGAAAGGCAGAGCCGAACCTACGATCCGGGATGCTGGGGTGTCAACAAAATCGCTGGTGGGGCTTTCCTGAACGCTTCTCGCGGTTAGTTTGGGGGGATCCCTCGATCTTCCAAACGGAGACCGTCTTGGTGAGACCGGTTCTCGCGATCGCGATCGGTTTGGCTTGCACCGCTTCCACGGTGCTCGCACAAGATCGATCCACCACCGATCAGGCGCGGCTCGAGCTACCAAGGGTAGTCTTGGAGGGAGTCCCGTTCGAGGGGTGGGTCGTAGCCGAAGGGACTGCCCCCGGAGACAGCCTCTCGTTCACCGTCACCATAGCGGGCGCGGCCCAACCCATTAGCCGCGGCACGGTGGCCGGCGGCGATTCAATCAAGGTAGCGGGCCTCGCGCTCGAGCGACCCGGTATCGGGGTGACGTTGGAAACGCCGGCAGGGTCAGCCACCGCGCAGACACGCGTTCTACCGGGCTGGCTATCAGTTTTGCCTTCGCTCATCGCCATCACGTTCGCGCTGCTTTTTCGACAGGTCGTGATTTCGCTCCTGGCGGGTGTCTGGCTCGGGGCGCTGTTCATCTACAATTGGAACCCGCTGACCGCGATAGTACGGACGATCGACAAGTACATCGTCGAGGCGATCACTGACCCCAACAACGCTCAGATCCTGATATTCACCTTTCTGCTGGGAGGCATGGTCGGCATCATCAGCCGCAACGGCGGTACCCATGGTGTCGTCGACTCGATTACGCGGCATGCGGTGGGCCCCATCCGAGGGCAACTGGCGGCGTACGTCATGGGGCTGTTGATCTTCTTCGACGACTACTCGAATACGCTGATCGTCGGCAGCACGATGCGCCCGGTAACCGACGGTCTCAATATCAGCCGCGAAAAACTCGCCTACATCGTTGACTCGACCGCCGCGCCGGTGGCATCGATCGCGCTGATCGGCGGTTGGATCGGCTTCGAGGTTGGGTTGATCGACAGCGCGCTGGAGCCGCTCAATCTGGGTATCGAGCCGTATGTCTTGTTCGTCCAGAGCATCCCGTACCGGTTCTATCCGATCCTGGCGTTGGCCTTCGTGCTGATGGTGATCGTGACGAATCGCGATTATGGCCCCATGCTGGCGGCCGAACTGCGCGCTCACCGAGAGGGAGAAGTCCTCCGCGAAGGCGCCAATCCCGCGAGTGATTTTGACGCCGAGATCTTGAATCCCATCGAAGGCAGGCCACGTCGTTGGTGGAACGCGCTCGTACCGATCGGCACCGTGGCGGCGATCACACTGATTGGCATGTACACAACCGGCCGCGAAGCGGTGCTGGCAGCAGGTGATCCCGACCTCGGCCTTCAGAACGTCGTCGCCAACGGGAACTCATTCTCATCGCTCATCTGGGGTTCGTTTGCGGCCTGCGTGGTGGCGGCAGTCATGACGCTCTCACAGAGAATTCTGAACCTCGAGGAGACGATGGCCGCGTGGGTCGCAGGCCTGAAGGCGATGCTGTTCGCGTGCATCGTACTGACGCTCGCCTGGTCGATCGGCGCAATTACCGTGGAGATCCACACCGCCGGCTACGTCGTCAGCCTGTTGACCGGCAACCTCGACCCGCGATTGCTCCTTTGTTTCTTTCGCCACCGGAACCTCGTGGGGAACGATGGCGATCATGATGCCAGTCGTCGTGCCGTTGGCAGTGGCGCTAGCGGCGGACGCCGGATTGGCGGCATCCGCCGCACACACGATTCTCGTCGGTGCCGTCTCAGGCGTGCTAGCAGGGGCCGTCTGGGGCGATCACTGCTCGCCGATCTCCGACACCACCATTCTGTCGAGCATGGCAACCAGCTCGGACCACATCGACCACGTGCGAACTCAGATTCCGTATGCGTTGGCGGTTGGCGTCGTAGGCATGCTGGTGGGCGACATCCCCACGGCCTACGGCCTCTCTCCTTGGATCTCGATCGTTCTTGGAGCCGGTCTGCTGCTGGGCCTACTCTACGCGGTTGGGCAGCGGACAGACGCCGCCTGAGACACCTAACCGAGCGGCCAGATCTGCTCCAGGCCTTGACGTATTCCGATCGGCTCGTATCCCAGATCCCGAGTCGCATCCGAGTGGTCGAGGTTGGCGTCTTGGATGATCCCTGCGATGACGTTCCATGTAAGCGGCGGTTTCTCCATTACCAGTGCCATACCCCTGGCTAGCATTTTACACGCCCACACCGGAATCGGGATGAACGGGCGTTGCTTGCCCCGATGCTTCAGCATGAGCTTTGCGAGGTCCCAAATCGAGATCGCTTCACCGCCGCTGAAGTTGTACGTCTTGTCGTGGGCGTTGGGATTGCCAGCCACGGCCAGGAACCCCTTCAAAAGATCGTCGACATGAACCGGGTTCTTGGGCGCCTTCCCGGTTCCAATGAATGGAACCACCGGGAACCGCTCCAAGTAGTCGAGGAACATCCTAAACTCAAGCCCGCCGTGCTCGTTGTAGGCAAGCGTAGGGCGGGTGATCGTGTATTTCATCGCGGTTTGTGAGCTGACGATGCGCTCGCACTCGCGTTTTGATTCTGAGTACGGAGTCGTAAACGGATACAAGACCGACGCCGATGAGACGAAGACGAAGTGCTTTACACCGGCTGCGATCGCACCCTCAACCATGTTGCGGGTTCCTCCGACATTGACGACTTGAAACACTTTCGGATCGTGAGCGATGATCACCGCTGCCAAATGGTACACCGTATCTACGCCTTCGAACGCGCCTTCCAGTGTTTTCGGATCGCTCACGTCGCCGTGGCGCAGCTCGACGTCGACGCCTTCGATCGAGGTTCCAGGGCGGTCCAGCACCCGGACTTCAAACCCCCGCTGGATCAACCCTTTGACGAGTTGGGTGCCCATCACACCGGCACCGCCAGTGACAAGGATCATGATGAGACACCTCCCACTACTCTCGGATCCTGAGAGGCACTCGGTCCGGGCTCGATCGTCTCCGCTCGAGTCGGCCGATCCCCCTCGACGAAGATCTGATGCCACTTCAAGAATGAGTAAAGTTGAAACAACTTCTGCTCTGGAATGGTCAGAACACCACGACCCAAGGAAGAGAACAAGCGGTCGATCGCTGACGATGAAAAGTAGTGATCCAACGTCGAGCGGCCAGCGCTCAATTCCTGACGGTAGAAATCCCCCGAGTCACCCCGAAGGAGTCGCTTTGCCGGGGCGGTGAGACCGAGCTTTCGACGCTCTATCACCCGAGCTGGTAGGCGGTCCGCCATCGCACGTTTCAGAAGGAGTTTCTCACGGATGCCGCGGACCTTCAGTCTCGAAGAGAGGTTTGCCACATAGGCAACGAGGTTCGTATCGAGGAACGGTACACGCGTTTCCACGCTGTGTGCCATCGTCATCTTATCGAGACGTGTCAGCTGATACTGTGGAAGCTGAACTGCCAACTCGTAGCGCAAGACCCGATCGAGGACGGTACCTCCCGTTCGATCAAGGGACGCGTCGAGCTTTACGTTCGAATCGGGCCCCAGATAGGACCTCTGGGCCGGTCCGTAGAGACGTCTTCGCTCGCGTTTCGTGAGTCCGTTTACGCCTCTCACATAGCCCCATTTCAGGACGGACTTTGGCAGAAACGGCATCATGTTGATTGGCTGAAATCTGGAATAGCCCCCAAACAGCTCGTCAGCACCGTCACCAGAAAGCAACACTTTAACGAACTTGGCGGCCGCCATTCCCAGGTAATAGGACGGCACCTCGGCAATACCGAAGGGCTCCTCAACATGCCACATCACGGTAGGCACCACCGCGTGCAGGTCTTCCGGCACCATGTTGAACTCGTGGTGATCGGTCTTGTAACGTTCCGCAACCAGCCGCGCACACTCAACGTCATCTGTCTTCTCGCCAGTATTCACGGCGAATGTTATCGGTGGTCCCGACTGGATAGCGACCGAGGCCGCTATTGCCGAAGAATCAAGCCCTCCAGACAGCGCTACACCCAGGGGGACGTCACTCATGAGCCTAGCTCTCACCGAGTCGTCGAATAGCCGCACAACTTCGGCGGCCGCTTCATCCATGCTGATCCGCGACTGCGAAGCCCTGTCCGGAATACTGTAATAACATTCTGTGCGAGCTGTGCGCGTGCTCAGATCGTAGATCAACAGATGTCCTGGTGGTAGGCTTCGAACACCACTGAGCAGACGATTCTCTCCGGGGATGTGCCGGAAAGTCAAAAGCCGATCGAGCGCAGTCCGGTCTACTTCTGGAGAGTACTCGGGCACCAGGAGGAAGCACTTCATCTCCGAGGCGAAGTAGAACCCCTCGGAGGTTTGCATGTAGTACAACGGCTTGATGCCGATTGGATCGCGCGCGAGGACTAGCTGCCTTTTGTCGCGATCATAGAGTGAGATCGCAAACATGCCGTGAAGGTGACCTGCAAAGTCGTGGCCCAACTGCTCATACAGGTGCGGGATAACCTCTGCGTCGGAGCCCGACTTGAACTGGTGACCACTCTGCTCGAGGTTCTTCCGATGATCAGCGTGGTTGTAGATCTCGCCGTTGCAGAGCACGACAATCGACTCATCCTCGCTGAACACGGGTTGGTGCCCAGCGCCTGGATCGATAATACTCAACCGCCGAAAGCCGAGTGAGACTCCGGCGTCTGAGTAAAAACCCGGCTCGTCTGGACCACGATGGCTGAGCAACGACCTCATCTCCTTGACCAGGTCGGCACCCCGCCCCTCGTCCATCACAGCTCCCACAATCCCACACATCGACTGGCTCAGCTACCGATCATTGGTCATCGAGGCCAACTCACGGCCAGGTTTCGAAATCACAAATTGTATCTTGCCGTTCGTGCCTGGAGGGATCGAGTCGACAAAAGCAAAGCGTATCCCGATTTCGCTTCCTAGTCGGGCCCGCAGCCCATCTTCGATCTTATCCACGTCCGACTGCTGAAATGAAACACCCTTCACGATCCTTACATCCACAGCATCCACGGTATCCTGCACTATCTGGCTAAGACGCACTCCGGGCGAAGCCTTGAACGCGGCGTCGAGCCGGCCCACATGCCGCCCATCCGGCGTGATGACTACGTCTTCAATTCGTCCAATGATGTTTCTCACGGTCCCGTAGGTACGACCGCAGCCGCAAGGGCGTTCGAGCTTTTCAGCTAGGTCATTCGTTCGATAGCGGATTAGCGGCATCGCTTGATTGTGAAAGGTGGTGGCAACGACTTCCCCGGTCCCACCAGACTCGTTGCCGTTAGTCGATCTATCCAGGATCTCCGCGAACGAATACTCCTCGTGCACGTGGTAGGTCTCCTCTTCACACGTGCTGAAGAGCGCCGCCCTCTCGTTCTGATTGTAGAAATCGAACACCGGGCACCGCAGAACATCCTGAATGATCGCCTTCTGATGCTCGAGAAGAGTTTCCGCCGCCGTGAGGACGCTTGGCGGCCGATAATCATCGAGACCCAACTCTCTCAGCCAGCGACAAAACAACTCCAGTGCCGATGGGTAGGCCTTGATCAGCACCGGTTTGAACCTCTTCAAGCGCTGAGCGTACAGAGGCATATTTTCTTTCTTGAAGTTGAACGACGACAAGTGCAAGCAGTTCAACTGCAGATCATACCGGAAGAGCCGGTCGTCCTTAGGTAGAAACCCGGTCAGATCTGCGAAGCGGTCCCCGAATCGATACCCAGACCAGTTCAGCACCCTCCAAATAGAAGCGAACTGCGTGATGTTTGATTCCCGGTCGAGGAAGAACTTGGTCGGCGTTCCGGTGGACCCGCTGGTTTGAGTAGGCACCGGGCCGTAGTCGTTCAGGTTCTCAGCGCACAGCTCACGAAAGTTGTTCCGCACTATCTCCTTCGTAATTGCGGGGAGAGGGCTGATGTCAAGTCGGTCAACCATCTCGTTGAAGTCAGACTCGTATGGACCCAGCGTCTTTCGATAGTAGGGCACGTTCCTGACGGCATGTCGTAGCGTCCGATCGAGTCGCTCCTGCACCCATCCGTGACGACGTTCCGGCGACCAGTATTGAGATTCGCCTAGCAAGTCGTGGAACCGCTTTATCGCCAGCGGATGAAGAACGTAGTCCCGGAGATGGAAAATCATCCGATAGGTGCACCCGCGGCCCGTCTGTGTTCTTCAAGGAGACGTCGATAGTGACCAGCGATATGACGACCGATCATTCGCAGTACGTTGAGACCATACGGGATCGGCGACAAGCTCGAACTGTGTTCGTCATAGCGAGTGGGAATCGCGATTTCGACGCACCGCATCCCGGCCAAGTGAGCCATCAAGATCATCTCCGCATCGAAATTGTAGTTGTCCTGTAGTCTCTCGTATGGGACCCGCTCCAGCAGAGCGCGAGAGTATACCATGTATCCGCTGTGGAACTCTCTCATTCCGGTACCAAACGCCAGGTTCTCGATGGTTGTCAGCACGCGGTTTGGAATGTACCGGGTTAGAGGCATGCCTCCCCCTCGTGCGCCACCCTCCAGTAGCCGAGATCCTTGAACGATACATGCATCACCGTGCAAGACGGGGGCCAGAAGATCGAGAGCCTTCTCGGGCGCGTACTGCCCGTCAGAGTGAACAATGGCGATGCCGTCGGCACCACGATTCAAGGCCACCCTAAGTCCGCTTTTCAACGCTCCCCCATAACCGCGGTTCTCACGGTGATCCACAACCGCTATGCGTGGATTGTCGGCCGCCAGCTCGCGCGCCACCTGTCCAGTTCGATCCGGGCTGGCATCATTCACGATGATGACCGATCCAGTTTCCCAGAACGCATCCGGAATGCGCTCGATCACCGTCGAGAGTGTCGATTCTGCGCGATAGGCCGGGATCACGATCGCCGGCACCGCCCTATTCTCAGAGCTGATCAATGGACCGCCTCACAAATTGATGGCGGAGAGGGCGGGATTCGAACCCGCGAGACGCTGTTAACGTCTACGCGATTTCCAGTCGCGCTCCTTCGACCACTCGGACACCTCTCCGCACGTGCACCCGGAAGATATCCTTCGTTGAGCACTGAGTCAGCACGAGGATCTAGCCCAGAACAACTTCGACGGTGTGCGTCGTCCCATCGTCGACGAGAGAGATCCGTGCCCCAGCCCCGGGTCGGGCGCGTTGGGTCGTCGGCGAGTGCATACGGTCGTGGTCGAGCTCGAGATCCAGGCCATCGAGTCGTACCTCCTGCACCCCGTACATGACGCCATTGGGATTCTCCACGACCACTTCGTACTGCGCCGAGTGATAGCGAAAGGACAACTCGAAGTTGGGCCAATCCCGCGGGATGCACGGATCGAGATAGAGCGTCTCGCCGCGGAGGCGAAAACCGAGGATCCACTCTACTCCGGCTCGATACATCCACCCAGCCGAACCCGTGTACCACGTCCACCCTCCGCGACCCACATGAGGTGGCTCAGCATAAACATCGGCCACAGCGACGTAGGGCTCGACCTTGTAACGGTAGATTCCCGCTCGCGTGCTCGCATGGTTGATCGGGTTGAGGATCGAGAAGAGCTCAGCCGCTTTGTCACCGTCGCCCAGCTCAGCGAAGGCCAACACCGACCAGATAGCAGCGTGAGTGTACTGGCCACCGTTTTCCCGAACACCTGGCAAGTACCCCTTGATGTAGCCGGGGTCCATGGGTGTCTTATCGAATGGCGGGGTAAACAGCAAGACCAGTCCGTCACCGCGTTTGACCAAATGCTGTTCGACCGCCTTCATGGCGCGCTCCGCTCGATCGCTGCGGGCGATGCCCGACAATACCGCCCATGACTGCGCGATCGAGTCGATCCGGCACTCTTCGTTGGCCGCAGAACCGAGCGGTGTTCCGTCGTCAAAGTAGGCGCGCCGATACCAGTCTCCGTCCCAACCCTGTTCAGCGATCGCCGGTTTGAGCGCGTCGAGATACGCGTTCCACCGCTGCACGCGCTCACGATCATCCCGGGCTTCAGCGATCGGAATGAACCCCTCGAGCGCGAGGTGAAGAAACCAAGCCAGCCAAATGCTCTCCCCGCGTCCCTGATCTCCGACTCGATTCATGCCGTCGTTCCAGTCCCCGGAACCGATCAGCGGCAGGCTATGCGTGCCGACTCTGAGGCTCACATCAAGGGCGCGCGCGCAATGCTCGTACAAGTTTGCGCTCTCTTCAGACACGGTAGGTTCGAAGTACTGCTCGACTTCGCCCTCAGCCAACACCGCGCCTTCCAGGAACGGTATGCTCTCGTCTAAGATCGAGGTGTCCCCGGTTACGTTGAGGTAGTGGACAAGAACGAACGGCAGCCAAATCCGGTCGTCGGAGATTTGGGTCCGTACTCCCCGACCCGATGGGGGGTGCCACCAGTGCTGCACGTCACCCTCCGGAAACTGACGAGCCGCGGCCTGCAGAAGATGGAGTCGCGGGATTTCCCGCCCAGCGACCACGAGCGCCATCACGTCTTGGAGTTGATCCCTGAATCCGTATGCCCCGCCCGACTGATAGAACGCGGACCGCGCCCAGATACGGCACGACAGCGCTTGATACAGCAGCCACTGATTGAGCATAATCGACATCGAGTAATCGGGGGTTCGAACCTGCAACGCACCGAGAATGTCCTCCCAGCGCTTGACTACCGTGTCCAATACGGCGTCGAGGTTGGCGATTCGATACTCGGCTACCAGCGCTCGAGCCCGCTCGGTGTCGGCTCCCTGCCCGAGCAGGAACACGACGTCGATGCTGGCCCCCGGCTCGAGAACGAGATACCGGCGCAGCGCAGCACACGGATCCGACCCCGTACCTACCCGCCCGGAGAGGCGAAACTCCGGCGCCATGCCAGCCGGCTCGCGCGGCGTGCCGTGGCGACCCAGGAACTCGGTCCTATCCCCTGTCCACTCGTCTTGTTGACCGCTCAGGTCGGCAAACGCGACACGGCCGGCGAACTCGCCGCTCCACCAGTTTTGGGCGAACAAAGCACGCGTTTCCGTATCGACGCTAGTCACGATCGAAGACGCGTTCCGCTCCCGCTCGACTCCCAGTACCCATTCGACGTACGCGGTGACCGAGAGCTTGCGCTTTTGACCCGACAAGTTCCTGATGACTAGGCGTGAGATCTTGATTGGATCATCCACGGGAACGTACTGGGTGAGCTCGGTCGCAATCTCGTGACACTGGAGCCCGAATCGCGTCCATCCCTGCCCGTGATGGATTTCGTACGGCGAGGATTGGCGTATCGGCAGCGGGGTCGGCGTCCAGATCTCGCCAGTGTCTTCGTCGCGGAGGTAGATCACTTCGCCGGGCGGGTCTGTGACCGGATCGTTGGACCACGGCGTGAGCCGGTTCTCGCGGCTATTCGAGTCCCACGTGTAGCCGGACCCCGATTCCGATACCTGAAAACCGAACCCTGGATTGGCGATCACGTTGATCCAGGGGGCTGGCGTCCACTGCCCCTCGCCGAGAATCGTGACGTACTCCCGACCGCCCTCAGCGAAGCCTCCCAGACCGTTGAAGAACGCGAGTCGCGGTCTGGGCGGCGGGAATTCGGGCGCTGCAGGCGCCTTGGTCGACGTCGATCCAAAAACCGTCATCGGTTCATGCTCGACCGTGCTCTCGAGCTGCTCGCTCAACGAGCCGTGGTGGCTGAGAAGCACGACCCGGGCAGTAGCCAGTAACAGGTCACGATCCTCGTCGGGCATCTGATCGACGCGCAAGATGTGGACTTCCCCGTGCCGCGCGTGAGCCTCGTGTCGGCCTCGCGACTGGCTCAGCCGGAGGCTCCGCTCGAGCCACTCCTGAAGCTCTTCGGCGTACGAGACCGGGTGCTCGTTCACCACTACGACGTCCACTGCCAACCCCTTCCAACCCCAGTACTCGTGTGCCCGAATGAGCTGCCGCACGATAGCTCGGTCGCGCATTTGGTCGATCCGTACGAGAACGATCGGTAGGTCGCCCGAGATCCCGTACGACCAGAGGGTCGATTGACCGAGTTCGTTACGGGTCAACACCGCTGCCGGCGGCCGCAAAGCCGGACTTGAGTAGATGATGTGGCCTGCAAGTCGTTGGAAAAGGTGGGCCTCATCGGCCTCAATGCCGAGGTGTTGGAGCTGCACCTGGGCCTGCGTCCAGGCGAGCTCCGACTCGCGCTCGAACGTTGTCGTCTCGCCGTACTTGTCGATCAGCGCCAACGCCGATTCCCGTGACCCCGCCACCAGCGTCGAGAACGTGACTCTCGCGGTTTCCCCAGGTCCCAGCCGCAAGGTGCGCCGCAAGCTCAGTATCGGATCCAGAACGGCGCCCGTCGTGTTTGACAATGGGCGCCCGTTGGCAACGCTGCCGGGACGCCCCACCCCATGCCCGCGATCGAGAAATCTGGCCCGATCAGTCTCGTACTGCAGCCCGCCAACGGTCTCACCCTCGATCGTCATAACATGCGCGACCCAAACTTCGCGCTCGTCCTCGGAGCGCGGTCGGCGGGTGGCCAGCAACGCACCGAAGGCCGGGAGAAACTCGGTTTGAACGAATAGCTTCTGAAATGCCGGATGTGCGATATCCGCTTGCGGGGTCGTCAATACCACCTCAGCGTAACTGGTGAGTTCGATCTCCTTCGTTCCTCCACCGAGGTTTTTGATCGTAACCCGGCGCAGCTCGCCATCGTCTTCAGGTGACACGATGACTTCCATCGACGTCCACATCGCGCCGTCCCGGCGTTGGAACTCGGCCCGGTCCTCCGAGAAGCCAACCTCGTAGTGATCGGGCTCGGCAGCGGTTGGCTGATGCCCGACCGACCACATTTCATCGCTGGCCACGTCCCGCACATACACGAACGCGCCCCAAGGATCGAGCGTTGGATCTTCCCGCCATCGAGTCACCGCGATATCGTTCCAGCGGCTGTACCCGGAACCGGCGTGAGTAACCATCACGCTGTACCGTCCGTTCGACAGAAGATGCGTACGAGGGTACGTCGTGTGCGGCGTCCGGAACCGACGCACCACGGGTGGAACGATCTCGCGGATGTGACGCGCAGCTCTGACTTCTTCCCGCCGCGGGCGCGCCACTGAAACGTCGCGCGGAATGCGCTCCTGCAACAGCAGCTCGCTCGCGCTGATCATGGGTACAGAGTGGAATCGGCGACGCATGACACCATCGTTCAGTGCGTTGTCGATGGCTACGATTGTCATCCCTTGATGGTGGGCCATGTGCGCCTTGACGGCCGCGACCGACTGCCCTTTTGGAACCCGCTCGGGCGTGAAATCGAGCGCTTCGTGAAAACCCAGCACGCCAAGTCCACCATGCTCCGCCAATCGCTCGAAGTTGCGGGCCGCCGCGTTGGGGTCGACCATCACAGCCAGCCCGGTCGCGTAAGGCGCCACGACGAGGTCTTCACTCAATCCTCGGGTCAACCCGAGTCCAGGAATCCCGAAGTGCGAGTACTGATAGTTCAGATTCAAGTCGCGGGCATTGTAGGCTGACTCCGACACACCCCACGGCACGCCACGTGTTCGGCCATACCGAATCTGACGATCGACGACTAGCCGCTGGGTTCGATCCAGCAGCGTGCCCGGCGCTGCGTCGACAATGAGGTAAGGCATCAGATACTCGAACATCGATCCCGACCACGACAACAGCGCAGAGCCCCGGCCGGTCGGCGTGACCGGTCGTCCGAGGTGAAACCAGTGCTCTACCGGAACGTCTCTCTTTGCGATCGCAAACAGACTCGCCAACCGAGCCTCTGAAGCCAGCAGATCGTAGTAGCCGCTATCGTGACGCCCCTCCGAGACCCTATACCCGATAGGAAACAGGTGTCGTGTCTCGTCATACAGGAAATCGAACTCCATTTCGTTGGCGAGCTGATCTGCCCGAACCGCGAACGCTTGCAGGTTGCGAGTCAGCTCGCTGGCTCGCTGACACCCGGCATCAACAGCGCGGTCGAGCTTGCTGAGCCAGCGATCGGCAACCACATCACCGCCACTCGATTCGAGATGAATCTTGATCTTGGCGATCGTCGCTCGAGCCTCCCCACACAGATCTTGCGACTCCGTGACCACCGGAGTGACCGATAACATCCGTTCGATCTTCTCCCACCCTTCAGCCGCTTCAGGATGTGAGGCCAGCGTCTCCGGCACACCATCCGCCAGCATCCGTCCCCACGGCACCAGCCATTCCAGGTCTCTTAGGTGGCTCTTGATCGAGTCCCGGGCGGCGCGTGCCCATGTCAGCAGCTCCGTCGGTGTCGCTCCATCACTCTCGGCAGCCAGTGCCTCGGCGACGTCGACCAGCTCGTCAGCGGTGGAATCGAGCGTCGCCAGCCTGACTGACCGGTCGACGGGCGTCTCTGCGGTTCCGCTCAATCCCTCGGCGAGCGCCTTCACCGCCAACTCGAGATCGTGCCTAAGGACCGTCTGCGATCGATCGACAGGCCCCTGCGCACGTACCGCCTCGTTGACCAGCTCCATGGCGTCGGCTACACCGTCGAATGCCACCGCCCGAACGGCTGGCTCAGAGACAATCTCCCGACAGGCTGCAGCCGCTGTGAGCAGGTGACCCGCGAGGTTTCCGCTATCAACGGTTGAGATATACCGCGGCTCGAGGGGCACCAGCGTCTGCGTGTCGTACCAGTTGTAGTAGTGACCTTTGAACCGTTCCAGCTTCTCGAGGGCCGTGATCGTCTGTCGCAACCGTTCCTCGAGCTCGAGCGTTCCGATCCAGCCGAAGTCCCTGGCCGCGACCACTGACAGCGCGTACATCCCAATGTTGGTGGGCGACGTGCGGTGTGCGATCAGTGGCTCTGGGTCCTCCTGCAGGTTGTCTGGAGGCAACCAATTGTCTTCGGCTCCAACAACGATTTCGAAGAACCGCCACGTGCGCCGTCCAACCGTGCGAAGGGTGCGCGATTCTGACGCACCGATGGTTGCCACGTGTTCCTTTTCACGGGGTCTACTGAGGCGCAACGCGATCGCCGGTGACAACACCCAGAGCAAGATGACGGGCAGCGCAAGTAGCAGGGCGGTTGGACGGATCAGTACCAACACCATCGCTGCCCCCACGGCGAGCGTGATCGGTTTCCACATCGACCGATAGATCTCCGCCACCGTTGTCGCGACTCCACGACCAGCTCGCGCCGCTGTCACCCATTCGAGTAAGCGACGGCGAGATACCAACCGGACCAGTGTGCGGGCAATCGCGTCAACCATGATCGCCGCGCGGTTGGCAACAAACACTACGACCAAGCCGACCCGAGCCGTCGCCATGACCGCATCGCTGAGGATGTCGCGAATGTGCGAGCGCTTTGCGATCCCACGTCGGAGTGGTAAGAGCCCACTCAACACCGGCACCGCCTGTGGCATGCCGATCGTAGCGACGACAAACCCGGTCCAAAGCAATGGCGAGAGTGGGAGCAACGCCCATCCCGCGACCAACAGCGCGAACGTTGACGGCGCGGATAGCGTGCGGCGTAGGTTGTCGACCATCTTCCATCGGTTGATCAGCGGCAGGGAAAAGTCTCGTCGCTGGCCGTTGATAGTCGGCGGTTGACCGACAATCCATGGCAACAATTGCCAGTCACCTCTTGCCCAACGGTGTCCCCGCCGGACGCTGGTCTCGTAGTTGGTTGGAAAGTCGTCGAACAGCTCGATGTCGCTCACCAGCCCTGTGCGCGCAAATGAGCCCTCGAACAAGTCATGGGACAGCAGCGAATTCTCAGGAACCCGGTCCGTCAGCGCCGCTTCGAAAGCGTCGACATCGTAGATGCCCTTTCCAACGTAGGACGCTTCGTTGAACAGATCCTGATACACATCCGAAACGGCGGCCGAGTACGGATCGATCCCTGTCGGCCCAGAGTAGATCCGGTGATACCAAGAAACCTCTCCCGCGGCCGGAAGAACCGGCGTGATTCGTGGCTGAAGGATCCCGTATCCCGCCTCTACTCGCCCAGTCGCCGCATCAAAACGAGGTTGGTTGAGGGGATGCGCCATCGCACCGATCATGCGCTGCGCGGCGCCCGGCGGGAGCCGGGTGTCAGAGTCCAAAGTGATCACGAACTTGACGTTCTTGGGCACATCGGTGAGTCCATCGCGTCGTTCGATGAACGTGGTGTCGCGCGCCCCCCGCAGGAAACGATTCAACTCGTGGATCTTCCCCCGCTTGCGCTCCCAACCCATCCACCGGCTCTCACCAGCATTCCACACCCGTCGCCGGTGTAGGAGCAGGAACCTCGGGCCACCATCCGGTCGCGGGCCGTACTTGTTGTTTAGTTCGCTAATCCCAGCAGCGGCGGCGGCCAGCACGAGGTCGTCATCGCTCAACGTCTCCTCTTCGGCGTCGACCCAATCGGACAGCAGGGCGAGCGCGACATGACCGTGGGGTCCTACCAAATAATGGCGCTCGATCTGCTCGACCTGGTCGCCAGCGTCAGCCTCGCTAGATAGCATCGTCGGGACCACAATCAAAGTGCCGAACTGCTCTGGAATGCCGGAGCGGAAATCCAGTTTTGGCAGCCGTCGCGGACTCAGAAGTTCGCCTATGTCACGGTGAAGAACGGCTACCGCGAGATCACTCGCCGGAATCACTGCCAGCGCCGCCAGAACCACCAACACGGCTGAGCTCACACCGAGCTTAGCCGTGTACACAACCAGCAGTGTGATCAGCAACCCAGTGACGATCGCCAATGTGCCCAAGTAACCCAGCGTCGCGAAGGTCAAGAATGCGCGCCTGACCCAGCGCGAGATGGGGGCTCGAAAACCAAGCTCCTTTTCGAATCCGTGTCGACCACCGCGAATCAAATGGTATCCTAGATACCGGTCTACGTCTCCGTTCTCGGTCGGCGACTGTGACCCACGTAGATTGGCGAGATTCGCCCTCTCAAGCACCCGCTCTGCCACCGTCAGCTCGTTCAACTGGCTGCCTCGTGCCAGCTCTTCAATCGCGTGTCGGTACGTGTCACGAGTCGCAAAGTCCATTTGTGGATAGATCCGGGTCGGATCGCGACGGAGGATGCTTTCGACCGGGCTGACTTCCTCGAAGAAGTCGTTCCAATCGTGGGCCGAGATCCGGCGCATCGACGTGATCAGGTTTACCGTCGTTGCGTGGGCGGAAAGCTGTTTCAGGTGTTCGCGGCGTACAACGTCATCTGGCGTGAGGTTTTCTTCTCCCAGACGTTCCTCAAGCCATCCAAGGACGGGCATCACCGCCGGGTCGCTGTCACGGAGTCGCTGCACCAGAGCAACCGCGAACGGAGAGTCGACCGGTCGCCGTTCGTGGCGTCGTAGAACCGCGGCCAGCTCGTCAGCGCCTTGGCCGGCCGCGACCAGCAACTGATCGGCCAGTTGGTTGGCTCGCGAGCGAGCGCGCCTCGAACCCACAATTTGCTCCGAGATTCGCCGCAGATTCTCGATCAGAACCATCCGCAGCATGATCGGTATCGCCCACAGCTCGCCCATCGTCAGGGGCAACTCCCGTTGGTAACCCCGAGTCGCACACTCAAGCAGGTACGGATCGAACCGACTGTCGGTGTGGGCTACAAACAACTGTACTAACGCGTAGCTGCGCGGGCGACCCTGAAGATTCCCAGAAGCCAGCTTGGGCAGTTGTCGATAGTAGCTGCCAGGCAGGGCGTCGCGGACGACGCGGACGTGCTCGTCGACGATGAAGAAGTTGTCGATCAACCACTCCGCAGCGGGTGAGATCGCCTGATCCCTCTGAACGGCTTCGGTCAGAACACCGTATGCGGCTCGCAGTGCCCTGGCGTTGGCGTCCAGCCGGGGCAGCAGCGGATGCCCGCGATGGAAACCGCGCTTGACCTCGTGTCGAGCGGCCAGGGATCTGGCTTCTTGTTCGAGACGCTCGACGCCCAGGATTTCGTCACGGATCGGATCGAGACCTTCATCACCGGAGCCGTCGCGGCGTAAGAATCTAGAAAGCAAGCCTGACAAACCGTCCTCTCGTAGGGGGGTCTCCTCCCCACTTTGGACGAACATTCGGAATGGCGGAGGGGGTGGGATTCGAACCCACGATACGCTTGAACGTATACCGGTTTTCGAGACCGGCGCCTTCAACCGCTCGGCCACCCCTCCCACAGCGCTCGAAACCTCGCATCCGTGATGCCGGATTTCAACCACACCGTTGCGTCACCGAGGCGATCGTTTCAGCTTCCAGGCGTGCTATGGACCACCCTTCTCGTGTTGCTCATACTATATCTGATCGGGCTCGTACTCTCGGTCGGCGGGAGCTGGGTGCACGCACTCCCGGTAATAATGGGGCTCCTGCTGCTGTACCGAGTGACCGGTACCGGACGACGCGGGTAGCCAGCGGACCCGAAGACTAGCGGCGATCTCGAAAGAACGCCTTCAAGAGCTCCCCACATTCGCCGGATCGTACATTCCGCACGATCTCGATGCGATGGTTGAGTCGGGCATCGTGGGCCAGATTTGCAAGACTTCCGCACATGCCGGCCTTGGGATCATCAGCCCCGAACACCAACCGGTCGATCCTCGCCAGCACCAAGGCGCCAGCGCACATCGCGCACGGCTCGAGGGTCACGTACAGGGTGGCTCCGGATAGCCTCCACGATCCCAGGTGGGCGGCAGCCGCCCGCAGTGCCAACATCTCGGCGTGGGCGGTGGGGTCCTGCTGCTCTTCCGTTTGGTTGCCGCCTTCACCGATCACCTGATCGTCGCGCACAACCACCGCTCCGACGGGCACTTCGCCGCGCTCGCTTGCGCTACGCGCGGCGGCAAGAGCCAACCCCATCCACGTGTCGTGCGAGTCATCCATGGCTTTGGCTCGCCTCGAATTGGACAAAGTGGCGCGCCCTGGAGGAGTCGAACCCCCAACCTCCAGATCCGTAGTCTG
>JBDHFX010000029.1:0-21126 GCA_039590215.1 Gemmatimonadota bacterium | reverse complement strand
ATACGCAGCTGGAGTTGACGTCGGTTCCACTCAGACGAAGGCCGTGATCATCGATGAGGCTGGGCGCATCGTCGGCCGCTCGCTGATGGATACCGGCGCCAACGTCACACGGGCAGCCGAAACCGCGTTCCAGGAAGCGCTCCGCGATGGAGATCTCCTCGAGGAGCAAGTTGGGTTCATCGTTGGAACGGGGTACGGCCGCTACAAGGTGACGTTTGGCAACACGCAGGTGACCGAGATCAGCTGCCACGGACGGGGTGCGGTTCACATGTTCCCCGACACCCGTACCGTCGTCGACATGGGAGGCCAGGATACCAAGGCGATCCGGGTCGCTGAAACCGGCGAGATCCTCGACTTCTGTATGAACGACAAATGCGCAGCCGGCACCGGACGGTTTCTTGGTGCCGCCTCGGCCGCACTTGACATCCCGCTTGGCGAGCTGGGCCCGACTGCGCTGCGCGGGCAACGGGCGGTAAAGATCAGCACCACGTGCACGGTGTTCGCCGAGTCTGAGATCCTGTCGTGGCTCGGAAAGGGCAAGAAGATCGAGGACATCTTGCTGGGCGTGCACCAGTCGATCGGAGCGCGTTCGGCCGGCTTGTTGCGCCGGGTAGGGGTCGAAAAAGAAGTCACGTTCACCGGTGGAGTGGCACGCAACGTTGCAATGATCGAAACGCTCAACGAACGGTTGGGCGTCGCGGTGAACGTGAGCGAAGAGTCGCACTTCATGGGTGCCATGGGAGCGGCGCTTTTCGCGCTCGACCACATCCTGGCCAGTCGCGCGCCGGCGAGCTCGATGGAGGGCGTGCGATGATCTATACGGCGGGCATCGACATCGGGTCGACCTACACCAAGGCCGTCATCTTGAACGATAGGAACGAGATCGTCGGTCGCGTCATGGAACCGACGGGGTTCAAGTTGACCGAGATCGCCGAACGAGTCTACGAGAAGAGCGCCGATCGGGCGGGACTTACGACGGCTGACATTTCGTACGTGATCGCAACAGGATTCGGGCGTCACCAGGCTCAAATCAGCGACGTCCACGTGACGGACCTGACGGCCGCCGCACGTGGCGCTTCGTTCCTCTTCCCCAACACCCAGACGATACTCGACGTCGGCGGCCAAACGATGAAGGCTACCCGTCTGAGCGACGACGCGAAGGTCAAGTCGTTCCGTCTGAACGACAAATGTGCCGCGGGGACAGGCGCCTTTCTTGAGAAAACCGCTCGTTACATGGGGTACGAAACACAGGAGATCGGTCCGCTGGTGGAGACATCCAAGGAGCCGGTACCGATCTCCGGTGTGTGCGCAGTGTTCGCCGAATCCGAGGTTATAAACCATTTGTCCGAAGGAATGGATCCTGCTGACATCATGCACGGCGCCGTCGTTTCGCTGGTCGACCGATCGTTGCAGCTCATGAAGCGCGTCCGAATGGAGCCCGAATTCACCTTGATCGGAGGTATCCTGCGCTTTCGTCGCATGGTGGATGTCATCCGCGAAAAGCTCGAGTCGGACGTCAACGTGCCGCCCGGTGATCTCGTGCAGTACACGTCGGCGTTTGGCGCGGCGCTCCTCGGCCAACGTCGGCTCAAGAAGCTCGCCGATTCCGGCGCCGACGCTGAGTTCCAGGCGGCCGGCAGGTAGCAGGCCATGCCCGATTCGAGCTCGGACCTGACCAAGGGCAAGCCTCGAGACGCGATCAGGCCTCTGTCCATGCTGGTGCAACAAGAAGCGCGACGAGTGCTCACCGAGGCTCAATTGCAGCCCGATCCGGCCCGCGTGGCTGCCGGCTGGCAGCGCCGCTTCATCACCGACGCGACCCGTAGTGTGGAAATGTTAGAACTGTATCGAGAGCTCGGATACGAAGTGTGTGCCGACCCGGTGAAACGCGAGGAGCTGCTCGATGACTGTCAGGGTTGCCGGGTCGTTGTCGAGAGTCAGTTCGTGACTATCTACACGCGCGACAAGCGCCAGTAAGGCGAGTGATCCTGTGAAGGCAGCCGTCTTTCACGGAACGGGTCAGCCACTCGAGATTACGGAGGTACCCGACCCCTCACCTGGTCCGGGCGAAGTATTGATCGAGGTCGCCGGCTGCGGCCTTTGCCACACCGATCTCCATTATCTCGATCACGGTGTCAAGACGTTCAAGGCGCCACCGCTCATCCTCGGCCATGAGCCGGCCGGGACGATCGCAGAAGTGGGCGAGGACGTCGCTGACTTCACGGTCGGGGACCGGGTCTTGATCCCGGCGGTTTTGTCGTGCGGGCGATGCGCGTACTGCCGTCAGGGACGGGAAAGCCTTTGCGACCATATGATCATGCTCGGCAATCACATTGACGGCGCCTACGCCGAGCGCCGTTCCTGATGAGCTCTCGCTGGAGCAGGTGTGTGTGGTCGCAGATGCCGTGTCGACACCCTACCACGCGGTCAAGGACCGCGGCCGTGTGCGGCCCGGTGACACCGTCGCAGTCGTCGGATGCGGCGGTGTCGGGTTGAACGTCGTCCAGTGCGCAAACCTCGCTGGCGGCCACGTCATCGCTGTCGACCTAAGCGACGAGCGGCTCGAACTGGCGCGCACCCTGGGAGCGGCAGAGGCGATAAACCCCGATCAGGTGGAACGGATCGACAAGCACGTGAAAAACTTGACCGGCGGTGGCGTCGATGTCGCATTTGAGGCGATCGGGACGCCGGACACCATTCGGCTCGGCTTTGACTTGCTGCGTCGCGGTGGGAGGCTTTGCGTAATCGGGTTCTCGCCCGATGACGTGCCCCTGTCGGCGGCGAAAATCATGTTCTACGAGCTGGAAGTCGTCGGCAGTTTGGGCTGCGGGGGCAGCCTCTACCCGGAGATCATCGATCTCGTGCGTGAGGGTCGGCTCAACCTCGATCCGATCGTGAGCGGAACGCTGCCGCTGTCCGAGATCAACGACGGCTTCGACTACATGCGCAAGGGCGAGGGGATTCGCTGGGTGGTCACCCCCTAAACTGCGTCAGTGCAGCGAGCCCGCGCCGGCGGTCCCTTTCGCCACCCGATCGTTCCACGACTCGCGTGGCAGACCCGTGTCCCGTTCAACCATCGTGATGCACCCTTCGACGGGGCAAACGAGCTGACACAAGTTGCATCCGACGCACTCCTCTTCGATCACCCTCGGCACACGCGTTCCCTTTGGCAGTTCAATACACTGGTGGGCGCCGTCTTCGCATGCCGCGTAACACAGCTGGCACTCTATGCACGTCCCGGGATCGATATCGGCAACGATCTTGAAGTTGAGGTTTAGGTCGCCCCATTCCTTGTAATTCGGAAGCGCCTTGCCCACAAACTCATCAATCCTCGAGTACCCCTTGTCGCGCATCCACTCTTCGAGCCCCAGGATCATGTCGTCTACGATCTTGAAACCGTAGTGCATTGCCGCAGTGCAGACCTGGACCGATGACGCGCCAAGAAGAAGGAAGTCGAGCGCGTCCTCCCACGACTGAACACCGCCGACCCCCGAGATGGGCAGATGGAACTCAGGCGCCTTCCCGAGTCGCGTTACCATATGGAGAGCGATCGGTTTGATGCCCGGGCCGCAGTAGCCACCCGACGTCCCCTCTCCGCCGACGGACGGGATTGGGCTAAGCGTGTCGTGATCGATCCCGATGACGCTCTTGAACGTGTTGACGAGCGAGACGCCGTCGACACCGCCCCGCTGCGCGGCCATCGCCGGGTACAGGACATCGGTGATGTTGGGAGTCAGCTTCACCAGCACCGGAATCGACGCGAACTCCATCACCCAACCGGCAATCTCCTCGAGCACCTTGGGCTCCTGACCCACCGCCGATCCCATCCCGCGCTCACACATCCCATGCGGACAACCGAAGTTGAGCTCGAATCCGTCGCACCCGGTGTCCTCGCATCGCTTTATGATGTCTCGCCACTCGTCTTTCGTTTCTACCATCAGCGACGCGATCACCGCGTGATTCGGGTACTTCTTCTTGACCTCTGCAATCTCTTTGAGATTCACCTCGAGCGGGCGGTCAGTGATCAGCTCGATGTTGTTCAACCCAGCCACATTTCGTCCCTGGTACGCGATCGCGCCATAGCGAGACGCGGTGTTGGTGATCGGATCTCCGAGCGTTTTCCAGACCGCACCACCCCAACCCATGTCGAACGCCTTCATCACTTGACCCCCGGTGTTTGCCGGAGGCCCGCTGGCGAGCCAAAAGGGGTTGGGCGAGCGAATCCCGGCACAATCAATCGACAGATCGATCGGCTCGCCAGTACGTCCGTTCCTCTCGATCATCATCCGTCTCCGTTCCCCCTTAACCAGACATCGATTCCATGGGCGGCACGCTTCCCCTCGGCGGCCGCGTTCACGACTTCGGTGCCGCCGTTGGCGAGGTCACCCCCGGCCCAGTACTTGGGGTTCGACGTCTGACCCGTGTCGGGGTCGACGATCACCCGACCCCAATCGTGTTCGAGGTTTTCGACCTGGTCCAGCAACTCAATCAACCGGGCCTGGCCGATCGCCAAAGCAACGATGTCAGCGCGCACGGTATAGGGTTCACCTGTGGGTTCGAGCTTCTGATCCAGCGCGGTCATCCGAACCGCCTCCACCCGGCTATTGCCCTCGAAGCCCAGCGGTAGCGTCCGATACACGAACCGAACACCCTCATCGAGCGCGTGTTCGCGCTCGTGTACGTAGGCGGGCATCACACCCGGGTCGCGACGATAGGCGACCATTACCTCGGGTACCCCGAGCAACGAAAGCTCACGGGCCGCATCGATGGCGGTGTTGCCGCCGCCGATCACCACCGCCGCACCCAGGCTCGCCGGATCGGGCACCGATCCAGCGCCGGTCTTGATCGCGCGAATGAGACGAGTCGCCCCCCAAACCCCGGGAAGATCTTCACCCGGAATGCCAAGCCCGGAGTCGGTGCCAAGACCCAGCCCCAGAAACACCGCGTCGTACTCGGCTTCGAGGTCGGCCCAGGTTACGTCGTCTCCGACAGCAGTGCCCAAACGCCACTCGATGCCAATCGCTGAGAGGTACTCGACCTCTCTAAGGCTTTCGTCGGCCTGCATTTTGTAGGGCGCTACCCCGTCCGTGTTCAGCCCGCCGCGCCACGGGTTGCGCTCGTAAACCACGGCTCGGTGCCCCATGCGAACGAGCTCGTGCGCGCAGCCGATCGACGCCGGCCCCCCGCCAACGCACGCCACAGATCGACCGGTGGATGGACCGGCTTCAAAAAATTGTACAACGCCATGAACGGCTAGGTCAGTGGCATACCGCTGAAGCCGACCGATCATGATCGGCGGTTCGCCCTTCGCATTGTAGACACAATCCCCAACGCACAGTACCTCGACTGGGCACACCCGCGCGCATGAATGTCCAAGCGCGTTCGCCTCGAGGATCGTTCGTGCGGCGCCGATCACGTTGTTGGAGTGGATCTGCTTGATGAACAGCGGGATGTCGATCCCAGTGGGACAGGCTGAGATACACGGAGCATCGTGGCAGAAGAGACAGCGCCCGGCCTCGGCCCGAGCCTGGGCGGTTGTCAAAGCCGGTTTGTGGTCGGGAAGCTGGGTCTCGAGGCGATCTGCGGCGAGGGCCATGGTGGTCAGTGTCGGCCAAATGGCGTCATTCGTCAAGCCGTGTCGCGCAGACCGAGAGACCGCGCCTCAGACAACGAGGAGCCCCGAGTGGTATCCGTCGGACACCGCCAGGGGCCCCTCCTGGGCCAAAAATGGTGCGGGTGCTACCGGCTCAACGCGGCTTGCAGGGGTGAGCCGATCGACTCGGTCGGCGCCTCAGCGACGCGACCATTCCCACCGCTTTCCGAGCTCGTTCAGGTCGACCCCTTCCTGAGCCCCGAGCCGGGCCAGAAAGAGCCACGAGCGGGGGATCTCACCGCGCTCATACTTGCTGATCGTCTGTTGTACCGAGTCGACCGCATCGGCGAACGTCCGCTGATCCCGGGCCCCGCGGATGCCCTGGAGTCGTTGCCCAACAGTCAACCGGTAATCATCCTTGGAGATCATCGATCCCTCCCTAGAAATCGGGTCCGCCCCCCGGGGCGTCCGGGAGTCGGTCACTCAAGCGGTAACTCGATACTACCGGCGATGGAGGGGTTTGTTCCCACCCGGGAATCCCGACTGGTTTTCGGCCGCTGGGCTACGCCCGAGTCGCTAGCTCGACCGCCTGCCGTTTACGGCGGATCCCGCGGAGCGCCACGATGATGCCTGCGATCATCAACCCCAGCCCGACGATTAACAGTGGTAGGACGAACGGTTCAGCGGCCCCACCGCGAATCAGAATCTGGCGCATCAAGATGGCGAATGCGCCAAGCCAACCGAGGAGCAAGCCGAAAATCGCGTGCGCAAAGAAGGTGTCCCGCCCGGGCATCTCGGCGGCGTCATTGGTGTAGGCGAACAGGCCGATCTTGCAATTCGCGCATCGCGCGGCGGGAAGGTTTGGAGAGCGAAACAGAAACTCCTTGGACAGCCAGAAGCGCTTCGGTCTGACCGCCAGCGGAATACCCTGTAGGATCGTGATACCGGGGGCGCTAGCGGACCAACGCAGGCGACTGTACTGACCCAGTAGAAAACCGTCCTCGAGAGCACCGCCACAGCTCGGACACTGTAGCGTGTCGAGTTCCGCGCTTCGATCTGGATTACTGGTCATTGCACCCTGCTTTCACCGTCTGCGTTAACGCTGCTGGATGCGACTAGAAACAGTCCGGAGTGGTACGAAAACCCAACGAACAGCAACAAAACAACGAGTGAAGTGAGCGACAACCACCGCCCTACGACGCGCCGCTGAGGTCGATACCGCATTTCGATCTCCGCACTCGATGTCAGTCGATCGCCGAGATCGATGATCATACTCCAATCGGGCGCCCGTTCGACAGGACGCCAATCGGCGCTGCCGACTCGATACTGCCAACCTTCAGACCAGTTTTCGGCGACTCTCAACACGCTCGCACCAACCGGCACCTCCACCAGCCGTCGGTTTGGCGTCCCCATGATCGTACGCACCGGTGGCAGCTGTGGCTCGAAGTCGCCCGCCCAGAAATCATCTCCAACCCGAAGCGGCAAGTACTTCGGTATCCCGAACTGATTCTCCCAGACGCTGAGACGATCCCCCAGGTACTGCAACGTCCAACCCTCCCCCTCTATCTCCGCGTCGGCGTACGTGACCGCGTGCGTCACTGCTAGCCGTCCCAGAGTTCGGGCATCGGTACCGAACCCTGCTTCCTGCCACATGTTGGGGGGAACAATTCTACTGCGCTGCTGGATCGTCGCTACGCCATACATGGTCAATGTGTACATGGGAAAAAGCCCCGGCCGATCGGGAAGCTCAACGACATACACCCTCCCGGGCCCCACCAGCTGACGTAGCGTTGAGATATCCGCGGTCTCTTGATAAAAGGGATACTCCTCCGAATCCGTTACACTGACCCACTTGACTGAAAAGGTCGCCAGCTCAGCGACAACTGCCGCCAAAAGCAGCGGCACCGCGTAGCGCGCGAGGCGACCGAATCGCAGTCGGATGGCAAACAGACCGGCAAATGCAGCGATCAGTGGGACGTACTGTCTCGGGTGCCAGATTCGCAGCTCGTAAACGAGGCGTTCAGCCCTCTGAAGCATCCAATCTTCAAATACCCTAAACTGCCCTGCACCCTGGGCCATTCGTGTGAGCAGTTCGTTTTGCGCAAAGGCTACGAGCTGTTCTTCCCTGAGCCAACTGGCAACGCTCAGGAGAAGCCAAATGCCCGCGAGAATGGCGAGCGTCCACGACAGCCAACGATAGAGCGCCTGTTCCCGATCGTCGCGATAGTTCTCCCAGTACCAGGCGAACGCCCAGATGCCGCCGATGACAAAGAGCAACTGAACCCGATGATAGACAGTGCCAACCAATGGTGTCAGTGGGATCAGCGCGCCAAACAGAATAAGGGATCGGGCCACAGCCGGTGCTTCCTTGAGGAATAACGACCGTATCGCCACGATCATCGGGAGAAAGCCAAAGAAGGCGATGTTAAAGAGGTCGCGCCCCAAGGCTTTGCTTAGATCAACCGATTGGGGGCTTCCGAACAATGATGGGAAAATTTGACCGATAAAGAAAACTCCGGATAGGAAGGGCTCAAAAACGCCCTGTGTGTATCTGAAGTAGCCCATACCAGAAGCCGTGCTCTCCAAGAGCGCCGCGATAGTCGGGAGTATGTGAAACGCGGCCAGGCCCAAGCCAAAGAACCCCCACAACCCAATGCTCCAACTAGCCTCCCATAGCCGTCGCCGGTCGTGTCTCGACTCCCACGCCCAACCGGCCCATACCGCCCCAAGCAAAAGCACTACGTACACGTTGGTTTGGAGGGTCCCGCCAAGAAGTGCCAGGGCTGTGAAGACCGGCGCGAGCGGCCACGCCCATCGCCTCCCTTCTCGGTGAGCGCACATCGCCCAAAGCATCCACGGTGCCCAGCAGAAACCGCCTAACTGGAACCTGTGATAGATCCAGACAACAAACTGGCCATTAGCAGCAAAGGCGATCGCACCAACAAAGGCTATCGCAGGCCCGATTCTCCGCGAGCGCAAGAAAACGAACATGCCGAGAGCGGCGATAAAGAACTGCGCAGCGAGACCAAGGTGCCACGCGGTCCAGAAACTTAGAAACCGGTGGAGTTGCGTGGTCCAGTCACCGTACGTCGACATGGTATCCGCATAGCCCGGATCACCACCGTGAATGAGATCGTCCCAACCGATAAAGCCATCTTCCTTGAAAGACCGCGCCGCGACTTGTCGCGGTATGAGGAACCCGCGTATGGCGTCCACGGTGAAATGATTGTGAACCTCGACCTCTTTGCTACCCTCAGCCCACGGCTCGAACATCTCGTACAGGATGTCCATCGGCGCGAAGACACGGTCGCCCGCCCACCAGGGTGCAAAAGTCAGCGCCAGGAGGAACACCAAGCACCCGACCGCCAGACTGTCCTTCCACCTCATCTGTATCAGAATCCTCCGTCGTCGCGGTAAAGTGGGGTAAAAGCGTAAGTTGTCGCCTTTTCGATCCTCGAGTCCAGCGAGTTTGGGCTTCACGGACAGATTGAGAGGTTTTTTGACCACGCGCGCCAAGCGCACTGCAGTCATCATCCTGGCCGCCGTCGCGGTATCGATCACCGGCCTTGAGCCGCTGAATGGTCGATCGACCAGCGCACTTCACACAGAGCTGATCTCCTCGAAACCGGCGGACGGCGAGTCGTTGATCACCAGTCCACCGGAGGTTCGGCTCGTCTTCAGCGGTCCGGTCGAACCAGCCCTTAGCGTGATCCGGCTAGTCACGGCGGACGGCGCACAGCTCGAGCTCAATCCCAGCAGCGAAGACGAAAGCCAGGTTCTGGTGGCACGACTGCCAGGGCTCGGCAACGGTGCTTACACGATCGAGTGGAGCACTGTGTCAGCCGATGGTCATAGGATCCAAGGACGGTTGACGTTTCAGGTCGCGCGCGAAGAGTTGCCGATCGACACGTCAACGGCGACTGATCCCGCGGCCCCAACCGAGATGTCACAACCACCGTCTGACAACGGCATTATCGGGATGGGTGCGCTGAGCGGACTTGCGATCGGCGCGTTGCTCGCCCTGGCAGGACTCCTCGCGCACATGACTCGGCTCGGAGCGGATGATCTCGGAAGAATGCGGCGAGTGGCCAGCGTGCTGGCATTGATGGCGCCGCTTCTGCTCGCCGCCCACGCCATCGTCTGGGTCCAGTCGATCGCGCCGTTGGGCAAGCTTGACGGCGAGACGATCTCGGCCGTCTTGGACACCATGGCGGGTCGACACGAGGCGCTACGGCTGACGCTTGCAACCATGGCCGCAGTGGTGTTCGCCGTCTTTAGAAAACCGGCGCTGGCCGCAGGCTTGGCGATCGTCGCGGTCGCGATCGGTGGCGCGCTCGGGCACGCGGTCGAGTTCTCCCCTGCGCTCTCGATCCCGATCAAGACAGTTCATCTGATCGCGGTAGCGCTTTGGCTGGGCGGGCTGATCTCACTCGCCGTCTGTGCGCTGCCGGCGACCGGGTTTCATCGCGCCGCCCAACAAACGTCGAAGCTGGCGCTCTTGGCAGTGGCAGCGATCGTGGTGACTGGTTTCGCTCAGTCCGCGCTGATCGCGGGATCGCCGATCAACCTTCTGGGAACGCGCTACGGAGCTTTGCTCGGCGCCAAAACGGTGGGGTTGGTCGGGTTGATGATCTTCGGCGCGCGGAATCGGACCCGGTTGCTCCCGACGCTTGATCACGATTCAACACCCGAACAGCTCACCCGCAGTGCCGCCTGGGAAACCGTGCTCATGATCTTGGTCTTAATTGTCGCCGGTGTACTGGCCGCCACTCCACCACCAGGCGCCTAGCGGAAAGGACTAGTTCGCGATCGGGGAATCCTCGCGGTTCCCGTACTCGACCCACGACCCGTCATACATGCGCACGTCGTCGTAACCCAACAAGTCGGTGAGCACGAACCACGTGTGGGCGGCTCGCACACCGCTTTGACACAGCGTGAACGTAACGTGGTCGCCGGTTACACCGGCCGAATCGTAGAGCGAGTGAAGCTCGTCCGCCGGCAGGAACTCGCCGGTTTCGCCGACAGCCTCACTCCACTCGATGAGAACGCTTCCTGGAACGTGACCGCTACGCGCTGCGCGGACGCTCTCCCCGTCGTACTCGGCTGCAGAGCGGGTGTCGCAAACGAGCGCTCCCGGGTCATCGATCGACGCTACCACGTCACTCCACGTGGCCACGATCGACGTGTCGGGCGAACCCTTGAACGCATATTGAGACGGGGTGCTCGTCGGTGTGGTATCACTCGTGGGCCGCCCCTCCACCTTCCACAGCTTCCAGGCCCCATCCATCAATCGAGCATCGGCATGCTTGTAGACCGATAGCGCCCAGATCGCCCGCGCCGACCAAACATTCTGTGCGTCGTCATAAAAGACCAGCGTCGTCTCTGGCGTGGCACCGATCGAGCCCAACGCCTCAGCGATATACGCCCTCGTCGGGAGCATTCCAGGCACACCACGCACATCATCGGCCTGGAACGTTTCCTTCGCAGGTAGGTGGGCGGCGCCAGGTATGTGTCCCGCGTCGTACTCCTCCCGCGGCCGAAGATCGATCAACAACATGGAGGGGTCTTCGAGGTGCTCTTGGACCCAACCGGTTGTAACCAGGCGGGCGGAGGCAGCATATCCGCGGTCGTCGATAGACGAAGCTTCGGCGTTCGGCTCCGGCGCACCGGCAGTCATCTCGGACTCAGTTTCCTCCGCGCCACAAGCCGCACCGACACATAACAGGACAACCGAAGACATCATTTTGAGGCGCTGCATCGCTCGACCACCCTAGCTCTCTGTCGGTGGACCGTCAAATGGGAGTTACATTGACGCTAGCTACCGCAATTGAAGACGATGGGACGGAAATCCGTCTAGTAGAAAGGAAGCAATGACGCGCAAACGAATCGTCATCGCCATCGTCGTCATCGCTGTGCTCGCAGGGGTGGGGTGGTGCGCCACCAGACCCGATCCGGTCACCGTGACCGTCGCTTCGGTCGAGATAGGGCTGGTCGAAGAAACGGTCGCCAACACCCGCGCCGGCACCGTCGACGCCTGCCGGCGAGCCGGTCTGGCGCCCCAGGTCGGCGGCCAGATCGCACGGCTCCCGGTTCGCGAGGGAGATGACGTCGAGGCGGGGCAGATCTTGCTTGAGCTGTGGAACGAAGATCTCGCAGCCGACGTACGCTTGGCTGAACGGGATGCAGCTTCGGCTCGCAATCTGACAACCGAGGCTTGCGCGCGGGCGGACGTGGCCAAGAAAAGGGCCCAGCGAACCGTTCAGCTCAGAGACCTCGACGCCGCATCGCAAGACGAGTTCGATATCGCGACCGGGGAAGCCACGGCGACCGCCGCAGGGTGCGAAGCGGCTCGCTCCAGCGTCCAGGCCGCGGATGCCCGAGTCGCCGTCGCCCGTGCAACGCTCGAGCGGACGGTGCTCCGGGCGCCTTTCGACGGCACAGTGGCCGAGATCAACGGCGAGCTGGGCGAGTTCCTGACACCCTCTCCGGTCGGCATCCCGACCCCACCTGCGGTCGATCTGATCGACAACTCGTGTCTGTTCATCAAGGCACCGATCGACGAGGTCGACGCGCCTGCCATTCGCGCCGGAATGCCAGCACGCGTGAGCATGGACGCCTTCCCCGACCGCACTTTTCCAGCCACCGTGCGCCGCGTCGCACCCTACGTGTTGGACGTCGAGAGGCAAGCCCGTACGGTGGACATCGAGGCCGAGATCGATGATCCCGAGGCGCTGGCCGTTCTGCTGCCGGGCTATAGCGCCGACGTCGAAGTCATCCTTGCCAACCGCGATGGCGTGCTGCGCGTTCCAAGTCAGGCGGTGCTCGAAGGCGACCACGTTCTGATACTCGTCGACGATAGAATCGAAGAGCGCACAATTGAGATCGGGGTCTCGAACTGGCAACACACCGAGGTCGTGTCGGGGCTCGAGGAGGGTGAAGTCGTGGTCGTCTCCGTCGACCGTGACGGCGTGGAGCCAGGGGCCCGAGCCCAGCCGGAGTAGCGGCGCATGATCGAGCTCGCGCAGGTCCATCGTGTCTTCCAAGTGGGAGACCAAGAGGTTCACGCACTGGACGGCGTCGATCTCACCATCGCCGCCGGCGAGTACGTATCGCTCATGGGGCCTTCGGGCTCGGGCAAATCGACGTTGCTCAACATCATCGGCTTGCTTGATCGGCTAACCGCAGGCACGTACCGATTGAATGGTCGCGACACGACGACGCTGTCGGATGACGAGCAGGCTCGTGCCCGCAGCGAGAACATCGGCTTCGTGTTCCAGTTCTTCCATCTCGTGCCACGACTAACGGCGGCCGAGAACGTCGAGCTACCGTTGGTACTGGCCGGTCGTGCGCCGGTCGACCGCCGACCGATGGTCAAGACCGCCATCGCCCAGATGGGGCTGACTGAGCGCTCGCACCACCGTCCCGATCAGCTCTCAGGCGGCGAGCGCCAACGCGTTGCGATCGCCCGAGCGACCGTGATGCGACCCGGCGTACTGCTCGCCGATGAGCCGACCGGCAACCTCGATACCACCACTGGGAAAGAAGTCGTCGAGATCATCGAAGCGCTCCACACCGCCGGGATGGCGGTAATCGTCGTCACCCACGACCCGCAGATCGGCAAACGGGCTGAGCGATCGCTGACGATGATGGACGGTCGGCTCGTCGAGGACGTGCGGAGGCGCGTGTGAGAGCGCGGGACATGCTTCGCTTGTCTTGGGGGACGCTGGTGCGAACGCGATTGCGTTCGGTGATGCTGCTGCTCGCCACCGCGATCGGCGTCGCGGCAGTCGTCATGCTGACTTCGCTCGGCGAGGCCGCCCGACGCTACGTCACCGCCGAGTTCTCGTCGCTCGGCACCAACCTCATCATAGTGCTCCCCGGTCGAAGCGAAACGAGCGGCAGCGGCTTGACGCTGCTGGCGGGGCAGACCCCGCGCGACCTGACGATACGGGACGCAATTGCGCTGGAACGGATCGCAACCATCGACAAGGTCGCGCCGGTCGTGCTAGGCGCGGGTAGCGTGCAATGGGGAGGCCTCGAACGCGAGGTGCCGATCTTCGGATCGACGGCTTCGTTTCTCGAGATTCGCAACTGGTCGATGGAGCGCGGCCGATTCCTCCCACCCGGCGATCCCGAGCGACCGTCGAGCGTGGCGGTGATCGGAATGAAGCTCAAGGACGAGCTGTTCGGGGACGCACCTGCGATCGGTGAGTGGATCAGGATCGGCGACCGTCGGTTCCGTGTTATCGGGCTCCTGGCCACCGAGGGACGAACGATCGGTATCGACGTCCAGGATGTCGCGATTATCCCTGTTGCTTCGGCCCAAGCTTTGTTCAACACCGAGTCGCTTTTTCGGATCATTACGTCGGCGCACAGCCGGGACGACATGGAGCGAGCTCGCGACGAGATCCGGCGCGTGATTACTGAGCGCCACCAAGGTGAGGAGGACATAACGGCTGTTACTCAGGACGCGGTCCTGGCGACATTCGATCGGATCTTCGGCGCGTTGACTCTGGCGCTAGCCGGGATTGCCGGCATCAGCCTCGCGGTAGCGGGCATCTTGATCATGAACGTGATGCTGGTCGCCGTAAGCCAGCGAACGGCGGAGATCGGGCTTCTCAAAGCACTCGGTGCAGCGCGGCGGCAGATCATGACCCTGTTCTTGGCCGAAGCGATCATGCTGTCGTTTGTCGGCGCAATGGCTGGGCTCCTTATAGGCCAGGGTGGGAGTTGGCTGATCGGGCGGCTCTACCCCGTGCTGCCGTTGGGGCCGCCGGTGTGGGCGCCGATCGCCGCGGTAGCGATCGCCGTCACAAGCGGGGTCGTGTTCGGGATCCTGCCGGCTCGGCGGGCGGCGGCGCTCGATCCGGTCGAAGCATTGGCCGGTCGGTAGCCCGTGCGTTGGCGAGACTTCCTCCGCTTTACGACGCTATCGATCGTCGCTCACCGGGCGCGAAGCCTGCTCACCGCACTCGGGATCGCGATCGGCATATCGGCGGTCGTCCTGCTCACCTCGATCGGCGAGGGTATCCACCGGTTCGTGCTCGACGAGTTCACGCAGTTCGGGACGACGATCATTGCGATCAATCCCGGCAAAGCGACGACGTTTGGCGCCTCGATCGGGGTATTTGGCACCGTGCGCCCGCTGTCGCTCGACGACGCAGAAGCGCTGACTCGGCTGCCGTACGTTCAGGAAGCGGTCCCGTTCGTGTGGGGCAACGCGGCGGTCGAAGGCGCTAACCGTCAACGCCGGACACTGGTGTACGGTACGGGACCCGGTTTCCCCGAAGCGTTCCAGTTTCCGGTCGCGGTCGGCGAGTTCTTGCCGGACGATGACGTCCGGGCTCCACGCGCATTCGCCGTCCTCGGGAGCAAGATGCGGGACGAACTCTTTGGGAGCGAAAACCCGCTCGGCGAACGGATCCGGATTGCTGGCGACCGTTACATCGTCATCGGTGTCATGGAATCAAAGGGGAACATGCTCGGATTTGACCTCGACGATACCGTGTACATCCCGGTCGTGCGCGGACTCGAGCTCTTTAGGCGCGATGGCCTCCTCGAGATCGATGTCCTGTACGACGAAGACGCACCGGTCGATGAGCTGGTGGCCGGTATCGAGCGTCTCTTTATCGCCCGCCACGGTGGCGAGGACGTCACCATCAATACACAGGATCAAATGCTCGACGTCCTCGGCAGAGTGCTCAACGTGTTGACCTTTGCGGTCGCCGCGTTGGGTGGGATCTCGCTATTGGTCGGCGCGGTGGGGATCTTCACGATCATGACGATCGCCGTCAACGAACGCACCAGCGAGATTGGGTTATTGCGTGCGCTCGGTGCTGACCGCGACCAGATATTACGCCTGTTCCTTGGCGAGGCGACGGTGTTGGCAGCGTTGGGCGGACTGAGTGGACTGCTGATCGGAATAGGCATCTCGCGCATACTGCACGTCTTCGTGCCCGCGCTCCCGGTTCACACGCCGGTGTTGTTTGTCTTCATCGCCGAGGGCGTGGCGATCGTCATCGGGCTGGTATCCGGCGTGCTTCCTGCCCGCAACGCGGCCGCTCTCGAACCGGTAGAAGCGATTCGCGCAGAATAAGCCGCCTAGACTTCTTCGATCGTCCCCTTGACCTGCGCTATCAGCTCGGGGGTCACCTCCGTGATGCCGTGATCTTTGGCGTGCACAGCGACCTTCTGCATCAGCTCTTCTTCGGTCTCGGCTTGTAACACGGTCGTGCACCCAGTAGCCGGGTTCACCTTCGCGCAATCAACTTGTAGCGTCATTGCCATTTCCTCCTTTTTCTTGTGCGCCAATCATGGCTGGCTCGCTGACTTCTAGTCTATGCGACCGCGCATGGCGTCGCTACGCTGCCCGGCTAGCCCCCGAGCCTCGTTTCCCGAGGAATTCTACTCCCTGAACGAAGGGAGTACATACTCGGATGGCTTGCACGGACGTGCCGCCGAAATGATTCAAAGAAGTGGCGACCCCAACGGGATTCGAACCCGTGTTACCACCTTGAAAGGGTGGAGTCCTAGACCAGACTAGACGATGGGGTCGCGCGCCTTGGCAGGGGAAAAAACGTACGGGCTGACACCAACGGGTGTCAACTAGCGGCGCGGCCGCTGTGGTTGGCCCAGCCAGGGTTCGCGTGATACGTTGACCCACCGTTTCACATCGCATTCGATCAATCGCTCACATCCACACCGAAGGAGACTTTCATGGCGCATGAGGTCCCTGCTCTTTCGTATCCGTTCGATGCGCTCGAGCCTCATATCGACACGCGGACGATGGAGATTCACCACGATCGTCATCACGCTGCCTACGTCGGCAACCTCAACACTGCACTCGAAAAGCACCCCGATTTGCAGTCGAAGAGCGTCGAGGAGCTGATCGCCGATCTCGGCTCCGTGCCCGACGACATCCGGGGCGCGGTCCGCAACAACGGCGGTGGACACGCGAATCACACGTTGTTCTGGACGGTCATGTCCCCGGACGGCGGCGGCGAACCGAGCGGCGTGCTTGCCGACGCGATCGCCAGTGCTTTTGGAAGCTTCGACGATCTCAAGTCCAAACTATCCGGCGCCGGGGCAACGCGGTTTGGTAGCGGTTGGGGGTGGCTCTCAGTCGATGGTGGCAAGCTCATCGTCGAGAGCACGCCCAATCAGGATTCGCCTCTGTCGCAGGGCCGAACGCCGATTCTCGGCGTCGACGTCTGGGAGCACGCCTACTACCTGAATTACCAGAACCGCCGCCCAGACTACCTCGCGGCGTGGTGGAACGTCGTCAACTGGGACGAGGTCGCGCGCCGGTTCGAGGCCGCCAGCTAGGCTACGGATGGCGAAAACCAGCAAGAGCGACGAGCGATACTTCTCGCGGGCGACGATCGATTTTCTGAGGGAGCTCGATCTCAATAATCGGCGTGCCTGGTTCAACGCCAACAAGGATCGCTACGAGGAGCATGTCAAAGCGCCCGCGCTGAGTTTCATCGCCGATTTCGCGCCACACTTGAAGAAGATCAGTCCACACTTCAAGGCCGACGCGCGACCGGTCGGCGGGTCGCTATTCCGGATCTACCGCGACGTTCGGTTCTCCAAGGACAAGAGCCCGTACAAGACGTACATCGGGATCCGGTTCCCGCACGTTACCGCAAAAGACGTTCACGCCCCGGGTTTCTACCTGCACGTCGATGCCGATGGAACCTGGATGGGGTGCGGGATATGGCGTCCCGACTCGGGCTCGCTCAAGAAGATCCGGGCGGCGATCGATCAGGACTCGGCACGTTGGAAGCGCACCAAGGGCGCCAAGACTTTCCGCGACCATTACGAACTATCGGGGGATTCTCTAAAACGCGCGCCCACGGGGTTCGATCCTGACCATCCATTGATCGAGGATCTTCGCCGAAAGGACTTCATCGGCGTCTCGAAGCTGAGCCAACGAACCGTGACGGGACCGGACCTGATTTCGGAGTTCACGGCGCGTTGCCGCGCCGGTAAGCCTTTTCAACGATTCTTGTGCGACGCGTTGGGCGTCAAGTACTGACCACGCTACTCACCCCCAGCACACCGATCGATCTCCGACAGCATCGCTGCGCACAACGCCCGCACTGGCTCTGGGACGTGAGGGTTGTGTCCGAGAATGTCCTCGTAGAGTTCGTCGGTGTCGCTAGCTACTAGATCGAGCGCCGAGTAGACCTGACGCTCCGACGGCGTGCCGAGCTGCGTGGGCTCCAATCCTGCCAATCGCATCGCCCGCGCAAGTAAAAACACCACCGCCTGAGACCGTGCCATCTGACGATCGTGCTCGTCTGGGGTCGACAGGATCGGCTCGAGACCAAGCTCGCGCGCCACCTGACAGACTTGCTCCGCTGCGGCTTCCTGACCGCCCGACGCGCACACGACGATGCGTTGTCCATCAACGCCTTGTTCCGATACGCTATCTGGACCGAACAGGGGGTGCGTGCCAACGAACTGAACTCCCGCCGGCAGATGCTCAGCCATCCACTCCATCGGGCGCGACTTAACCGAACAGACATCGACGATCAAGGCGTCGCTTGCTAAGTGAGGCGTGATCTGGTTCAAGACATTGGGTATGGCGCGAATCGGAACGGCGAGCAGGATTCGGGGCTTCGCGGCAACGGACTCGAGAGTGTCCCAGGCTACGCCGAGCGACGCAGCCTCCGCGGATCGATCACGGACATCGGCCACTGTCAACCGGTAGTGATCTCTCAGAAGCTGTGCCGCGAGCTGGCCGCAACGACCGAGTCCAATGATCCCAGCCTCGTCCACGACCGGCGTCACTCCTTGAAGCTCGAACGCTCGCCGAGCTCCTCGACCATCGCCCGTTCCTCATCCGTCAGCTCCTCGGGCACGGTGATTGCAATCTCGACGTACTGATCACCGGTTTTGTCGCCTTTCTTTATGCCCTGCCCCTTTAGCTTGAATCGCGTCCCGCCCTGTGTCCCGGCAGGGATGGTGAGCTCGACCTTCTTGCCGTGCGCCGTTCGCACTCGGATGCGCGTGCCCAACATCGCCTGCACTACGCGGATCGGAACCGTGCAGTGGATATCCAACCCATCGCGGCGGAAAAAGCGATCCGGTTTGATCTGGATGGTCAGGTACAAATCTCCCGGCGCGCCACCTGACACACCGGGTTCCCCCTTGCCGCGCAGGCGGATTCTCTCACCGTCCTCGATACCGACTGGAATCCGCACCTTGATGCGACGGTGGCGCGTGACGGACCCATCACCGCCACAGCCTCGGCACGGGTTTTTGATCAGCACTCCGCGGCCGTAGCAACGCGGGCACGGCCGCTGAACCGAGAAGCCACCCTGCACGAGCGAGATCTGCCCGGTGCCCGAGCACTGGGGGCACGGCTCGGCGGGGGTTCCCGGCTCGGCCCCGCTCCCTTTGCACTTAGGACACTCCTCTTCCAGCGGCAGCGTGACGCTGATCTGTCCGCCGCGCGCGGCAACCGTGAACGAAACTCCAACCGTGATATGGCGATCGGGGCCGGTGCGGCGCTGGGTTGCCGCCGGACCCCGCGTGCGGGCCGCACCGCCGCCGAAGATCGACGCGAACAGGTCACCGAGGCCGCCCAAGCCACCCAACCCCTCGAAATCCTCGAGGTCGATCCGCTGCCAACCGCCCGGCTGACCTCCGGGCTGACCGGGTCGAAAGCCTCCCATCCCACCGGCACCAAAGCGTCGCATCTGATCGTACTGCTGCCGCTTTTCCGGATCGGACAACACCTGATAGGCAGCCGAGATTTCCTTGAACTGCTCTTCGGCGACCGAGTCTCCGGGATTCGCATCGGGGTGGTACTTGCGGGCGAGTTTGCGGTAGGCCTTTTTGATTGCGTCGGCGCTCGCGGTCTCGGAAACGCCAAGCACCTTGTAGTAGTCGGTGGCGGCCAAGGTGGCCGGCCCCTAGGTCGTCGCCTCGGCGCCTGCCGTGTCCGCTCCGGGAGCCGGGCTGTCGGGGAGATCCTCCCCTGCACCTCCTTCGTACACCTGGACCTGGGCGGGACGCAGGAGCTGGTGACCAAACTGGTAGCCACGCATCGTCACCGCCGCGATCGTGCCTTGCTGCTCGGGTGTGGGTGCCGGCCACATCCCGATCGCCTCGTGGAGGTGCGGGTCGAAGGGCTCGCCCGGTTCCCCAATCACCTTCAAGCCGTCGCGACCCAACGCTCCCAGCAGATTGCTCTGCACCAGGGCGACCCCATCGATAACCGCGTTGCTCTTGGTCTCGTCGGGCTTCAACGTCGCTACACGGTGGAGATCATCAAGTGAGGGCAACAGCTTCTTGAGCAAGTCACCTTTGGCGCGCTCCCAGGAAGCTCGCTTGTCACGCGTCTCGCGTTTGCGGTAGTTGTCGAACTCCGCCCTCAGACGCAGCAACCGATCCTGCATCATCTTGAGATCTTGGAGCTGGACGGACGTCAGCTCTTGCCTGGCGCCGGGCGTAGGCGCGGTCTCCTCTTCCGCTGCCGCGGCCTCTTCGATCGGCCCGGTGGCGGTTTCCTCGGCTGGTTCTTTGGGTTCCATGGGCCCCGAATATAAGATCGGTTCCGAGGGGTGCGTACCCCTTTAGCCGGTGTCTTCTCCGAGCAAAGCCTGGAACGCTGCCTCGTCGAGCACCTCGACACCCAACTCACGGGCGCGGGCCAGCTTGGCCCCCGGGTCGGCACCGGCCACCAGGTACGTCGTTTTGCCGGAGACCGAACCCGTCACGCGGCCGCCGCGCGACTCGATCGCAGCCTTGGCTCCCGCGCGGGAGAGTTCCAGCGAACCCGTGAGCACAACCGTTACTCCCGCCAATGGGCCCGTCGACTCCAACCCCTCGGATCGAGTGAAGTCGACGCCGTGGTCCACCAACCGCTCGACTAAGCGGCGATTCCCAGACCGGTCGAAAAACGATGTGACCGATTCGGCCACCTTGGGACCGATCCCGTCGACCGCCTCCAGGACCTCGCGATCCGCAGCCATGACGTCATCAATCGAATCAAACGTCTGGGCCAAGACGTTGGCCACCGAACCCCCGACGAAACGAATGCCCAGGCCAAACAGAGCATGGCGAAAACCACGCGTTTTCGACCGCTCGAGCGCGGCGATCAGGTTGGACGTCGACTGCTCCCCCATCCGATCGAGCGACGCCAGCGTATCGCTATCCAACTCATAAAGATCCGCCAGGTCCTTGACGAGGCCTTCGTTGACCAACTGCTGCGCGAGCATGACCCCTAAACCGTCGATATCCATCGCCCCGCGCCCACCCCAATGCAGAACCCGTTCCCTCAGCTGGCTCGGGCACGACACGTTGGGGCATCGGTGGGCGACCTCGCCCTCCAACCGGACGACCTCAGTCCCGCACGTGGGGCACTTCACAGGCCACCGAAATGGCTTGGCACCCCGCGGTCGCTTCTTCTTCACCACACGGACGATCTGCGGTATGACGTCGCCGCCCCGAGCGACGATCACGGTGTCTCCTATGCGGACGTCCTTTCGAGCCACCTCATCGGCGTTGTGTAGGCCGGCCAT
>JBDHFX010000028.1:0-21197 GCA_039590215.1 Gemmatimonadota bacterium | reverse complement strand
CTCTCGGTCGTTGCCCCGCAAGCCACGGAAGCTCGAGGCATCCGGGTCACCCTTGAGGCCGTTCACGACGTATAGGTCGTACGTCACCCGGTTGCCGTTCTGACCCACGGGGGCACCGCCTGAAGCCCAGATCCCAACGTCCGAGTACGTCGACGGGAATACGTTGGCGTACACCGGCGGTCGACCGGGCATCTTGCTGATGAATGTCGGGTGGATATCCTTGTTCCAGCGGTTGAACGGGATGATGAACTTCCCGCCCACCAACCGAAGGTACGGGATCCCGACGTACGCTAAGTACCCGTACTCGAGAGCGATCTCTTCCCCCGCGTGCTCGTACTCGACTTCTATCGCGCCCGACAGGTCCTCGGTCACCCACGCAATGCCGATCAGGTTGAAGTGGTGGTTGTCGAAGAAGTTGTGCCACTCGTCGTCGGGATCGTTTGTCTCCTGTACGACCCACTCCAGGTCAGCGTACCCGCTCAGCTTGAGCAATTGAGCGTGAACGTTGCCTGGGGCCACCACAAGAGCCAAGCCCCCCACCACGATGAGGACACATCGCACAAACAGTGTTCTACTCATCCTCTGTCCTTCCTGTTGACCGGTTTTTCCCCACCATAGGTCCGTCCTTTGGTCCCACTTTAGGACCTACCCGCGGCGAGATATGTAGGGAATTCCCTGGTAACAAGAGAGGGGGGGATTCCGGGTAACGAGTGTAGGGGTTTACTGTAAGAACGTAGGGGATCGAACTACAACGTTCTGGCGCACGCGTGTAACCCCTCTCCCCGCTGCACTTTAGGAATCAGGGTGGTGGCGATCTTGTCGGCGATACCGGGAGTCGCAACCAAAGGCGCCAGAGGTTGACAATGCCCCAACGTGGCTCCATGATGGGATTGGGTTCTCACAAATCGATCAGCAGGAGGTGAACCGTGGACTGGTGGAAAAAGCCTGGGCTGGGGCTTCTAATCCTGCGTGTCTGTTTGGGGTTGATCTTCTTTCTGCATGGCTGGATGAAGATCTTTGGCGGTGAGGTCTCCTTTATCCGGGAGATGCTGCTCATGGCTGGCTGGTCAATGCCCGAACCACTCCTCTGGCTGACAGCGATCGCCGAGGTGCTCGGTGGCCTGGCACTCTTGCTGGGTGTTTTCACCCGCCCGGCCGCAGCGCTTCTTGCCTTCGAGATGATCGTCGCGGTCGCCCTCTTCCACGTGCGGCAGGGCTTCTTTATCGTCGCCGTTCCGAACGTGCCGCTGGCTTACGGCTTCGAGTACCATCTGGTACTCATCGGGGGATTGATCTGCCTCGCGTTGAGTGGATCGGGGACGGGCGCGCTGGGAAGCCGGTTTGGCGGGCAACACGCGGCAGAAGTGCCCACCGGTTAGGCGATGGATGTCGGAATAGAAGAGGTTCAGATGACAGACAATGCTGACTTCAAAGTCACTAGGATTTCGGCACACCATACGACACTGAGCGGAAACGATTTCCAATACTTGCAGACCGACTCGCCAGAGATCGTGTCGCATTTCGTGGAGATCGCGCCCGGTGGTGAGGTGGGTCGTCACAAACATCCCGCACCGGCTTTCATGTATGTGATGGAGGGGACCCTCGTAGTCGAGCAGGACGACGGAACCAAAACGGTGCACCACGCAGGCGACGCGCTACTGGAAGACGCTGGCACGTGGTTCAACAACAAAAACCCGGGAGAAACCCCAACGAAGTTTCTCTCCGTCATCCACGGCGACAGAGGGAACCCGCCCGTTCTATTCTCAGAAGACTAGTCACTGTACTACAAGGCTCGCGGAGGTTGCCTACTGCTCGCGTTTCTGATCGCGGCTTTCTTCTTTTTGGTTTTCGGCTTCATGATCTGCGCCGGTCTCTCGGGTTCATGATCTAAGCGACGAGCGTTAGGAGGTGTTTCAACCGTGAACCTCTACTTGGTTCAACATGGCGAAGCCAAGACGGAAGCGGAGGACCCGGAGCGAGCGCTGACTCAATTCGGAACGGAAGTGGTCGAGAGGATGGCGGCGTGGGCGGCCAAGGCTGGCATCGAAGTGGACCAGGTTCGTCACAGCGGCAAACGGCGCGCCCAGCAGACGGCCGAGATCCTGGCTCACGGTATTGTGTCGAGCCAAGGAGTTGTGTCGGTGTCGGGCCTCAACCCGAACGACGAAGTCGTTCCTTGGGCCGAAGAACTCGCCAAAGAAACCGAATCTGTAATGCTAGTGGGCCACCTTCCCTTCCTGAGCCGTCTAGCCAACCTGCTACTCGTCGGCGATCCCACGAAAGGGATCATCCGGTTTCGCAACGCCGGCATCGTTTGTCTGATACGTGAGGAAAGCAAGTGGTCCGTACGCTGGGTGGTGACGCCTCGTCAGGTCGAGGGGCTCATTTGAAACGGGGAGAAACCTTCGCGTGAAAAAAGGCCTCTCCCCGCCAGAACTGACGTCACCCTGTTATTTACCAACCTAACACACTACCTCACATAGTACCCGGACACGCGCCACTCTCCGTCAGTGTCCAGCATGGGAGTCACCGTCTCGACGAGGATTGCATCAATCGTTCAACCCTGCTCGAAACCCTCCCAGCTCACCCGCCTTCGTGTCAAACGAGACGAGCAGGGGCCGACAGCACACCTCACAGTCTTTTACGAGTTTCTGGGCGCCCTGGGAGAGATCGAGCAACATGCTGATGGTGGCCCAGCATGCTGGGCAGGTGAAGGAATGCTCGACGAGATCAGTCATCGGATAGGGAGGGCTAGACCTCTCGTTCTTCACGAAGCAAGCCCATGATGAGGACGTCTTCGTGCACCCCGTCCATCTTCTTCGCCTTGCGCCGCGATCCCTCGAGCTGAAAGCCGAACTTCTCGTACAGGTGGATAGCGGTTGCATTGGACGGGTACACGTCCAACTCCACGCGCTCGAGACCGATCTCCCACGCTCTAGCCAGCGCCACTTCCATGAGGCGCGTTCCCAACCCCTTCCCTCTGTAATCGGCCAGTAACCCCATCCCCAACTGACCGACGTGGCTGAACATCTCGCGACCGAGGGGAGCGATATCGATCCAGCCGACGACGTTCCCACGGTCTACCGCCACGAAGTGCGGAAAGTCGGCCTTACGCAGCTTCTCAACCCAATTCCGAGACATTTCGATCGGTGGTGCCTCGACGAAGCTCAAGAACTTCCGTTCCTTGGCCACCTCGGACACGCATTCCCAAAACCCGTGGGTGTCTTCAAGCGTGATGGCACGGATCTGGACCGTCTCTCGTTCCATTTCAAGCACTCGCCTGAGGCCCAGTTACTTTTGCTGAATCAGCTCAACGTAGAACGGCGTCGATACCGATCCAAATTCGGTTTCGGCCTCAGACGTTACAAATCCATACAGGCGTCCGTCATCGTGCCACAGGGTCACGTTCATATCGTGATCTCGACCGAAGTATGGGTGATCGGCGATCCGGCCACGGAAGCTGCCTCTTATCTGGTTCCCCTGAGTCTTCATCTCGTCGATCCGAATCTCAGCCTGGTCGGCCAGCCGGACCGTCATGACGCCGTCGCCGTGGACACTCATCGCAACCGGGACCTCGTTACCGCGGTTCATCAGTGCTCCGCGCCACTCGCCGACGACACTGGCACTCGGTTCGAATGGACGCGGTGCACGCGCATCTTCGTACGCCCCGATGGCTTCACCGACCTCCTCCGCAAAACCGACGGACACGATGTCGGCGATCCGGACGGCTGTTTCGTCGGCGAGGCTCGACGACGAGATGTTCGTCAGCACCGCGACGGCCAGTTCTTCATCTGGAAGAAGCGTCAGCATTGAGTTCGCGCCGCCGATACTCCCATTGGTGATCAGCCACCTGCGTCCGCTGTCCAGCTCAACAGATCCCCAACCTATCGCCATGAGGCCATCGAGATGTTCGGGATCCTTGGCGAAATGCATCTGATCGAGATGCTGATCCGACAATACCGGATTCTGACCCGGTGCTGGATGCTTCAAATGGAACATCGCGTAACGAATGAGATCGTGAACGCTCGCGTACATCCCGGCTCCACCAGTAGGGACAAACTCGTACTGGTCGTAGGGGAGCCGGGCCTGATCTTCCCCATAGCGTGAAGCCGCGACACCGACGAGCTCAGGCTCAAGTCCAGCTCTGGAGCTCTGCATGCCCAGCGGCCCGAACACCTCGGACTCGATGAACTCGTCAAAGTCCCGTTCGGTAGCACCGGCGATAACCGCTTCGAGAACACCATAAGCGTTGTTCGAATAGAGCTCCTCCGCGCCCGGTGGGAAGACGACAACTCCGCTGTCCGCCAAATACTCATGGATTCCAGCGGGATCGAAGACGTTGCCATACGTGGCCCAGCCGTGGGGGATCCCGCCCCTCATGTGGAGCACGCGTCGGATCGTAACCGCCTCGCGCTCCCCCTCGTACACGGTCAGCGACCCCTCCGGAAGGAAGGCCCCGACCGGATCATCGAGACCGACTAGACCCCGCTCGACGAGGATCATGATCCCGGTCGCCGTAATCGACTTCGAGAGAGAACCAATCGGATACACGGTTCCCGGTGTCGCGGGGATCTCCGACTCGCGATCCGCCCACCCAAACGCCTCCTCCCAAATCATCTCACCGCGCCGCGACACCGCGATCGCCATCGATGGGATCTCACCGCTTTCCACACGCTCCGAGATTTCCGTGCGAATGGCCTCGAACATCGCATCCGGTGCGACGGTCGTCTGAATCGCCTCAGGGGTTTGCCCGAACGTGACGTCAGCCGCGGGGAACATTGAAAGTGCAAACACGATCGGGAGCAGATGGAGCGCTCCTGTCTTCACTGGCGGAGTTCCTTGAGTTTCGTCACGGCGTTCGTATTCGCTGGATTCAGCTCCACCGACTTCTCATAGTTCTCAATCGCCAGCTCCGTGTCTCCGTGCTCCATGTACGCCTCGGCCAGGCTATCGTAAGCGTTCGACGAACCCGGATACGCCTCCACGTTGAGTTCGAAGATGACGATCGCTTCCGCTGGGAGCCGCATGTCCAGTAAGGCATACCCGGCCTCGTTCATCACATCCTCGGTATCGACATAGGCGTTGGCCGCATCGTCCTTGAACTCGTGATAAGCCGCTACTGCCGCCTCGAACCCGCCAGCGCCAAAGGCCTCCTCGAGGCGATCCGCTAGGGAAGGGCGCGCCACGTACTCTCGGATCGCATTCATCGTCGGATCTCGATTGTTCCGGTAGTCCTCCGAAGTCAGCTCGACCGCTACTTCGGGTACCGTCCACTGTCGTGTATCGCGCGGATCCATGTCCTGCCACCACAGGTAAGACGCACGGACAGTGATACCGCTGTTGGGAAGGACGATCTTCCTGTTGTCGCCAAACATGTTGACGTTCTGGGCGGTCGGTTCCCCGACGTAAACGGCATTGGTCCAATTCTCGAGCCGATTGATAAAGCTCTGGGCGGCCGAGAACGTCCGGTGACCGATGATCACGAACAGGTTCCCTCGCTGATCGATCTCATGTGCCCGGATTACGTTTCGGATGACCGGTCGGGTCAGGTAGTTGTTTCCCCCGCGGCTCCACCGTACGTCGAAGACGACCCGTTCCACACCTCCTGATTCGATGAAATCGAATACCCGGTCCGAGAACGCTTCGAGCGTCTCCGATTCCTTGTTCGAGAAGTGGTTGATTTGGATGTAGGCGGTATTCGAGTCGTCGAGATACTCGAACCAGAACTCGTTCTCTGGATCCTTCAGCCACAGCGGGGTCGGGGCCTCGGGCCCGTCACGCGCATCTGACCAATCTGCTTCCCTCGACCGCAGGTCGAGTTGAGAATGGCCCTCCAGATGAAAAACGCCTCCTGGTTCGAGCTCTATCGTGATCTCCTCTCCCTCGCGTACGACGACGTACGAGGCTCGCTCCATATCCTCGATGATCCCCAGCGCATCGAGAATCTCGGGCATGACCAGAAGAGACGGCGCGAACGTCTTGATGTCCTGATCGTTGTCCCGAGGAATCAGGGGAGAGATCGCATCGATCGCCTCCTCTGCGGTTACCTCGCCGATCCGCACCAGTCGACCGCCTACCGTATTGGCGTATGCGCGTTCCGCGGCTTGCACAAAAAGGCCGTCCGCAAGTAGGTGCAGCTTCAACGGATATGCACGGAACTCGATTCTGGGGTCCGACCAGATCCGGATCCCCGAATGGCCATCCCCCACCGCGTTGGTGACTCGAGCCATCTCGACGATGATTTCGTGCGACTCGAGCGACGGGAGGCGCTCATGAAGCCGCGCCATGCCACTTTCGAACTCCTCCCGTGTCATGGCGTGAAAGAGATCCTTGTGCTCGCGCTCCACCTCGGTTGCTAGGTAGCGCAAATCTTCACGCCACTGCTCGGCCGTTAGAACCTGAGCCGATACAGTCCGCGCCGCACCAATGACGGCGATAGACAGCAGGGGCAAGAGCAGAAACGGTTTCATGTTATCTCCAGCATGCACGTCTCACTTACTACGGCCCGGTTGGCCGAGGTGTTTCAAAGAGCGCCGCCTGGCGCGTCATCTTGCTTCGGAGCGCACTCTCGTGAAGGGCGCTTCCAGCTCCGCCAGACTACGCAACGCCTCGGGGGAAAGGCCCTGGGCGCCCGACGCTCGCGCGGCCTCATCGTACGCCTGAAAGAAGGCCACCGGATTCGCAACGTCTATCACCAGCCGCTCCCTGCCCAGCACTTCCAGGATCATCCTGGCCATGTAGTAGCCGGTCGGGTGGCCGCTCATGGGAACGAGCGCAGCAAAGCGTGTTCCGATACCGGCACGGTGATCCTCTTCGCTGGCAGCCCCAAGAGCTGCGAGTAGGGAGTCGAGTTCACGAATCGTCGCAGGCGTCGCAGCCAAGGTCTCGATGTAGTCCGTGGCATAGGCCTCTCGGGCAGCGGGCACTGGCGCACCCCCGTCAATCCACGAACGCTTGTCGATCTGGTCGGCGATTCCCTCGCCCTGGATCTGGTACAGCGTCCAGAGCAACTCTTCGTCATGGGGTGCTACCCCGTCCCAGTCGACCATCGCACGATCGTTTCGGTACCAGTGGTGGGATTCGTGAGCGAGAAAGGAAAGGAGATCCAACTCCTTAGCCGCCATCACGTCGATCACGATCGGATCGTATCCTCTAGCGTCGAGATCGAATACCACCAGGGCCAATGGAGCCGGCTCCTCCGGCAATGGGTGGGGCAACCATTCGCCAGCAAGCCGGGACGGCTCCTCCATCGGGCCGGAGCGCTTCAGATCTTTGGCGAAGGCCTCGAGCTCCGCCCGACGCTCTTCGACCTGTCGGTAATGCCGGAGAAGACGGCCGTCTCTTCCCTCCTCGAGGGCGGTTGCGAGTGAATCGCTAAGGGACGGCATGTAAGCGAGTCGAAAACTCCCCTGGAAGAAGGAGGGCTCGAACTCACTGCGGGTGAGGGCGCGGTAGCCCGGCGTGGCGAATAGGGCCCGCCATAGCTCGGGGCTCGGCTCTTCATCTTGGGACAGCAAGTCCACGATTTGCCAGAAGAGCTCGATCCCGCTGAAGTCAACCGCGGACCCATCCGAGGCTGCCAGCGGCGTCCCATCCGCCACACCGGACGAATCCGGCTCGTTGGACGGGCTCTCGGCGCATCCCCACTCCGCTGCGCAGAGAATCAGGAGGAGAAGCGTTCGAACGGCGAGAAGCGTCATGCCTCCTTGGCGCGGGTCGCCCAATTGTAGAGCCACGCCAGCACAGCACCGCCGATCGCACCGTCGACTAGACCGTACAGCGTCACCACGATCACTGACCCGATCCCGTCCGGTCCCTGGTAACCCGGGTAGATCGAAGCCCCAAGGTCAAGAAACGCCCCTCCGTAGCTAGGAAACGCCAAATGAAGCAAACCGGCGAGCAGGAAACAGCCGCCCGTGAGGAGGGCGATCGCCGTCGCTAGCCCTTTCGCGCTCAGTTTCATGAGACCTCCTTGTTGTGCGGGTATGTTGGAGCCTCTGCTCGACGCTTGATACCTAGGAGGCACTTCCGCATCATGATTATTTCAAAGGCGTCCAACGTGAACTGAGAAACTGCGCTCGTAGTACGCCATCGGAGGCGGGTCACTAACCGTGTTCGTTCCGCGTCGATCTTGTAGAGACTCCATGCCCACGTCACGGTGCCGTCAGATCGAAAAACGAGCAAGAGCCGTCTGTTCGGCTCCATGTCAACCACGTCGGCATCGGTCTCCTCGCTGAGAGGCACCGAGTCGCCGACCTTGAGATCCTGGTACTCAGGTATAATCCGCTCGGCGCTCGGAATGCCATCGTTGTCCAGTATGTCCCAGCTGTAGAATCCGGCCCTCTTGTACCCCATCTGTACTATCCACGGCCAAATGCGCTCCGCTGCCGTATTGACTGTCACCGCACGCGTCGCATTGAAGGTCGGGTTCTCGACGAGCCCATCTCCCACCATCGGACGAGTGACTTCGTCAGCCGTCGCACCCCAGGACAACTGCCAAGGACGATAGACAGAATAGAAAAAGGCGACGAGACCGATAAAGGCGCATAGAAACGCTGTCGCCAAGAGCGCAATTCGCCTAGCGCTGTTTACCTTCATGATCAGGAACTACGCGGTCTCACCGGGGGTCGCTGAAGCAGACCCCTCCGGTTCGAGCCACGGAGGCAGGATCTTCACCAGGCCCCAGAGGATCAGGAACGGCAGGACGAGGAGCCCAACCGACATGAGCAGGCCCTCTACCCCAAACAGCTCAAGCCTGTAGAGAGTCAACCCGCGCAGGCTCTTGGAGAAGAGCTGTCCACCGATCACCACGTTCCAACGAATGCTGAAGATTCCGATCAGCACGAAGATGCCGCACATCAAATAGATGAGCCGTCGCAGCTCCGGGCTGGTCTTATTGACCCCTTTCCTCGTCAGGGCCGGCGAAAAGAAACCCAGGAGGCTCATGGGCACCAGCGTCCCGAGCACCATCTGGAGTACGATGAGGCTGATGAACAGGCGACCTCGCACCAACTCCGAGAGAATCTCGATGGACTCCTCGGACTCGTACAGGCGATGCACGAAATCAAGGGACTCCAACGAGAAGTCGACCACCATCGCAAAGAAGAGAAACACGGCGAGCTTGTCGAGACACGTCATGTCCAGAGGTTTCCACCTGATCATGCTCGCCAACATGTAGAGAACCAGGACCAACGCGATCCCGGACACGATGGCCGAGAACAGGAACACCACCGGCATCAGCACGCTGCTCCACCACGGATTCGCCTTCACGGATCCGAAGATGAACCCCACATAGCCGTGCAACAGAAACGCCGACGGGATCCCGATGATCGTAATCCACCGACCGGCCCGGTCGTCGAATCGCAGAGACTTCTCGGAGAGGTCCGTCGCCCCGAGGGTCAGGCCGTAATGGATCCACTTCTTGACTCCCCGCTCGTTTTGGGCCCAAAGGACTAGGTCCTTGCGGTACTCGAACCAGATCTCCAGCAGCAGCACTACCGCTAGGTACCACAGGTAGACGAAGCCGAACATGGCCATGGCGGACTTGGTGTTCGGCGTGAGGAAGATCTCGAACGAGCGCTCCGGGTGACCGAGGTGAGCCAGCAGCGGTAGCGGAGCGACAAGGAGAAACGCCAGGGCCGTAAGCAGCGCCAGGCGATAGGTGGGCTCTACCTCCTTCACGTTGAACACGCGCTCCAGAGACGCGAGGATGAAAGCCCCCGCCACCAACCCCGTCACGAAGGGGTAAACGACCACGAGCAGACCCCAGGGCAGCTCGAACTCGTTCGGGTACATGTAGCCCTGCATCGTCTACCTCACCTCGCCGTCCAGGTTGGCATAGTAGACCTTCGGCTTCGTGTTCAGGTGCGGCTTGAGCACCTGGATCTCGTTGAGACGCATGAACCGGCCGAGGGGCGTGACCCGCTGCTTGACCTCACCGAAGATTCGGGCTCCGGTCGGGCACACCTCGACGCAGGCGGGCTCGAGACCGCGAGTCAGGCGGTGGTAACAGAAGGTGCACTTGGCGGCGACGTGCTTCTCGGGGTGGAACCAACGCGCCCCGTACGGGCACGCCTGGATGCAGTAGCGGCAACCGATGCAGTAGTCCTCGTCCACGAGCACGACTCCGTCCGGCGTCGTGAAGGTCGCCCCCACCGGGCACACCTGGACACAGGGCGGGTTGTCGCAGTGGTTGCACAGCTTCGGTACGAAGAACGTGCGCCGGATCCCCCCCTCGCTGACCGTGGCCGGAAAGCCCTCCATCCCCCCGTTCGGGCTTTCTACCGTCACCTCGCCTTCGGTTTCAATGACGTATCGCTCCACCCACGTATTGAAGTAGTGGGGCTCCAGCGGCACGTCATTCTCGATCTTGCAGGCTTGCACGCACCGGCCACACCCGATGCATTTGGAGATGTCGACGGCCATGCCGTAATAGTGCTCGGTCGGATCGTGCCCCTCCTGCTCCGCCTCCTGCGCGTCCAACTCTGGCAAGCGCACGATGCCCAGCAGCAACGGGACACCAAGGCTGCACGCCGCGCAGGCCGCGGCGAGGAACTCGCGCCGTTCCAACGCCCCGTTACCTGCGAGGGACTCACCGGCCGGGTCGTCGGCCGCGAGACAGGGGCCCCGCTCCGCCTGATCGCACACTCCGACCTTCTCGTCCGCGTCCCTCATCATTCCGTCTCGGGGTAGTGGGGGTAATGGCACTGCCAGCAGAGGTAGTCGTCCCCGTGCGTCGACAGATCCACCTTCGGGATCGTCGACGGAGTCAGTGCATCTTCCGCGTGACAAACGCCGCAGAAGCTCCGTTCCGTGGGTTTCGTAGGGCGCACGGACCGTGGCGAGGTCTTGTGTGCCTCGTCGGCCGCATGACAGGTGATACAGGGCAGAGGGGCGTGATGAGACACGCCCTTCTGGTTGGCGATCTGGCCGTGACAGGCGGCACACTCCTCCGGCACGGTGGGAGGCTCGGGCGTGTGCGGGTCGTGGCACGACATGCAGGGTGTCAGCGGGTTGTGCGTGACCGGGTCGATCTGCGGAAACCCGGTCGGACGCGACGGATCGTACCCGTGGCACAGGGGACAGAATCCACGCTCTCTCGGAGCCGGTGGCTTCTCGTCGAGGGGGGCCTTCGCGTGGGCGGCCGCCGGGCCGTGGCACACCTCGCACACCACTCCCCGGTGATTGGACGCGAGCCGTCGCTCGGCTATCCCGCGATGGCAGGTCGAACAGACCTCGTGGCCGGCGTACTTGATCTCGTGGGCGACGACCGCATCCACCGCGGCGGCGCGGTATGGACCCACATCACCAAAGGTCTCGGGAACGAGGAGAACTCGCGCAGCTACGAACGCAGCCACGATCAGTGCGAATATCACAGCAAGGCGGATAGCCTGTTGTGGCACGGCAGCTCGCTTCCTTGGACAGACGCCTTCGCCTGACTCAGGCTAACGGACTCCCCCTCATCCGTCTTGTCAGAGAAATGCCGCGTTCGAGTGTAGGAGATATCCTCGCCAGCGCGCCTGCTTGACCCAGGCTAGACATCTGACGTCATGATAAACAGCGGCTGCCGCAGCAGCGTCTCATACCGCGGCCTGAGGCGCTCCGCGTCGTAGTACTTCTGCACGTCGATCAATTTCTTGCGCCCCGTAACAACATCGATGGGCACGCTGTCGTACACCCCGTTTCGAAGACTGACGAGGCGCCCGAAGCTGCCAGAGAGGACCAGGTCGAGGGCCAAGTTGCCGAACGCCATCGGGACGATGGCATCCAGTGCGTCCGGATCACCGCAACGAACCAGATAACCGAGTCGCTGATTCACGACGTTGGTGCGGCGACCGTCACTGTACTTCGGTGAAAGCTCCTTGAGCGCGGCCGACACCCTGTCGCCGATCCCGCCGAGCTTGCGATGCCCGTACTGGTCCAGTTCATTACCCTCGAAGGACATGCTGGAATCGCCGGTCATCTGGGCACCCTCCGACACCAGAACGACCGCGTACTTGCTGGGATTTCTGTCGCGATCGTAAGTGAGGAGCTCGAGCAACTGTTCGATATCAAAGGGCTGCTCGGGTATGCAGCAGCGGTCCGCGGCGCCGGCCATCGTCGGGAGGAGCGCCGTATAGCCGGCGTAGCGACCGAAGACCTCGATGATCAGAAAGCGCTCGTGGGAACCCGCGGTCGTTCGCAAGCTGTGCGTGAGTTGGATGGTGCGGGCCACGCAGGTGCTAAAGCCAATACAGTAATCGGTGCCGGGCACGTCGTTGTCCATCGTCTTTGGAATGGCAACGACCCTCATACCTTGCCGGTGCAGGTATTCGCCGTAGCTGAGCGTATCGTCGCCTCCGATCGGGATCAGCGTGTCGATGCCCAGGAACTCGAGGTTCTTGAGGACATCGGGCGTGACGTCGTTGATCTCGTCGGTGTACTTGTCGGCCAAATGCGGCGGCACAACCGGCTTCGGCAGATGGCTGGGCCGCGTGCGGGACGTGTGCAGGAAAGTACCGCCCGTGCGGCCGGCGCGATTGACCACCTCATCGGTCAACGTCATCACACAGGAAGAGTTGTCCGCACCCCGCTCGGGCACTGTGTCCACCAACCCGGCCCAACCGCGGCGGATCCCCAAGACGCGATAGCCCTCACGTAGAGCGCGGATGGTGATAGCGCGGATGGCGGGGTTGAGCCCCGGCACATCACCGCCCCCCGTCAGTATCCCTATAGTGCCGCTATAACCGGCCATTCCCTGCACGCCTCCTTTTGCGGCGGAAGAGCCGCTGCCCTGACCTTTTACTTTTTATCTTGTTGGGTATAGTACGGTAGAGTTCGGTGTCACGAGCTGCTGCTTCTTCTGGGTACGCCTGCCACTTGTAGCCTACAATACTCCGCTCGCTCCCCATGAGACGCAGTCCTCCCCACATAAGACTCTTTGCCAGGTACTGGATCCTATTCTCGATCATGAAGCGGCGCTGCGAAGTGTAAACGCACGCACGTCTATCGTATACGACCCGACCAAACGTGCGAATCCGACCGAGGAAAGCCACGTCTTCTGCGGCTCTAACAGACTCGGGGAAACCCCCGCACTCCAGAAACGCTGTCCTCCGAACTGCGATGCAGTTCCCCAGGCCCTGCGCCCGGCCGACCGCTGAAAGAGCCCAGAAAATCAAGTTCATACAAGCGTAAAGCCCCCTGAGAACAATGCCTGCGTGCAGGGGGCGGAGGCGCGGATGTGCGGCGACAACAGTCGAATCAGCGAGATGATTCACGACCTGTTCGAGAGTCCCCGCACGCGGCACGACGTCGGCATCGAGAAAGACTATGCGCTCATAACCCGCGCTGCGTGCTCCGGCGTTGCGTGCTTGGGCGGGGTTGCCACCTTCTACAATCACGCATCCAAACGATCGTGCGATCGCTCTAGTGTCGTCCAACGATCGGTTGTCAGCAACAACCACTTCGCCAACCGATTCTTCCCGTTCCAGTAGCGTTAGCAAGCGTGGCAACCACGACGCCTCGTTCCAGGTCGGGATCACAACGCTAAACAGCTCTAACTGGTTATCTCGTCCCATCCTCGTATCCGCCTCTGTGTTTCGGGTACGATGCCTTTTAGGGCGTTGGTGCCGACTGGAGGCCCACTCGAGCCAGCAGATCGCTGAACCGACGATCATCACGTAGCAGGGCAACGCCCGGCTCGGCGTTCAACATCCCAACTGCGTAGTCGCCTTCGAAATAGCCTTCCTCGAGCAGATCGAATGCCCGGTCCGCGTCACCTACGGCGGCGTAGAGAGTGGCGAGGTACAGCGGCGAAGTCTGGTAGGTGGAGCCCACCCTCAGATTCTCGATGTTTCTCACCCTCGCATTCCAATACCCCTCACCACCCGACGCCTCGAATCCCTGCTGGAGATCGCCGATCACCTTACTCACGGTTGAAGGCGGATAACCCTGCAGCCGAAGGGTTTCCTCGGCCGCCGCGATCGCCGCCGCGTACTCTCCCGTTCGCTCATAAACGCCCCACAGGTACTCGTGAGCCTGCGGGAAGCGAGGGTCCATCTCGATCGCACGCCGATACTCCTCGATCGCCCGATCGAATTGCCCCGCGAGGTAGTAAATCCACCCGACTTCAGTGTTGATGATGAGCGATAGCGGATCTAACTCGCGCGCCTCCTCGATGAGGGCGATCGCATACTCGTGATTACCAATCATCGATTGGTTGATCGCGTACCAATGGTGAGCGGTCGCGCTACCCGGACTAAGCTCCAACCCGCGTCGGTACTCCCGTACCGACTCCTCCCACAGCCATTCGTATCCACGGATCGCTGCCAGCGCAACGTGCGCCTCGCTCAACTCGTCATCGAGAGCGATTGCCCGTTGGGCTGCTGTTTCCACTTTGGCAACGATCTCTGCGGTCGTGGTTGTCGTGTACCAAGGCAAGACAACATAAGTGCTTGCCAAGGCAGCGTAGGCGAGGGCAAACGCGGGATCTCTTCCGATTGCCTGCTCGAACAGCTCTTTAGCCGTCGTCAGCCCCTCCTCCGTTCGCATGTTCCAGTAGAAGCGACCCTTGAGGTAGAGTTGGTACGCCTCCAGATCGCTCGTGGGGATCGTCTGTAGCCTGGCCAGCTCGTCCGCGGTGAGCTCCGTACGCAGCGCACCCGCGATTCGCTCGGCTACGTCTGTCTGGATAGCGAAGATGTCCTCCAGCTCGCGCTCGTATATTTCTGACCACAGATGCTGATCGGTGCGGGCATCAATCAGCTGGGCGGTGATCCGCACTCGCCCCGCCGCGTGGCGAACGCTTCCCTCCAGGATCGTAGCCACTCCTAGCTCCTGTCCGATCTGGCGCAAGCTCATGTCAGTCTCCCTGTAAATCATGACCGACGTGCGGCTGATCACCTTGAGGTCCCTTAGACGGGAGAGCTGGGCGATGATCTCCTCGGTGATCCCGTCGCTGAAGTACTCTTCGTCTCGCTCCGGACTCAGATCTGTGAAGGGTAGGACGGCGATAGATCTCGATTCGATGTTGAGTCCGGCTTCGACTGCGGTTGCCGAGGCGGCGTCACCAGGCAGCGGCGGGGGCGAATCGGGGCTCCCACCCCCGTCCTTGATCACCACGTACAGTCCCGCGAAGCCGAAGAGAAGCACGAGTGCAACAACACCTCCCATGATCGCTCGCGCCCAGTTGAGGTGCGGCAACCGACCTTTGGAGATCGACTCCTTGATCTCCCCCAGATCGACCTCCCAATCCCCTGGCACCTCGTCGGCTGCCTCGCGCTGGGGCATCAACGGGTGCGACTGTATCCACCCCGTCGCCATCACGACCACGAGACCCACAAACAGAAAAACGAGGGTCCATGGCATGGTCCACCGGGGAAGGTCCATTGTTTCGATAAACAGACCGACGATCTGGAGCACTACCCAGGCCACCGCCAGATAGATGACGAGCACCCGGAACAGGTGGGCATTTTTGAGGCGCGACCAGAGGCTGGGACTTGTCATGTCAGCACTTCGTGATTCGGGGATCGAGTACCCAAGAGACGGACAAGGCTACCAGTATGGTTCAACGGTGGTCTCTCTGTCTACTCAGTGGCAGACTGACGTGTCTAAACGAGCCTTCTTACCGTTTTCGTTACGCGTCCTCAGAACCTCCCAGCCGTCCAGGCCTGGCTGAAACGCGTCGCATTCACCTGGGGCTGCAGCCGAAAATCGATGGGCTGATTGCTGCCACTCGCCCGGACCAAGCTGCACCGGAGGGTCTTGCGGCTCGATTCAGTGCCCCGGTAACCCTTGCGCTTATAACCCTGGCCGGACTCTTTGCCTGGCGGGCTAACCGGACGCTAGTTCGCTTCGGCTGGGTCTAACTCGGCAAGAATGATCGGGAGTCCCTCTGTCCAGTTACAGACCACACCTCCATCTCGCCTTTGCCTTTCACATTCACCATCCCACGCGGTTCACACACAAAGTCGTCCTTGACCAACTCATACGTGGCACGGGTAATCTGGATAACCCCCCCCTGCCCATTGGACTCCATGCGGCTGGCCGTGTTTACCGCGTCGCCCCATAAATCGTAGATAAACTTCTTGCGGCCAATTACGCCGGCCACCACCGGCCCGGAATTCAGGCCCATGCGAAACGTCAATTTGCGCCCCAAAAATTCATGCTGGCTCACATAGTCGCGCATCTCCAGAGCCGTAGCGATGAGCACTCGCGCGTGGTCAGCGCGTGGACGCGGTGCGCCAGAAGCCACCATGTAACAGTCACCAATGGTTTTTATCTTCTCCAGTCCATACTTCTCCACCAGCAAATCAAACTGCGAGAACACCTCGTTGAGCAGCTCCACTAGTTCTGTCGGCGTCATCGTTTCTGACAAGAACGTGAAATCAACTACATCGGCAAACAAGATGCTCGCGTCTTCAAAATGATCGGCGATGGTGCGTGGCGCGTCTTTCAAAATGGCCACAATCTCTTTCGGCAGGATATTCAATAACAGTGCCTCGGATTTCTCTTGAAACATGTTTTTTTCACCGACGAAATAGAAAACCATCAGGAAAACGACCGAGCCAACCCCGATGAGGTTGATAACAAAAAAGAAGATCACGATCCCGGATGACAGATTGTTGGTGAAGCCCACATAGGGTTGTAACAAACCGCTGACAACAACGAGGCTGAGAAAGGCCAGAAACCAGCGTGGAGCATGGCGGGGCTCATCGAAGAGCAGCGCACCCAAGGGGCAGACCAGCGCCCATAAAATGACGGCGCTACCGTTGACGAACCCGCCCAACGTTACCATCAGAAAGAAGGGGAGCAGCAGGATTAGCATAAGTTGGCTGAAACGAAAGAAGTGATACCGACGGGTCAGCCCAAAGTGGAAAATGCTGAGCAGTGATATGACGGCGTAGGAAAGCGGAATCATCCCCGCCAACGGCTCTCCAAACTGGATATACATCAGACTCCAGGCCGCCCCAGCAAACACAAACGAAATGGCACAAACCACCAGTAACGATTTCCGCAGCCGGATGTCATCATCGTCATTGGGGTCCGTCCCAATGCGGACAACCCAAGCAAGAATCCTTTTACTCAATCGCTTCATCTGCTGATTTGGACTTTCATCACAACCACCAAAAGTTGCAAGGACCGCTCCGGGCTACGGGATTCCACCCTCGTCCGCGTTGATCACCGTGAAGATCGTCTCGAGCGCCGGATCCCTACCAGCGGCGTAGGCCTCGAAGGTGAGCGGCGCGGGGATGTCCATCGGGATCCACGGGCGGTTGTCCCAGGGCTGCGAGTCCTGCCAGTAGCGGTTCGAGATCGAGACGATCAAGCCGCTGTAGGGGAGAACGGTCTGGGTCTCCTCGCCCGTGAAATTGGGACGTGAGGCGGACGGTTCGCCTACGAACACAGCGTCCGTTACGGCCTCGATTCGGGTGCTGCAGTTTTGCGCCGCCGAGAAAGTCTCGTGCCGGGTGATCACGAGGATGCGGTGGTCCGCACCTGCGAACTGGAACCGGAGGAGGTCCCGAAGAAGCCCGTCGCAGAGAAAATTGCTGCCGCCGTTGTTGAGCCGGAGGTCGACGATCAGGTTGTCAGCGTTGCCGGCCAGCGCTTCGTCCACCACTCGTGTGGCGAATTCTTCCAGGGTTTCGCCTTCTTCCGCGTCGCGAAAGTTGTTGATTTGTACGTAGTGAGCCTGATGCGCGGGCAAGGACCTGCCCCAATAGACCGTATCGACGTTCTCCAGAAACATGGGCACGGCAGCTTGACCAGGCATCGGTCGCAGTTTGCGCGGAAAGTCGTAGTCTCCGCCGGGCAGGACCCGCAACTCACGACGCCCGTCGGTGAACTCAACCATAACCGGGACGCCGAGCCCGGAGGCGGTCCCCACGACCTCGTGCAGCGCCAGCTTCCGAAACGCGAATTGCGCGCCGATGAACTTCCAGCTCTCGGGGTTGTCCTTGTGCAGGTAGGGATCGACTCTGTCGATGAAATCGAGGATCGGCACATCCCCAAAGGAGACGACGCGCCCTCCGATCAGGGCGGCGCCCTCTTGCTGGCCATCGATGATGTAGACGTCGTCCCCAAAGGGATGGAAGAACACAGGCAGTGTACGGTCGTCGACGTCGGCTGGCTGGCGACCCTTGTCGTGCAGATCGCCCACCGATACATAGCTGTGGCCATCGCCGAGCAGGACGACCAGGCGCTGGACGCCCATCATCATCTCGGTATCGGTAAGGGCGACGACCTGGTCCTTCAGGGCTTCGGCGGCGGATGAAAAGCGCGCGCCTTCGGCAGGACGCCGGGGGTCGGCATGCAGGCGCCGGGCCTCGGCCGTCAGGAAATCGATGTCGAAGCGCCACCGTGCCGCCCGGTCCGCCATGTCCTGGGGCGCCAAGCCAGTGATGCGGACGAAACGCGCGTCGTCCATGTACGCCGCAAACGCCGGATTATCTATCAGCTCGAACCTTTGATCCAAACCCAGCTCGAGCGAGCGCTCGAGCCAATCCAGAGCGGCCCCTTTCCGTCCGGCTCGAGCATGGGCTTCAGCGATTCGGCGCGCTGTCACGGCTTCGAACCCGTCTGCTGCCGCGTCCCAGAGCTCCAGGCGGGCAGCCAAACGGCCCTGGGTCCACCACTGCAAAGAGTCGTCCGGGTTTCGCGCGTTGAGGGTCTGGACCAACTCGTAGGCGGAGCGCATTTCGCCCGCCGCGATCAGCGCCTCGAGCGCCTCGCTATCACGGTAATAGGCGGCCGCGTCCGTTTGGCCTACGACCGCGGGCGCTGGCACGAGCAGCCAGACCACCGTGACAACCACGAACGTGCGAACGAAAGGTCCTTGAATCATGGGTTCCACCTCTTTACGTCCCCGTTGAAGACTTGGACTGAAGCATCCAGGCGTACCGGGCAGCCGCCTCCGGTGGTCACACTATTTCAGGGCTGTTCGCAATTGCTCAAAGGTACCAGGGAAATACGACACGTTGTGGAAGGCATTCTTCGCCAAGGCTTCAGCTGCTGGTCTGGCCTGGGCGCCGTTTCGCCCGAACACAATGATACGTGTGTTATGATCTTCCATCGGCAACCGCCCATCTTCCTTGGCCTCTCTTACTTCTTTTCCTCCCTTCCCCAACTCAACCCTACTCTGCGGTAGGTTACGCGCGTTCTGAAGTGTCTGCTGTTTGGTCTTTGCTGACGGCATACTGAACGCCTTCGAGTTCGGTCTCCGTCACCCCACCCAAGCCACGCCAAATCGGAATCCTTAGCTGATAGCGTCGTACGTTGGTGTAGCCAGCCTCCACCAGGTGAGCGTTAGATTCTGATAGGATGAGTGAGTGTTAACGACGTCGATCCAATATATCACCGTTACTTGGACGTGGTGGACGGCGCCGGACTCGAACTGGTGGCGGGATTATCGGCGCTTGCAACCGTCTTTGTTACCGCGCCTCTCAAGCCCCATCGGACTACCAGTCTCCTAACCCAAGGAAGCCCCTCCGTGAAGGGGCTTCCTCGTGGTGGGCCTGGGTGGAGTTGAACTACCGACCTCACGCTTATCAGACTGCGACCGAATAATCGAGACGAAGTGCTGCCTCTTCTTACCTTACTGTGCGATCGCTCACCAGCTACTGGCCTCGGCTCTCCAGCGGGATCATGATGTGCGCGTAGGGGGTATCGGGCCACATGACCCACGGTCCGCCATTCAAGTGGTCGGTCGAGATGCTCTCCAACAACGAAGCATCCGGCTGGAGGATCATGAGGTGCGGACCAAGGTCGGTGACCCAATCTTCTGGCCCCGTCGGCTCGGTTGCATAGGGATCGCTGTTGCTCACCGGGGTGTCACCCTGAAGCATGTACGCGAAGCCGATCTCCGTGTACGTCGGCTCGATGTTGTTGACGTACGCGTTCAGGAAGTTTTCCCACGCGGCCGTAATGCACCACGGGCTATTCCCTGGCTTGTCCGGCTGATCCGGAAGGCACGTCCACTCGTTGGTGCCTTCCCTCAGCACGTTCATTCCCCAATCCTTGATCGTCGCGTCCGCCGAAACGGATGCCGGGCCAGCGCTCATCGCGCTCTGGATCTGTGCATCCACTTCTGAAGTGTACTCTCCCTGCTGTGCACTCAGCGTCGCGGGTCCGGCGTACGCGAACAGAAGTGCAGCCAGCGCAACTTGATGGCTACGAAACATCGTCGCCTCCTGAACTGATAATCGGAAAGTGATGGGCGGTGCCTTTTCGGCAACTGGGCGATCTTGCGGTCCTTCGTGGCGCTGATCAGCCGTCGCGGAGGAGCCGAGGATCCGCAGCTTTGCGTCCCCGGGCTTTCGCCAGGTTTGCCTTTTTCAAGGCCGTCTACATATGTGATGCTATCACGGGCGTAGTAGTCGGTCAACCGGGGGCGCTCTATCCCCAAACAAAAAAGGCTGCCAGATCATGGCAGCCCTTCTATGAGTAACTCTACGAAAGTCTCTTTAGCGGGGGCGCGCGGCTCTATCAGTCGAGCTACCGGCGCATTCCCCCGCCGGTCAGTCGTCACCAACTCTTAAAGAACGCGTCCCTGCTACTACAAAGTATACGGCAATTCGCTAGGAGATGTGATGCGCGCAGACGATCGCCGACTTTCAACCATCTAACCATTAGTAGTCATCAGTCGCTAGAGAGAGAATTGCTCCGATCAAGGAAGGTCGGTATACTAAAGATGACAGGCAGAGCTTGCAGTGGCACGGTTTGGCTGGAATGAGCGGTCTAGCTGAGCATGGCACAGCAAGCTGCGTTGCACGGACAGTGAAGGGACCTGCGTGTCAGAGAAAGAGCCTGGACCACCGCAAGCAATCCGGGCTCTTTCGTTGTTATGGCAAAGTCTTAGGCCGTAACCTTTCCAGTTCGCCGGCAGTAGCCGGGAATTCCATTGGAGCCGCGGTCGTTCCCGGGTAGAAGGGGTTGCTTACCCCACACGTGAGACAGAAGAAACCTCTCAAAAAGGAGTTGGAATGATCAACCGTCGGGTCGCTCTGAGCCTGTTCCTCGTGAGCTTGTTTGTGGCTAGCACGGGGCACGCCCAGTTGCCAGAGACGAGCATGGAGATCGATGCCAGTACGGCCCTGGTAATCACGGATCCCCAGAACGATTTCCTCCATCCGGACGGGGTCGCTTACGGTGCTGTAGGCGCGAGCGTGGAGGAGAACGGGACAGTCGAGAACATTGAACGGCTGTTGAAGGCGGCCAAG
>JBDHFX010000027.1:0-34142 GCA_039590215.1 Gemmatimonadota bacterium | reverse complement strand
GTTTCACATCGCGGGGTGGAGCAGTCTGGTAGCTCGTTGGGCTCATAACCCAAAGGTCGCGGGTTCAAATCCCGCCCCCGCCACCAAAGTGAAGAAGGGGTGGTCGGTTGGCGACTACCCCTTCGTTGTTCTCGCGGCGGCGTAGCTCAGCCTGGTAGAGCAAGGGACTCATAAGCCCTGGGTCGCAGGTTCAAATCCTGCCGCCGCCACCATCTCTTTATGATGCGGCGGACCCACGATCTCGCGGTCGCTTTTGGCGATCATTGGAAACGCTACTTCGCTCCCGAAGGGGCGGACACCGTTGTCGTCGCGGTTTCTGGCGGCGTCGACTCCATGGCCTTGTTGGCGCTTCTCGCGCGGGATCACGTGGCGGGTTCGGAGTTGCGCGTCGTGGCCGCTCATTTCGACCATCGCACGCGAGGCTTGGAAAGCGCCGAAGACGGTCGGTTCGTGGCCGACGTGGCCTCCCGATGGGGCGCCGATGTCGAGCTCGGCGAGGGTGATGCGGTCGCTGGTGCGACCGCGGGTGGTCGCGGACCGCAGGCTGCGGCGCGCGAATTGCGTTATCGCTTCCTAACACGGATTGCGGCTGAGCAAGTTGCAGCCTCGGTCGCGACGGGTCATCACCGCGACGATAAGGTGGAGACCGTCCTGCTGCGGCTAGTGCGTGGCGCCAGCCCCGAGGGGCTGGCGGCTCTGGACCCGATCGAGCAGCTCCACGGCGTCCTCATCGTGCGACCGCTGTTGGCGTTTTCCCGGGCCTCGATTCTGACCTGGGCGGAGGCTACCGGGGTGCCCTTTCGTGACGACCCTACGAACCTGGAGGCCCGCTATCCCCGAAATCGCATGCGACACGAAGTGCTCCCACTGCTGGCCGAGTTCAATCCCCGAGTCGACGAGGCGATCGTCCGCCTGAGCACGCTCGCCGGGTCGGACAGCGCTTTTCTGAGCGCCGCCACCGATGACTTACTGGGCGCGGCGACCGAGAGCCGCGCGGAGACGATTTGGCGACTTGCTGCCGCGCCTCTGGTCGAGGCCCCGACAGCGTTGTTGTCGCGCGCCGTGATCAGCGGCTGGGCGTGGTGCGCGTCGCCTGGGACACCCCCGCCGAGCGGCGAATGGATCGCCGGGGCGGTAGCGTTTCTAAGACGAGGCCGCGGTGGAAGCGTCCCAATCCCCGGCGGAGGCGAGCTTCGCCGGTCGACCGGTTGGATCGAGTTTGAGCGTCGTGCCAACGGCAGAGGAGGCGGCGATGAGTGAGGCGCAGACCGTCACTACGGGTAGCGTGACCACGGTGCTGATCGATGAAGAGCGTCTCCAGGCTCGGATCCGTGAGCTGGGTGAAGAGATCACCACCGATTATGCCGAGCGTGACTTGGTGCTACTCTGCCTGCTCAAGGGCGGGATCTATTTCACTTCGGACCTGAGTCGAGCGATCGATCTCCCGATCACGCTCGAGTTCGTGCGCGCTCGCTCGTACGCCGGCACTGAATCAACTGGTGCGGTCAAGCTCTCGTGGATAGACGGGCTCGACATTTCGAACCGCGATGTGTTGATCGTCGAAGACATCGTAGACACCGGTCTTACGCTCGTCGAGATCTGGCAGGCACTGGAGGCGCAGCGGCCGGCCAGCCTCGACATCTGCACGCTGCTATACAAGGAGAAGCACCTCGCTCAACCCTTCCCGCTCCGCTATATTGGCTTCACGATTGAAGATGTGTTCGTGGTCGGCTACGGTTTGGACCTTGAGGAGCAGTATCGGAACTTGCCGCACATCGCGGTGTTTCAGCCCGACGATGCCGATCCCGACGAACCAACAGGTTTGCTGAACCCCCCATGAACGAAAAGCAAAACCGCCCACGCCGTCCTCCTCGACGCGCCCAGCTCTCCAGCCTCTACCGGAGCATCGCACTGTGGGCTCTGATCTTGATCGGGGTGGGCCTGCTGCTGCAGTTCTTCATGCCCAAGGAGCAGCAGCGGGTCGATATCAAGTACTCGGAATTCGCCGAACAGTTGGTCAACGAGAACATCCAGTCGGTGATCATCACCGATAAGGAGATCTCGGGCGAGCTCAGGAAATCGGCCTCGACAACGATCGGCGACGATACGCGGAGCTACACCGAGTTTCACACGGTCTTGCCGTTCGAAGACCCCGAACTGGTGCGGCGTCTGGAGGTGCGTGGGGTGGCGGTGGAAGCCCGTGCGGCGGGCACAAAATGGGGACAGATCCTGCTTACCTCGCTGCCGTGGATCCTGATCATCGGCATCTGGGTCTTTTTGCTACGTCAGATGCAGGGCGGTGGGTCGCGGGCCTTCTCGTTCGGGAAATCGCGAGCTCGGCTCCTCTCCGCGGATGCACCCAAAGTGACGTTTGACGATGTTGCCGGTGCGGACGAAGCGAAAGAAGAGCTCGAGGAGATCATCGAGTTTCTGCGTGATCCAAAGAAGTTCCAGCGTTTGGGTGGGCGCATCCCCAAGGGCGTGTTGCTTCTCGGACCGCCGGGAACCGGCAAGACGCTGCTCGCACGAGCGGTGGCTGGCGAGGCGGGCGTGCCGTTTTTCTCCATGTCGGGTTCTGATTTCGTCGAGATGTTCGTCGGCGTCGGCGCGTCGCGCGTGCGGGACCTTTTCGAGCAAGGCAAGGCCCACGCACCATGTATCATTTTCATCGACGAGATCGATGCAGTCGGTCGGCACCGCGGCGCGGGGTTGGGTGGTGGCCACGATGAGCGCGAGCAAACGCTCAACCAGTTGTTGGTGGAGATGGACGGTTTCGAATCCAACGAGGGCGTCATCTTGATCGCCGCAACCAACCGGCCCGATGTGCTCGATCCAGCGCTATTACGCCCGGGCCGATTTGACCGCCAGGTCGTCGTGGATCTCCCTGATGTCCGTGGTCGTGAGGGGATCTTCGCGGTCCACATCCGCGACATTCCGCTCGCCGATGATGTAGATCTGAAGGTGCTCGCCAAGGGCACCCCGGGCCTGTCAGGGGCTGACATCGAGAACATCGTCAACGAGTCAGCACTGTTGGCGGCGCGCAACAACCGCACCCACGTGACGATGCCCGATTTCGAGGACGCCAAGGACAAGGTCATGATGGGTGCCGAGCGAAGAAGCCTCGTCATCTCGGACGACGAGCGACGCTCGATCGCTTTCCACGAGGCCGGACACGCGCTCGTACGGATGTTGACGCCGAAAGCCGATCCGGTGCACAAGGTGACGATTATCCCGCGCGGTCGTGCGCTCGGTGTGACTCATTTCTTGCCCGAAGATGAGCGCCACATCTACACCCGCGAGTGGTGTGAGAACCAGTTGACCGCGTTGCTCGGTGGGCGGGCGGCCGAGGTGCTGATCCTTCACGAGACGACGACCGGCGCCGGTGATGACCTCCAGCGGACCACCGATCTGGCTCGTCGGATGGTGACCAAGTGGGGCATGAGCGAGGTGTTGGGTCCGCTCACGTACGGCGATGAGCAGGAACCGGTGTTCCTGGGCCGCGAGATCGCCCAGCACCGCGACTACTCGGAGGAGACGGCTCGGCTGATCGACAAGGAAGTGAAGGAGATCGTCTCGGTCGCGTTCGACCGAGCGATCACGATCCTTCGGGACAACCAAGACACCCTGCATCGATTGGCGGCGGCGTTGCTCGACCGGGAGATCCTCGACAGTGAGGAGATACAGAGGATCCTGGACGGTCATGAGCTGAGACCGCTCGAAGTGGAGGCCTCGGCCATCACAGAGGTGGAAACGCCGTCTGCGGTTGAGCCCGAGGAAGAAGCCCAAACGACCGGAGACGAGATGCCAGCAACGACCGGCGAATCGCGACCGGCGGCAGCCGAGTCGGCCCGCGCTCGCGAGGAGACCCCTCTAACCAGCGATACCTAGCGCTCGCGGTGGTGAGCCAAGTGATCGCCTCCGAGCCGGTCATCTGGCGGGTGCGCGATCGAGAGCTCGTACTGGGGTCGGTCCCGCTGCTTATGGGGGTTGTCAACGCGACCCCGGACTCGTTCTCTGACGGCGGCCGGTTCCTAAGTCACGATCACGCTATCGCCCATGGCTTGAGTTTGGTCGAAGCGGGAGCGTCGCTGCTCGATATCGGAGGCGAGTCGACGCGTCCCGGGGCGCAATCGGTCTCGGTCGATGAGGAGATCACCCGCGTGGTGCCGGTGATACGGGCGGTTGCCGAGCGGGTTGACGTACCGTTGTCGATCGACACGACCAAGGTCGAGGTGGCGCAGGCGGCGCTCGAAGCCGGCGCCAGCATCGTGAACGATGTTAGTGCGCTTCGCTTTGCACCCGCTCTGGCGGGCTTGGCGGCGGACGAAAACGCGGGACTCGTGTTGATGCACATGCGAGGCGAGCCGCGTACCATGCAGAACGATCCTCGGTATGCGGATCTATTTGGCGAGATCAGCGGTGAACTCGAAACGGCGGCCGCGTTGGCCGAGGCGGCTGGCGTCGACCACCGCGCGATCGTGCTCGATCCTGGCATCGGCTTTGGCAAGGCGATGGTCGACAACTATAGAATCCTGGCCCATCTGGGGGTGCTGGCGAGAGTCGGCTACCCACTAATGATCGGGCATTCGCGAAAGACGTTTCTCGATCCCGACGGGCGTCATGCCCCCGCCGAGCGGCTGCCGGAGTCGCTGGCCGCGGGGCTCCTTGCGGCGCTCGGTGGAGCGCGCATTCTGCGCGTGCATGACGTAGTGGCTCATACGCGTGCGCTCGTTGTATACCGTCGCTGGTTGGAGGCCAGGCCGTGATTGAGCACTGGTCACGCATGCTTTTCCTACGTCCCGGCATCGCCGATGTCATCGACATCGCGGTGGTGACGTTCATCATCTATAAGCTGTTTACGCTGGTCCAGGGCACGCGAGCGCTGCAAATGATGATGGGGTTCGTAGTCCTGGTGATCGCCGCCTACGCGACCAAGCTCCTGCGGCTCGAAGCGCTCAACGAAATCTTCCAAGCCGGTCAGTTGGTTTGGGTGATCGCCATTCTGGTGATTTTCCAGCCCGAGCTCCGATCGGGATTGGCCAGACTGGGTCGGACGCCGGTGCTCAAGCTGCTGGTTAGGGCAGAAGAGAGCCCGGTCGTGAGCGAGGTCGTCAAGGCGGCTACCCAGCTCAGCAAGGACAAGCGCGGAGCGTTGATCGCGGTCCAGCGCGAGGCCGGGTTGATGGAGTACGTCGAGAGCGGCAAGCCGCTCCACGCGGAGGTCTCGGCGGAGCTGCTGAGCACCATTTTCGCGCCCTACACACCGCTCCACGATGGCGCGGTGATCATCGACGGGAACGACATCGTCGCCGCGGCGTGCATTCTGCCGTTGACTCAGTTCCCGGTCTATGACTCGTCGATCGGCACCCGTCACCGGGCGGCGATCGGGTTGTCCGAGGAGACCGATGCGATCGTCGTCGTGGTCAGCGAAGAGACCGGCCATATGTCGCTCGCCGTGGAGGGTCGGCTGGTCAAGAACTTGTCGCCCGAGCAGTTGACCGAGCGGCTCCAGCATCTGACCGCCGCTCGTTCCTTGATCTAGCGCAACGCTCGAGACCGGTTGCCCGACCACCTGGGCGACGGCTACATTTTCGGTTCGACCGCGACCGATGATTGCCGACGGCCGACGGATCCCAGCCACAGAACTTGGAGGGACACCAGCTTCGATGCGGAGGCTTAGCCGCGACCGGCTGATCTACGCCGGCCTGACATTCCTGGTCATCTTCACGTCGTACGTGATGACGCTGGCACCCACGCTCACCTTCTGGGATGCGGGCGAGTTCATTACCACCTCGCACATCCTTGGCATCCCGCACCCGCCCGGCACGCCGTTGTTCGTGTTGCTTGGCCACGTGTTTGGGCTCTTGCCGCTGGGACTCGCGTACGCCGTCAAGCTGAACCTCATGAGTGCGTTGGCCTCCTCGATCGGAGGTTTTTTCTACTTCCTCGTTTTGGCGCAGGTCGTGGGTCGGATCGATCGCCGGTTCGAATGGCAGCTACCCGCGTCGGTGATCAACGTAGCTGCCGCGGCGGCGGTCCTGTTGTCGGCGTGGGGGTTGACCGTGTGGTACAACTCGACCGAGACCGAGGTCTACACGGTGGCGTTGATGACCATCGCGCTGGCGACGTTCCTCGTCTTCTACTGGGCCGATCACCTGGCCGAGGGGAAGGACTGGAACCTGCTGTTGCTGGTCGTTTTCCTGATGGGCTTATCGGTCGGCAACCACCTGATGGCGCTGCTGGTCATGCCCGCTGTGGTCGTCTACGTCGTATTGACGGTGTGGGACACGCAACGCGAGTACATGCTGAGCTTGTTGGTCGGGGCGCTGGGGCTTTACCTGGTCGTCATGCGGGGCCTTTCGGTGGACGGCATACTGGCCGGCGAGTCGGTGATCAACCCGGGCATGATGCTGGTCGGGTTGCTGATCCTGGGCGCGGGGATCTATTGGATGCTGAAGACCGGAGCGTTGACGTTCTTCCTGGCTGCGATCGCGTGCTTCGCGGCCGCCGTTTCGGTGATCTTTTATCTGAAGATCCGGGCCGCGCTCGATCCGGCGATCAACGAGGCCAATCCCGAGACGTGGCAGGAGCTGCTTGCGGTGCTCGCCCGACGGCAGTACGAGCTGCGGCCGGTCTTTCCGCGGTCGGTCGATTTCCTACGCTACCAGATCCCGCTCTACTTCGACTACCTGTTTGGCCGGATCGGGCCATTCGAGTCCCGCGTGGAGGGCCAGTTCGGTCACCCGGTGCTGTCGATCTTGACGTTCTTGCTGGCGATCGTTGGCTCGGCCTACCATTTCGTCGCCGACCGTAAAACGTGGGTCTTCTTCCTGGGTGTCTATCTGACGACATCGCTGGGGCTCCTCGTGTACCTGAACTTCCCGCTCGGGAACAGCCAGGCGCTGGATGTGACGGGCGTTATGCGTGAGGTTCGCGAGCGCGACTACTTCTTCGTTGTCTCGTACGTGTTCCTGGCGCTGTGGGCGGGAGTCGGGTTCTTCGCGCTGGTCGGCGAGGCGTGGCGGCGAGTGCTCCGGCCGGGGTTTGCCCGTGCCGCGGTTGTCGGGGTAACCGTCGCCTTGCTGTTGTTGCCAGCCCTCGTGTTCGCGCTCAACTACCACCAGAGCGATCGCCGCGGCAACACGATCCCACGCGATTTTGCCTACAACGTCCTACAATCGGTCGAGCCGTGGGGGATCCTGTTCACCAACGGCGACAACGACACCTTCCCGTTGTGGTACCTGCAAGAGGTGGAAGGCGTGCGGCGCGACGTATCAGTGGTCAACCTGGCGCTCATGAACACCCAATGGTACTTGCGCCAGCTGAGCGAGAAGGTGTTTACCGCCGGCGACAAGCCCGTCGGTGCGGACGATGCCGTCCTGGCGGAGCACGGCGTGGAGGTGGGCCCCAAACCCGACCACAAGCTGATCGACTACACCGGCGGTCGGGAAGACCCGCTGGCGCAAATCGGGTTCGTTCTCGACGAGCAAACCACGCTCGATGTCGCAGGGTTGACGGTCACCTTGCCGGCCAACTCGATACTGCGGCGGCAGGATATCGGTGTCCTACAGGTGATTCGCAAGAACCTCGGCCGGCGGCCGATCTACTTCTCGGTGACAGTTCCCGACGACGGTAAGGTATACCTGTTCGATAACTTGCTGCGGGAGGGAATTGTCGATCGTGTGAGCGAACGCCGCGCCGCGGCGCTCGCCCGCGGCGGTGAGCGCGTGGTGCCGATGCAACCGCCGGAGCGATCGTGGATCAACGTTCCAAGAACCGAGCTCCTGTTGGAAAGCGTGTATCGCTACGGCGGGATCGAGGATTCCGATATCCATAAGGACGCCACAGCGCGCGCTCTGATCGGCAACTACGGGGCGACGTTTCTGCAAGTTGCCGCCGCCCAGGCCCGCCAGGGTGACGTCGAGTCGGCGATGCCATCGCTCAGCCGCGGTCACTCGATCCTCGGTCGCGATCCGGGTGATGACGCGTACCTGACCAGCCTGCTGAACGTCTTCGCGGTCAGCGGCTCGTACGCACAAATCGACAGCCTGTTGCGGGACGCGGAGGATCGTCGCGGGGAACGGCTCGACGATCGGTATTACAAGACCGCCGCCTACAACGCGGCCGTGGTCGGCCACTACGAGATCGCCGATCGGTTGCTGGAGAAGTACTTCCGTGAGAACGTGACGGCGGTCGAGCCGGAGCTCTGGATCGATATGGCCGAGATGGCGATCGCTACGGCCGACACCGAGCAGGGGATGAAGCTGCTGACGCGGGCGATGCGGGTTGACCCCAACAACCGTCGCGCGTTTCTCCGTTACATCAACTTGGCCAACGCGATTGCGAACGATCCGTTGACTAAGACAGTGCTGTACCAATGGGTACGAACCCACCCCGGAGACACCGCTACCGGTCGGATGTACGAGGAGTTCCTCGAAAGCGGCGCGTTCCCAGACGAGCTGCGGTGGGAGAACTTGGTGCGCGCATCATCGGCCGCGGTTGACACCGGTCCGGGGGGCGAATAGACTCGCCGCGAACGTACTCCGCTCCCCCTTCCTCAGCCCTCGAGGAGGCCGCGTGACGCTACTTCAGATGTTCCGAGACGGCGGCTTGTTCATGTACCCGCTGTTGCTTTGCTCTATCCTCGGGTTGGCCGTCATCCTGGTCAAATTCGTAACCCTCCGGTTGGCCAAGGTGCAAACCAGCCGGCTGCTGGATCGGGTTCACTCGATGGTCCGCCGCGGGCGCGTCGATCAAGCCATGGAGTTGTGCGCCAACACGCGTGGGCCGGTGGCATCGATCTTGTTGACGGGCCTTCACCTGTACAAGGAGCGCAGCTCGGCTCGGGCGGACCAGGCGATAACTCACGCCGGCCGGATCGAGATGGCGTTCCTCGAGAAGGGCTTGGTGGTCCTGGCCACGATCTCCAACGTTGCTCCGCTGATCGGCTTCCTGGGCACGGTGGCCGGGATGATCATGGCCTTCGGAGCGATCGAATCTGCCGGCGAAGTGGAGGCTACCCTGGTCGCGGGCGGCATCAAAGTGGCGCTCATCACCACGGCCACTGGGTTGGCGATCGCGATCCCGGTCAACATCGCCCACAACTGGTTTGTTTCCCAGATTGACGCACTGATCGTCGACATGCGACAAGGGGTGCAGTCGATTCAGGACATGTTGTGGACGGGTGAGCACGGATCCGCACCGAGTCCCCCCCCGGCTGGTGGCCTGCGGTAGAATCGGCTACAATTTCAACGAGGTGAAACCACGATGGCGGTGAGACAAAAGGGGTTCGACAAGAAGCACCAGGCGAGCAGCGAAATCCCTTCCTCGTCCATGGCCGACATCGCCTTCCTATTGCTCATCTTTTTTATGGTGTCGACCACTTTCCGCTCCGAGGAGCCGCGCGACGTCACCATGCCCGAGGCGACGGCCCAAGAGAAGATCCCGGAGAAACGGAAGGACATCCAGAACCTGTTTATTGAAAACAGCGGTGCGGTGTATATAAACGATCAGAACGTGCCTATGTCTCAGATTTCGGACGTGATCGCCCCGATCCGACTCGATCGAGTGCGGTTGGTGGTCTCGATCCGGGGGGACGTGGATGTGCCCTACGATGTGGTCAACGATGTGCAGGAAGAGCTAAGGGATGCCGGTGCGGTGCGGGTGAACTTCACCACCAACCTCGAACGCGAGACCTCGAGACGGGGTAGATAGGCCGCAAGGAGGAACGAACGGATGAGCGAACCCCAAGCCACGCCAGCCACGTACACGACCGCCAACTCGCGGCTTCACGGCGCGTACAACCGCTACTTCAAGGCGTTTGCGATCGCTGCGACGGTCATTCACGGGATCATGATCTTCTTCTTCGTGGCTCCCCGTGGGGCTGGTTTCGAGGCTCGGGCCGAGGAGATGGAGGTCATCGACATCCCGCCCGAGATCAAGATCCCACCGCCACCCGAGGAGATCGCTCGCCCGGCCACGCCGGTGATCTCGGAAGAGCCGATCGAAGAGGACATCACTATCGCCGAGACCGACATCGTCGAGGACCAAGAGGTACCCGAAGCGCCACCACCACCCTCTGACGTCGGCAATTCGTTCACGTTCACGCCCTACACGGTAAAGCCGAAGTGCCAGACGAACTGCACCGCCAAGGACATCCTGCGCCACGTGCCGCCGCTGCTTCAGAAGAGCGGCGTTCAGTGCAGCCTGGCGGTCGGGCTTCGGATCAATACCAGCGGGGCTGTGACCGCCACGCAGATCTTGAAGCCGAGCGGCAACCAGGGGTGTGATTCGGCGACCGAGAAGTGGGCCAAAACGACCAAGTGGTCGACCGCCTACAACCGCGATCAGCCGGTCGTCGTCTGGATCAGCCAACCGGTGAGCATCGAGACGAAGTAGCGCGCCGGGTTGCGGGCGGATCTGAGAAAAGCCTGTCAACAGCTATGCGAATATACGCATTAGCGCTTATATAGCAGAGGACGGTCGAAGCTCCGCAGCAGGCGGTTGACAGCACCGTTGGCCGCCTCTATACTCGGTTACTGGAACGCTGCTCCAGCCACAGCGTCCCCCCTGTGAACCTCGAAATGAAGGAGGGCGTTTCGGACGAACTTTTGTTTGCTTTCCATGGCGCTATGTGCGCCCCTCAACGATTCCAGCCACACACTGGGGAAACCTCGCGACCAAGCGACGATGTAGTCGTGCGTCGTGGACGCGGGCTGGCTCCCGTGTGTTTTGATTCTGTAGTGACTCGAACGGAGGGTACTCAATGAGACAGCCTGGTGAGTTTAGAACGTTCGCTAGGTGGTCGTCCCTCGTCGTGGGCGTGTCGTTCCTGCTGCTATTAAGCGGCGGGGCGGCATTCGCGCAGGTGACGGGTAAGGTGATCGGAACGGTCACCGATGGCGATACGGGGCAGCCGTTGGTCGGCGCCCAGATCGTCGTCGAAGGGACGAACCTGGGGAACGTGTCCAACGAGGACGGCTACTACTTCATCAACAACATCGCGGTGGGTGTCCAGTCGCTGACGGCCCAGTACCTGGGCTATCAGACGACGACCAACGAGCAGCGGATCTTGGCCGGTCAGACGATGACCGTCGATTTCCGGCTGTCGAGCGAGATCATCCAAGCCGATCAAGCGATCGTGGCGGTGATCGAGCGCGAGCCGTTGGTGGCGCGCGACAACACGGTGTCGAAGACGCGGTTCACAGCTGGTGACGCTCAGGGCCTTCCGATCGGCAACGTCGATCAGCTGGTGACGCTGGCGGCGGGGATCTACCGCAGCGGTACGGTCCAGGATGGTAACGGATTCGTGATCCGCGGCGGTCGCGCATCCGAGTCGGCGACGTTCATCGACGGCGTCTTGATCACCGACTTCGCCACTCAGAGCAACCGTACCGAGATCGGCACGTTCGCGATCGAAGAGGTGGACGTGATCACGGGCGGCTTCTCGGCCGAGTTCGGCCACGCGCAGTCGGGTGTCGTGAACATCGTGACGCGTGAAGGCGCACGCGATTTCAGCGGTAACGTTCGGTTTACGACCGACGGCGAGCTGAGCACCGATGGCTACGGTTTCGACGAGATCGCACGGGCGGCAGACACAGCGGGCCTTCCGGAGCCCCAGGACTGCTGTGGCTACAACCAGATCACGGGGTCGCTGGGTGGTCCGATCATCCCCAACCGTCTGACGGCGTTTGGCTCGGTCGAGCTGACCGGTGCGGCCAACTTCTTCCCGAACATCGCGGGCTGGAACCCGGCGGCGGGTGGTGCCAACTCGAGCGGCTCGACGGAGACGATCCTGCCGGGCGACCGCGGCAGTGATACGCGGGTTCAGGGTAAGGTGACGGCGTTCCTGCCGTCGAACGCCAAGCTGACGGGTACGTATCTGTTCAACCGCGAACAGCGCGAGAACTATCACGACGCAACTGGTTCGAATACGATACTTGGTTTGAACCAGCACCTGAGCTGGCTGGCGACGCGCCAGAAGACACACGACATCATCGTGGGTTACGACCAGCAGATCTTCCAGACGGCGGAGAAGAGCCTGAACCTCCAGGTTCGGGCGAACTTCCACCAGTCGAAATACACTCGCGGCATCCCGCTGAACGCGCAGCAAGCGCAGATTCTGTTGGACGACCCGGACTTCGGTGCCGACGTCTGTGCCGAGCTCGGTAACACGTGTGAGCGTGCGCTCGATGTCGCGGACTCGTTCGATCCCGACTTCCTGAACTGGAAGTGGGAGGACGTGGAGTTCTTCTTCGAGGACTTTATGACCGCGGGTTCGATCCCGAACATCCCGACGACCCGCACGAGCGATCCGGATGCGGTGTTTGGCGTGCCGCAGATCTTCGGCAACACCGGCTTTGGGAACTCGTTCCGTCGTCGCAACGAGCGCCGCTACGGTGTTCGTGTGGACGTGGACAGCCAGCTCAACCGTGTGCACCGGATCAAGATTGGCGGTGAGTTCAACTGGGTCAACTTCGACGTGCACTCGGTCCAATGGACCAGCGGTCAGTTCGCCGACGAGGCGAACGTCGACCCGCGCATCGCGGCGGTTTACGCTCAGGACCGGTTGGATTACGGCGACCTCGTGATCGACCTGGGTTTGCGCGTCGACCAGTGGGATCCGAACGCGATGATCCCGCTGCTGCCGGGTGTGGTGCCGTGCGACATCTCGCCCTTCGATCAGTGCACGGACGATGCGGTGGCGGTCGAGGGTGAGAGTCACACCGAGATCTCGCCGCGCTTGGGCGTGGCGCACCCGATCACCGACAACACGCAGGTGCGTTTGTCGTACGGTGTGTTCCACCAGCTTCCGCAGCTCAGGCACTACTTCTCGAGCGTGTTCACGGACTTCGTGGCCGCTCAGCAGAACCCGAACGTCACGTACGGTAACCCGAACCTCGACTTCGTCTCGACGACGGCGTTCGAGGCCGGTATCACGCACCTATTGAGCGACAACATGGTGCTCGACATCGTGGGTTATAACCGTGACCGTCGCGGTGCCGTGCGACTCGATGTGTTCCAGACGAATGACATCGCCGAAGGTGTCCTCGAGCGTCGCGTGTACTTGAACGGGGACAACGGGAACGTGAAGGGTTTGGACATCACGCTCCAGAAGCGTTACTCGGACTACTGGTCGACGAACCTCGCGTGGTCGCTACAGTGGGCCCGCGGGACGACGTCGTCGCCGACGGAGTTCGCGACGGGTGGCGGTTTCGGTCGCTTGTTCGATCCGTTGTTCCCGGGTAAGCTGCTGACGCCGCCTTCGGAGCTTCAGAACGAGACGTTCGACCGTCTGCACACGATCAACTGGACGTGGACGCTGCGCTTCCCGGAGGACTTCAAGGAGGGCACACCGGCGGGCCAGGTCTTCAACAACGTCGGTGTGTTCATGGTGTACAACGGTCACTCGGGTGAGCCGTTCACGCGGCGCACGACCATTGGTCAGGCCGGGCCGTTGGAGGACGTCAACTCGAGCCGCCTGCCGTGGGTGCACCAGGCCGACATCCGGTTCACGAAGGGGTTTGCGCTTGGTTCCGGTATGGACCTGGAGGTCTTCGCCGGCATCCTGAACTTCCTGGACATCGAGAATGTTCTCGTGGTTAACGAGGCCACGGGGCAACCGGACCGCAGCGGCCTAGAGGAGCGGTTCGCTGAGACGCCGCTGATCCCGGTCACTGACCGTACGGACGGGAGCGGCCCAAGCGATTTCCCGGTGGCGATCTCGGACCTGGTCGAAGAGTTCCAGGATGAGTACGCGCTTCAGGATGCCAACCGCGACGGCTCGATCTCGTTCGAAGAGGCGCAGCAGGCGCTTTTCAACGCAAAGCTGTCGTCGGGTGATGGCGCCGACTTTATCGTCAACGGGAGCACTGGCAACTCGCCGCTCAACTACGGCACCCCGCGTCGGTACCGTTTTGGTGTTGAGTTTCGGTTCTAGAGCCGCTGCTAGCGTCGGTAAGGGGGGCCGCTTTCGGCTCCCCTCGCCGGACCAAACCCATCAGGAGGTTGCATGGTGTTAAGAAAGTGGTTTGAGAGCTCGCGGCTGCGAGGCCAGTTTACAGGCTTTATGGCCGCGGTACTGTTGTTGGGGGTCGCGTTGACGGCCGTCGGCGAACCGCCCAAGGACCGGCCGAACAACGGCCGGGACTTGACGGGGGCGACAACGGCGACGCTGATCACGTTGGACCGCAACCGCATGATCCTGATCTTGATTGAGACCGGCGACATCGCGTCGGGTTCGTCGGTCGGGTCTGGCGGCTTCTGGAGAGCGACGACTGACCCGTACATCTTCGCGTCGGGTCCTAATGTGGGGGCGGTCATCCCCGACGGGCAGATCGTCTTCTTCAAAGGCGGCCCGTTTACGGAGACGGGCACCGGCGGCCCGGTTTTTAGCGGGCAGGGGCTGGACGACTTCTTCGTCAGCACCGATCCCGCCGACCAGGGAAACTTCCCGGACGTCTGCACGGTGGACGACTTCCGGCAAGCGCAGTTCCCGAGCCTGTCGCCGTTTGCTGGCGAGCCGTTCCCCGGCTTTGCCGACGTCACGGTGTGCACGGCGTCGAACGACATCACGATCGGCACTTGCGGCACGTGTGGCGGTCTGCGCGTCGGCGTTGAGATCGTCGAGGTCGCATTCCAGTTCAGCGTCCCGGCGGTGCAGGACTTCACGTTCTTCGTTTTCCGGGTCTTCAACCGGACCGAGTTCCTGAACGCGGGCAACTCGCCACTCCAGCCGGCCGGTCCCTATGACCTGTCGGATGTGTCGGTGGCGTACGCGATCGATCCCGACCTCGGTGAGGCCGGTGATGACCAGATCGCGTTCTTTCCCGATGTTCAGACGATGGTGTGGTGGGACTCCGACTTCGCCGAATCAGACTTCCAGAACCCGCCTGGCGTAGGCGGAGTGACGTACTTGAAGACGCCAGTTGATCCGGCGACAGGTGAAGAGGTCGGCTTGGCGGAGTTCACCGTGTTCACGAACGGGAACCCGCGCCCCGACCCGCCGGATAAGGAAACGTGGTACGCGCTGATGATCGGCGACCCCGCGGAGGTCGTGCTGGAGGTCGATCCGCGTGACATTCGCGGCATGGCGTCGTCGGCTACGTTCCCGCTGCCGGCCGGGGAGTTTGTGGAGATCTACGCGGCGATCTTCTTTGCCGATGTGATCGGTGTGGATCCGCCGGCGCAGCTCTTGGCCGAGGCGTACAAGAACCTGGCCACGGGTGAGATCATCGAGGACGCCAATGACAGCCCGGTGTTCGACAACTTCAGGAACGTTCAGCGGACGGCGCAGGTGGTGTTTGATGCCGGGTTCGTGGTGCCGGTGGCGCCGCCCAAGCCGGAGTTGACGCTGATCCCTGGTGATGGCCAGGTGTCGGTGGTATGGGAGCCGAGCCCGATCGAGTCGGTGAACCCGTTTGCCAAAGTGGCTCACGATCCGTTCTCCCGGTTGAGCGACGGGTCGCCCGACCCGGCCGCGCCAGGGACGGGCGTTATCATCGCGGCTGGCGATCAGGTATTCGATCCCAACCTGGACCTGGGTGGTACGACCGGGTTCCGATCGGCCGAGGACGCGGGTTTGGTCGACGTGGAGGCAACGAACGCGGCGTACAACCCGGCGTTCGCGATCCAGGATTTCCAGCAGTTTCGTGTCTATCGGTCGTTCGATGGACAGCAGGACAACGTTCAGTTGATCGCCTCGTTTGACTTGGCCGATGGGATCGTGACCGGCGATTTCTGTTTTAACGCGCAGCCGGTCTTTGACGCGACGGGGGCTTTCGTCACGTCGGTGTGCATCGATGCGCGAGAGCTGGTTCTCGGCGAAGATACGGGTCCCAACTTCGCGATCGTCGATCGTGGGGGACCGTTTGGTAGTCCGGAGAACGGTCCGGGGCTGATCAATGGGATCCCGATCTTCTACACGGTGACTTCGCTGGGTGTCAACTTCGGAGACAGCCCGGTGGCGCTGCCGTCGCAAGAGGCGTTCGATGCGGTGACACCGACGCCGGCACCGCTGGTGTTCGAGAGCGGCTTGGCGCCGCTCCTGAGCGTGATCCCGCGGTCGAACTCGAGCGCATTCGATTTCGCAGGCGTGGGCGGCACGGAGCTCCTGGGTGCTGGGGACGCGATTGTCCCCATCGGCAGGGGGCCGATGCCAAACGACGGGACTCTAACGCCCAGTGCCAACACATTCGACTACAACGTCACGGTGGCCGACCCGCTGCTGATCCCGGCCGACTTCGGTGAGCTGAGGTTCGAGATCAACGGCGCGGGCGCCCGCGCCAACTGGGTCTTCGACGCGCCCGCGAGCTATGGCGACGACTTCGTCGAGTATGGCAACGGGGCATTCACCGATTTGCCGGCCGTAGATGTACGTGGCCGCGAGGTGGAGTACCGGCTGACCGACGCCAACGGGATCGTTCTGACGACGCTTGACGGCCAGCAGACCGAAGGGTCGATGTTCACTGACTTCTTCGCGTTCAACGGTCTGAGCTTCTTTAACACGCCGACGTTCGCGATCGTGTTCTCCGATGCTCCGGACGAGATCGCGTTTACCGCGTCGTTCGCGTCGTCGGTTGGCGATCGAGCCAACCAGTGCGCACGGGCGGATGTTTGCACCATACTGACGGCTGACCGTTCTGGCCAGCCAGCGTCGATCGCCGTTGCCGAGTTCGAGGTCGGCGCCTACGGTCAGTACCATTACGGCGACATCGAGATGGTGTGGAGCAACCAGGGTGGCGTGCTGAGCTTCAGCTCGGTGCGCAACCTGTCGAACGGGGTCGACATCCCGTTCAACGACGTGTTTGGCACCGAGGGGTGGGGCTTTGCGGCTGAGACCGGCTTGGGCCCCCTTGAAGAGGCGGTCACTGATGGCACCGTACCGCGGACAGCCAGCGGCAAGGTGTTGTATCCTGACCCGAACTTCACCTTCTTGGGCGGCCAGAACTCGAGCTTCTCGGGTGCGGAGCAGGGTGCCCCGCACTACACGGACTTGCCGTTCGACCCGGACATCTTCGACAAGATCGATCAGTTCCCGCACTTCCCGCAGTTCCGGGCGCCGTTCATGCAGCGCGGTGCGTTCCAGCAGACGGCGGCGCTCTTTACCTGCCCGGCCGGCGGTGGTTTTGGCTGTGCGGGTGCGGCGGGGCTGCAAGGGACACGGATCTGGCTCGTCGGGTCGTACATCGACGTGTCGTTCAACAATCTGCCGGCCGACGGCGAGACGTGGATCGTGCAGATGGTGAACGGCAATGCCACCACGTCTCGTCCACCGGTACCGGGGCAGGTGCTCCGGAGGACGTTGTCTGGTGCGACCAACGATCTCGCGAATGCCGATCTGTCGGAGGTTCTGGTGGTCCCGAACCCGTTTATCGCGCAGAATGAGATCACGCGCGGTCGCGGATTGCAGCGGATTCTGTTCACCAATCTGCCGCCACGGGCGACGGTCCGGATCTACACGGTCAGCGGCAATCTGGTGCGGGTGTTGGAGCACACCGACGAGAGTGGCACTTTGCAGTGGGATGTCCGGACTCGATTCGACCTGTTCGTGGCAAGTGGGAACTACTACTTCCACGTGACCACGCCGGATGGTCGTACGAGCCTGGGACGTTTTGCAGTTGTCAATTAGACGCGGGCCCTTTGACTTTGGAGGTAGTCTGGACATGAAGAAGCTCTGGAGAAGCGTTGGGCTGGGGAGCTTCATGGGCGTGCTGCTGCTCGCCGCGTTTACCCCGGTTCGCGCGCAGACAACGAGCGACCTACCGCCGATCCTGCAGGGTCGTGAGGAAGGGTTCTCATTTATCGGGAACGCCGGCGCGGAGTTTTTGACGATCCCCGTGGGTGCTCGCGGCGTGGCGATGGGTCAGGCGTTTACGGCGGTAGTGGACGACGTGAGCGCGTTGTGGTGGAACCCGGCGGGCTTGGGCTTTATGCGCAGCCCGGCGGCGTTCTTTACCAACATCAACCTGCCCTTGGACGTACAGTACAACTATGCGGGCGTGGGTGCGCCGGTGTTTGAAGGCAACGGCGTGATCGGCGCGGCGTTTGGCGTCTTGACGATGAATGAGATGCGGGTGACGACGATCGACCAGCCGGGGGGTTCGGACGAGCAGTTTGACAGCTGGAGCTCGGCCACGCAGATGTCGTACGCCCACAACCTGAGCGACCGTTTTACGGCCGGTATGAGCTTCAAGTGGGTGCACGAGAACATCTTTGGTCTGACGTCGGATGGGTTCCAGTTCGACTTTGGCACGAATTACCACACGACGTTTGCGGGTCGCGGAATCCGTCTGGCGTTCGTGGTGCAAAACATCGGGACGAACTTTAAGACCGAGGGGTCGCGGCTCCAGGTCGCGGCCCGTCCGCCGGAGTTCCCGACGTTCCCGAACTCTGGTGACCTGCCGTTGGAGTTCAAGACGGAGGACTTCCGTCCGCCGACGACGTTGAAGACGGCGCTGGCGTACTACTTGGTGGAGAGCGAGTCGTCGTCGTTCATCGTCAACGGCGAGTTCTCGGCTCCGCGTCAGCTGCAGACGACGGTGTCTGTGGGTGGCGAGTGGTCGCAGGTGTTGACGCCGGCGAATAACGGCGCGGTGGCGACGACGGTGTCGGCCCGCGGTGGTTACACGTACCAGCAGGACGAGGAAGACCTGGACCAGAGCCCGAACGACAGCGACACGCTTCGTGGTTTGGGGTTTGGGGCCGGTCTGCAGTTCGACTTCACGACATTCGGAGCCGCGATTGGGGTCGCCTCGGTGGTACCAACAACTTCAGCGTCTCGTTGTTGTTCTAGCGGGCACCCAGCCATCGCTAGGAACAGCTAGAGGGCTGAAAAGAAGCGCCCGGGCAGTCGTCATTCTGCCCGGGCGCTCTCTATTGGGGACGGCCCGCTAGGGCCCTGCCCTTGCCGCCTGTCGGGCCGACAACGAGATTAAACTCTAATCAATTTCCGAATATTTGACGGACGGAAGCGACGACCCGATCGTGGGTCATCATTTGCTCAAAATGCTGTCAAACCCCAGGAGAAAACCCCGCATGTCGAAGTCTCTTGCCAGCCGACTGTTGATTTCCATTGCCGTCGTTACCGGGGCACCCGGCGCGCTGGCGGCCCAGGGTCAGGCGAGCTTGGCCCTCGAGGTCAATCGCTATTACGGCGACCACGACCGAACGCTCGTCGAGGGCGCGGTGGAGGTGCCATACACGCTTATGACCTTTACCTCGGGCGGAGAGAGCCTGCAGGCGAACGCCAAGGTTGAGGTCGTAATTGCAAAAACAGACGGCGAGCAGGTCTATCACACCGAGCGCGATATCCGCCCAGAGGCGGTCAATGCCGCGATGGCCAAGTCCGATCGGGTCTCGACGATCGAGACGTTCGCGATCTACGCACCGCCGGGGGATTACGTCGCCACCGGCCGCATCACCGACCTGACCTCGCAGCAGAGCTACGAGATGACGATCCCGCTCGTGGTCCCCGCCAACCGGCCGTTCTTTAGCGACGTCCTGCTCTCGAACCGGGTTCTGAAGAACGTCCAGCTCGAGGAGGGCAGCTACCTCCCGTATCTCATCGGGACGACGATGTTCAATCCAAACCCGCGACATGTTTTCTACAAGGACTCACCGCTCTTGTACTTCTACTACGAGATAAACCCAGAAGCGGTGGGTGGTGAGGGCGGCACGCACGAGTTGGAGATGTTTGTTGCCGGCGCGAACGGCGAGATCGTCAAGCGCCTCGGTGAGCGAGCGATCAAAGTCGGTGAAGACCGTAACTTCGACCTGGGTGCGTTCAACATCGCTGGTTTGTTGCCGGGCGAGTACGTCCTGCAGGTCCGGTGCTCGACCTGCGAGGATGGCGCGCAGCTCGATGCCGGTTTCGAAGTTGGGGAGCCGCTCGACCAGTTAGCGCTGAACCAGATGTTGGGAACCCCCGAGCCGACGGGAAGCCCGGCTCCCAAGTACTACGCCGAGTTCACGCCAGCCCAGGTCGACAGCGTCGTCAAGGTTATGGACGTATGGTTCTCGACCCAGCAGCGGCAGTTGTTGAAGACCCTAAACAACGACGGCAAGATCGGGTTCCTGAACCGTTTCTGGGCCAGTCTCGACGCCGACCCGTCGATTGGCGACCCGGATACTGAGGAAAACGAACCGAAGGTCGTGTTCGAGCAACGAGTCGCCTACGCCGACGAGGTATTCTCGAGCAGCCAGCGACTCGGTCGCGACAACGACCGGGGTCAGGTCTACATCTTGTACGGCGAACCGACGGAGCGCTTTGACCGTCCGTACGAGGCGACGGTCGGGCCGTACGAGATCTGGAACTACACTGGTCAGGGGGACACCTTCGCTTTCGGGGACTTCTCACGCGACGGCAGGTACCGCCTGATCTACTCCACGAACCGTCAGTTTGTCGGTGATCCGAACATCCAGACCCAGGTCGACGGGGGACAGGTTTCCGTTCGGCAAACGACGATTCCGCTTGGTCGTGGTTACGAGACGATCATCGAAGACATCCTGACGAATCGGATTACTACCCGGAGCTTCCAGCGATAAGGCCGGCCGTCTGGGATCGCCCTCCGCGCGTAAGCCGCTAACCCCACGGGTCTAGAAACGTGAGCCTCGATCGTCGCCGCACGGTGCTGTGCTTCGTGTGTGACGTGAGTGCGATCGAGCTACCCGATCGGTTGCGCCCCATAACCGATGAGACATGGTCGCAGGTGGACGTCGTCGAGGTCCGCGGCAAGGCACTTTCCGCCGGTGAGCTGGAGAGCGCGGCACGCCGCTGGATCCGGCGCTTGCGCGATCTGCCGACGCTCGTGATCGTCAACGATCGCGTCGACGTAGCGCTGGCGGCGGGCGCGGATGGGGCACACTTGGGTCGCTCCGACTTGGGGATCCAACAGGCCCGTGAACTGGCCGGCGAGGAGTTTATCTTGGGAGCCTCGACCCACACCCGCGAGGAGCTATTGGAAGCCCAGGATGCCGGTGCTGACTACGCTGGGCTGGGAGCCTTTTACCCCAGCCCGACCAAGCACGACACGACCCAGCTAGAACTCCAACGAGCAGGCCTCGAAGATCGGGTGTCCGGCTTGACGATCCCGGTGCTGGCGATCGGTGGGGTCACGGTCGAGCGGACCCCAGCCGTGCTCGAAGTTCCGGTGGTTACGGGTGTGGCGGTGGGGTCAGCGATCCAGCATGCCAGCGATCCCGCGCGTGCGATTCGGGATCTGAGGGTCGAGCTGAAACGTGCTGCCAGCCGCGTCTTTCAGGTGGTCGTCTTTTCGCTTGTCATGCTGGCGAGTTGCAGCCCGCAACGCGATGGCGAAGGGGTCGACGATCAGCAGGTCGCCCGGCCACCGGACCGGCCGCTGATGGCGCCGGGTAGCGTCTCGGTCGTCGAACGCGCGAGACTGGCCACAGACGGACGTGTCGAGCGCCCCAATGATCTGGCGATCGACGACGAGGGAAACCTGTATGTCCTCGATCTCGCCGACCCACCGCAGTTCGTCAAGTACGACTCGACCGGTCGGTTCGTGCGTCGCATGGGCGACGCGGATGTCGAATCGCAGCAACCGGTTGGAGCGCTCGAGTTCGCACTCGCGCCGTGGAACACGCTGCTGGCCGTCGACCGCACACAAAACAAGCTGCTCACCTATCTGACGCTCGGAACGTTCGCTTCCTCGCTCGACATCAAGCCTGGGTTCGCGCTCGACGTCCACCCGCTCCCGGAGTTTGGCGAGTTCTATCTCCATAAGTGGTCACCCGAGTTGAGCCGTGCGGTAGTGCTCCATATGCGAGCCCCATCGGATTCACTGGCAACGACATATGAGGTTCAGATACCCCGCGATCTCTCGGTCCGCAGGGAAGCGCGGGGCGTCAATTTTCATACCGCGGTCGACCGTCAAGGTCGGCTGTACGTGGCGTTCTACGACGGGTATCCGGTACGCATTCTCGAGCCGGACGGCCAGACGGTTGGGCTGGTCGATCTGGATCGCCAGCCGACCCCAAAAAGCTCGGACCAGATCGCACGAGAGGTCGAGGAGAACTTGGAGACGCTGCGCGAACGGGCGCCGGACATCGACGAGGGGATACTCGTGGAAGCGGCCCAGCCGGATTCAGTGCTGCCGATCATCGAGGAGCTGATCGTCGATCCACTCGGTCGATTGTGGGTCCGCACCAACCGATCCGAAACAGTCGATGTGACCCCGTTCGATGTCTTCAACGAGGCCGGGGGGTATCTCGCTCGGGTGGACGTGCCGGGCAAAGTCGTGCGGACGGCGTTCGACACCGCCGGTGTGCTGTACGTGATCACTTCAGGGGAATCGGACGAGCAGTCGGCGATTTTCGCCTACGATGTCCGCTTCGAAGAACCTCAGTCGACCAGCGACAGCTCCACCTGACGCTGCAGCGAGGCGCCCGTCTCGCGGTCCTCGAGTTCCACCGTCAAGACGTAATTGCCGGGTGGGGACTTCGAAACATCGAGCGAGAAGTACTCGAGCAGCGGATCCACCCCCACCTGCGAGCGCTCAAACGAGTACGTAATCGACCCCTCGTCCTCGCCGCGTGTCAGGAGTTCACCGACCGATGAGAAAAACCGAGCGATGACGTTTCGATCCGGCTGGCGTGATTCGAACGTGTACGTAGTACGGTAGTTCACCGCCCCGCCGGGGTCCTCGGACAGGCCGTACACTTCGTAGTAGACGAACACCGGTTGCGTCCGACGGAAGGTACGCGACGGCAACGGCAGCACTTTCAGCTGCCCCCAGCGGACGAAGGGGTTCGATGGGTCGTTCGCCGGGTTGATTCGGTTGGCGAGCACGATCCCCGAGACCGACAGCCCTGGTTTGCTGAAATCGTCAACGTGAACGGCTCCCCGCTGTACGTTGAAGCGACCCGAGTTGAGGTCCGTCAGCTTCATTCCGTACTCGTAGTCGCCAGGGCCGACGGCGACCGGGCGCACGCCCGGCAGCATGACACCGGCGTCGCGGGGGATCGGCTTGGCGCTCGCGATCTTGACGTCATCCTCCTGCCGAGCCAGCGGCTGCTGATCGCCTGGCGCGCTCACCAGTAGTTGATACCGGTAGTCGATCTCGCTACCCCCACCTCCGTACGGTAGCACGCTGATCTCCGACGTTGGGAGGGCGTAGTAGAATAGCACCTCGGCGCCGCCGCTGGCGTTCTTGAACGCGACCGGGTGGACCGGCAACGGCAACGGCGCCTCGGGGAGCTCCGGCACATACGACTGGGTGTTGGTGGCAGTGGCGATGTCGAACGCGAGGTCGGATTCCTCGGTCTCGAGGAGTCGTTGGTCGAGCCGCATGGCCGCCCGATCGTAGAACGGATCGAGATGGCCGCGCGAGGAGTATAGGTCCCTGAGCGCGACCTGGTTCTCTGCGAGAATGCGTATGTCATAGCTGTCGCAGCCGCCACCGGCGCCACACGTTCGACCGTATAGCTGTTGACCGGTCATCTTGGAGCTGCCGGTGATGACCGCGTCGCTCAACCGGCGGACGAGCTTGAAGTCTCGGATGTCTTCATCGCTCACAAAGTGGAAGACGAGCGGGTCCCCACCGGCGCGATCGTACTTCCACGAGATGTTCTTCTCATAATCCGGACCGGCATGAGTCGCCGTGTCGTTCGGCTCCCCGTGTCGCAGATAGATCGCCCCACGGTCATCGAACCCCGTCTGCCAGGGCGGGGTGTACGCTGCCGCGGCCGAGTAGTGTCGCCGCTCCGGCAGGTCGATGCGATAGTTCTCGTAGGCGTAGTGGAGCCGACGGTAGTGCTCGGCCACGCGATCGTCGGACGACACGAACGATTCGTCAGCTATCCGCTCCCAGAAGTTCGACAGGTACGCCTTGCGCCCGGCGATATCCAAACGGTTGAACTCGGAGTCTCTGGCCAGTGACGCGATCGGCCGTATGTCGTGCCAGTACAGATTCGTTTCCCGTTTGGTCTCGATCGCCTCGATGCCGGCGCGGTAGGCCGCGGAGCCCTCCTGGGCCCGCTGCAGGTTCACCAGCGCATACGTGAGCAACAGGTAGCGACTCGCCGGAGTGAACGTCGACCCCTCAGGTGCGTCCTCGATCGCCTCGACCATCGAGTCGAGTTCGCCGGCATCCCGATAGGTAGCGACCAGCAACAACGGTACGTCGCCCACCTCGGGTGCCTCTTCCGCCAGCCGTTCCAACTCCCTGATCGCACGCTTGTAGCTCTTCTCGCCGCGCCGCTGTCGATGTGCCAGCGCCAGGTTGTAGCGGGCGGAGTGGAAGTCTGGCTGGATCTCGAGCGACTTCTCGAACGCCTTGATCGCCATCGAGATATGGTCGCGGTTGAATAGCTTCTTGAGGCTCTCCAGGATCACCAGCCACTGCTCGTCCTTTGTCAGCTCGTAGATGCCGGCACCGTTCAAGGCGTGCACCGCGCGCGGATCGATCTCCAGCGCGCGCTCGAAGGCCGCCTTGGCGGCGTCGAGGTGTAGATCGTCATCTGGCCCGGTGGCCTCGTCCAGCTGCTCGTACCCCTCCTCGATCGCACGTTGGACGGCTTCCGGATAAGTTGCCGCATCCGGCACCGTCGAGATCGGATCGAAGTGTCGATCGATGGATTGAGCGTTGGCGAGTGTCGGTAGGTGAATCAACCCGAGGCCCAATGCTAAGATCAGACCTAGAAGGCGTGCTTTTCGGAGCATTGCTGTCCTCCTGAAACCAGCCTCAGTATATGCCTTTCGCAAGTAAACCGGCAAACCACGGAAGCGGTTTAGACGCGCTCCTGGGGGCCCCGTTTTGCTTGCTTGACGCGGCACTCACCAATAAGTTCCATCGTCTTTGATGCATGCCGCTCAGCCGATCCGCTCGCGGCCGGCAGAGGGTCCGGCCGATCGTCTCGCGACCGTTCGGGGAGCGATCGCCGAGGCCTGTGAGAGAGTGGGTCGGGGTTCGTGCGACGTACGGATCGTCGCCATCACCAAGGGACATTCGGCGGCGGTCCTGAAAACGGCAGTGGACCTGGGGCTCACGGACATCGGTGAGAACCGGGTCCACGAGGCGCTCGTCAAGTTCAACGATGCGAAGGATGTGCTCTCGGCGGCCGGGATCGAGCGGCACATGGTCGGCCATCTCCAGCGCAACAAGGTGCGCGACGCCATCGCGTTGTTCGAGTGGATCCAATCCGTTGATTCGATTCGCTTGGCGCGAGCGATCTCGACTCGAGCCGAAGGCCGAACTGTGAACGCACTGGTGCAGGTAAACGTCGCCGGGGAAACTCAGAAGTACGGCTTCGAGCCCGGGACAGCAGTCGAGTCTGCGCTCGAGATCGCCGAGCTCGACGGCATTCGGGTGCGTGGGTTGATGACTATGGCGCCGTGGACAGAAGACACGGCGGTGATCCGCAAAGCGTTTCTGGATCTGCGTCGATTGTTTGATGTATTACAGACCCAATCGACCCGCGAGAAACCGGATACGCTTTCGATGGGCATGACCAACGACTACGAGATAGCGGTCGAGGAGGGCTCGACCATGGTGCGGCTCGGCACGGTACTGTTTGGGCCCCGTCCCACCGACGCTTGAATCCATAATCCGAACGAGGCAGGGTTGTGAGCGATCATCAAACGGAAGCGAACGTGCAGTTGGCGCGCATAGACGAGGCGACCGGCTACATCAGGAGCCGCTCGAATCAACAACCATCACTGGGCATCGTGCTCGGCACCGGTTTGGGTGCTCTCGTTGATGATATCGAGATCGACACTACACTCGATTACGAGGGCATCCCTCATTTTCCGATCTCGACGGTCGAAAGCCACAGCGGACGACTGATCCTGGGTTCACTCGAAGGCCGGTCGCTGGTAGCGATGCAGGGGCGGTTTCATTTCTACGAAGGCTACACGATGCAGCAGATCACGTTTCCGATCCGTGTCATGCAGCGACTCGGCATCGAGACGTTGATCGTGTCCAACGCGTGCGGTGGGATGAACCCGAGTTACCGGCGTGGAGACCTGATGCGGATCGACGATCATATCAACCTGCTGGGCGACAACCCGCTTTGCGGGCCGAACTTGGATGAGTTTGGCCCACGGTTCCCAGACATGAGCGAACCTTACGATCGGCAACTGGGAGCGCTCGCCGATCGGGTGGCGCTCGAGGCCGGCATCGAACTGCAGGTGGGCGTCTATGTCGCGGTGGCAGGGCCAAACCTCGAAACCCGCGCCGAGTATCGCTTCCTGCGGACCATCGGCGCCGATGTTGTCGGCATGAGCACCGTGCCAGAGGTGATCACGGCTCGACACGGAGGCACTCGCGTCCTTGGGATATCGATCGTCACCGACGAGTGTTTTCCCGATACGCTCGAGCCGGTTGACGTAGAGACGATCATCCGGATCGCGGGCGAAGCCGAGCCCAAGTTGACTCAACTCATCCGTCGCACCGTGAGCCAGTTGGGTGAGGTCGACGCGCCGGTGGGAGCTAGCTGACAGACGGATATGGCCGAACAGACAAGTCAGAAAGATTACAAGGAGACGCTCAACCTACCGCGGACACCGTTCCCTATGCGCGCCAAGCTGCCCGCACGGGAACCAGAGATCCTGGCTGGTTGGAAGGAAAAGCGGCTGTACGAGCGCTTGCGGGCCGATCGACAGGGCCGAGAGCGGTACGTGCTCCACGACGGGCCGCCGTACGCCAACAACCATATTCACCTCGGGCACGCAGTCGACAAGATCCAGAAGGACATGATCGTCCGCAGTCGCTCGATGATGGGGTTCGACGCGCCGTACGTCCCGGGGTGGGACTGCCACGGCATGCCGATCGAGATAAACGTCCAGCGCGAGTTCCGAGAGCGCGGCGAAGAACCCGAGCTCTCTGAGCTGAGGCACCGTTGCCGCGAGTTCGCGTCCGAGTGGGTGGCGATCCAGCGTGAAGAGTTTGAGCGGTTGGGGGGTTGGGGCGCGTGGGACGATCCATACCTCACGATGTCAAGCGATTACGAAGCCGACATCGTGGAGACATTTGCCGATCTCGTTGAAGGTGGTTTTATCTACCGCGGGTTGAGGCCGATTCACTGGTGCGTTTCGTGTCAAACCGCATTGGCTGAAGCGGAGATCGAGTATAACGACAAGGATTCGCCGTCGATCACCGTGGTAATGCCGGTGCTCGAGGACCCGAACCGTGTGTTCGCGGGGGCCGACCCGGCCGGGGTTTTGATTTGGACGACGACGCCGTGGACGATCCCCGCCAACCGGGCGGTGGTCGTACACCCCGAGCTCGAGTACGCGATCGCCGACACCGACCGCGGGCACTTGCTCTATGCGGCTGGGCGGCACGAAGCGTTGGGGAACCTCTTTGAGCGCGTCGCGATCGTCCGCACCTTGCCCGGCTCCGAGCTCGAAGGGTTGGTGTTCAGCCACCCGCTGGAGGAGCGGCCGAGCCCGCTCTTCCTGGCCGATCACGTAACGCTCGAGGAGGGGACCGGGGTCGTTCACACCGCGCCTGGGCACGGTGCCGAGGATTTCGCTGTTGGTCGTGAGCACGATCTCGAGATCTACAACCCGGTTGGGCGCGACGGCGTATTCCTGGAGGACACGCCTGGCTACGCCGGTCGCCACATCTGGGAGGCCAACGAGCAGGTCGTCGACGACCTCGATCGCTCCGGTCGTCTCATCGCTCGCACAGACGTGACGCATTCCTATCCGCACTGCTGGCGCTGCGAGAACCCGGTCATCTTCCGTGCTACCGTGCAGTGGTTCCTGGCGATTGACCACGATCAGCTGCGACAGCGCGCGCTGAAGGCGATCGACGACGCGGATTGGATCCCGTCGTCGACGATCAATCGGATTCGGACGATGGTCGAGCAGCGACCCGACTGGTGTCTATCGCGGCAGCGTGCGTGGGGGGTCGGGATTCCGGCGGTGTACTGCGAAGCGTGCGACGAGCCGCTCTTCGATGTCGCGTTCGTGCGCCATGTGGCTCGGCTCGTTCGCCGGGAGGGTGCCGACGCTTGGTTTACGACGCCGATCGAGGCGATCGTGCCCAAGGGGGCGAGCTGCGAGCATTGCGGACCGACGGCGACGAGTTTCCGGCGCGAGATCGAGATCCTCGATGTGTGGTTTGACTCGGGATCGTCCCAGCGGGCGGTGCTCGAACGCCGTGAGGATCTAGGGTGGCCAGCCGACTTGTACAAGGAAGGCCCCGATCAACACCGCGGCTGGTTCAACTCGTCGCTTACGTTGGCGGTCGCTACACGCGGCGCGGCGCGCGGCAACGTGATTGGACCTGAGCAAATCATCGAAAAGCGCGGCGCGGACATCCTTCGGCTCTGGACGGCAGCCAATGACTTCACCCGCGACGGTCGGTTCTCGTGGGACGCAATCGATCAAGTATCGGAAGCTTATCGCCGGATCCGAAACACGTTCCGGTTCCTGCTCGGCAACCTGGCTGACTTCGATGCCGGCAGCGATGCAGTATCGCTGGAGGAGCTCATGGATTTCGATCGCTGGGCGATCGGCGATCTCGAACGGCTGGCAACCGAAGTGCGTGAAGCGTACGATCGGTACGAGTTCCACGCCGTCTATCAGCTTCTGGTGAACTACTGTAGCGTCAACCTTTCGGCGATCTACCTGGATGGGATCAAGGTGCGGCTCTACATCCAACCATCTGGTGCCATCGAGCGCAGGAGCGCACAGACGGTGCTGCACGCCATACAGGACACGCTGGTTCGACTCGCGGCCCCGGTCTTGCCTTTCACCACCGACGAGGTGTGGGGCGTGTTCGGCGCGGATGAGGATGACAGCGTTCACCTGGAGGAGTTTTGTCCAGCCGAGCCGGAACGCATCGATGCGGCGCTAGAACGTGACTGGAGTACGATCCTGCGGGCTCGACAAGCCGTCACGCGGGAACTCGAGGGACTGCGTGAGAGCAAGGGCATCGGCTCGTCGCTCGGCGCCCAAGTCGAAGTCGCGGCTGAGAATCCAACCGACGGGGTGATCCTCGAGCGACACGTTGCCGCGCTCGAAGAGGCATTTATCGTCTCTGCCGCACACGTTCGGCCAGCGGAAGCGATGTCGGGCGTCGCTCCATCCGAAGAAGGGTTCCGAGTCGTGGTCGAGCCGGCGGCGGGCGACAAGTGCGACCGGTGCTGGCGCTATCGAGAAGATATCGGGCGTTCCCCGGAGCATCCGGGGCTTTGCGCCGAGTGCACCGCCATTTTATCGTCATAGAGGGAGGATGATGTGGATAAAGACAAGCTGAATCATATCGAACGGCGGCTCCTCGAGGAGCGAGAACAAGTCCTCAAGGAGCTCGGTTTTTTCGACGAGAACTATCACGAGACCACCCGGGCTGCGTCGGGAGACCTGAGCGCCTACTCGTTCCATATGGCCGATCAGGGCACCGATGCGATGGAGAGAGAGAAGGCGTTTCTTTTCGCGTCCAAGGAGGGCCGGCAGCTGTACCGTATAGACGATGCTCTGCGTCGGCTGTACCGTGAGCCCGCCGGTTTCGACCGCTGCATCTTGTGTGGTGAGAGCATCCAGTGGGAGCGGTTGGAGGCCCTGCCGTACGCAACGCAGTGTGTCGAGTGCCAGGAACGCGAAGAGAATGGAAGTAACGCCTGAAACGGACTTACCTGCTCGTTCCGCTTGTCGTTCTTCTACTCGACCAACTGACCAAAGTATGGGTCCGGGCCGAGCTCGAGCTGAATCAGCCGGTCCGCGTGGTTGGCGACAACGTGCGGTTGCTCTACATACAGAACGAAGGTGCTGCGTTTGGCCTATCGGTCGGACAGTACTCTTCGGTGGTGTTTTTGGTGCTCGCCAGCTTGGCGTCGCTGTTGGTCCTCTATCTGCTGCTCACTTCGCCGAAGGGCGATCGTATGCAGCAACTGGCGCTGGGCTTGATCCTGGGCGGAGCGTTGGGGAACATCGTCGATCGAGTACGCTTCGAGCGCGTTGTGGATTTCATCCAAGTCGGAGTGGCGGGGCACTATTGGCCGATCTTTAATGTGGCCGACAGCGCGGTCACCGTTGGTGCGGCATTGCTGGCCTACACTTATTTGCGACGGAGCGACGCAAGGGCCGGGTAGGGTCGCGCTATCTTTTCTACCGATTTGTCGAATCAAAACAGATCAACCGGACGCCGGCACGAGGTAACGCTCAATGCGGCTGCGCCACGGATCGACCGTGCGCTCGCCGAGCTGTTGCCACTCTCCCGGACGCAGATCCGGGCGCTCATCGATGGTGGGCGCGTGGAGATCGACGGGGTGGTGGTTCGGCGGGCGAGCCAAGAGGTCAAGGCCGGGTCGGTGGCGATCGTCGATGAGCCCCCCAAGCGGGCGCCGTCGCTCGCGCCCGAGTCGATCCCGCTCGACTGGGTCTACGAGGACGACGATTGCATGGTGGTCGACAAACCGGCCGGGCTGGTCGTCCACCCGGCTCCCGGACACCCGTCGGGTACACTCGTGAACGCGCTCCTCTATCATCGGCCGGAGGTGGTTGGTGTGGGGGGCGAGCGGAAGGCTGGGCTCGTCCACCGGCTCGACAAGGACACCTCCGGTTGTTTGCTGGTCGCCAAGAACGACGTCGCCCATCGCCACCTGGCCGATCAGTTCGCCGCTCGCACGGTTACCAAACAGTATTGTGCGTTTATTTGGGGCCACTTGAGCAGTGAAGAGGGCGTCTTCAACGCTCCGATCGGTCGAGCACTCCAAGATCGTCAGCGGATGTCGACCCGCACCCGTAAGGGCCGTTCCGCGCTCACCAAGTGGCGCGTGGTCGAGCGCTACCTGGTCGCCGACTGCGTCGAGCTGACGCTCGAAACCGGCCGGACGCATCAAGTCCGGGTCCACCTGTCGGAGGCTGGTCACCCGGTGCTCGGCGATACACGGTACGGGGGCGGCCCGACCCGCGCGCGAGGGTTCCACGGCGCCCAGCAGGCAGTGGCCCGCAAGGTGGCCGCCACAGCTCGCCGGCAGGCGCTCCACGCCCATCGGTTGGCGTTCGATCGCCCCTCGGACGGGTCACGGGTTGAGGCCGAAGCACCGCTGCCGACCGACTTGATTGGGCTTCGAGCGACGCTCCGGCAGCATCCGATCGCGTGAAGGCTCGGTTCCAGCTACTGCTGGTGTTTGTCCTGACGCTGGCCAGCCTGGTTCTGCCGCGGTCGGCGCAGAGCCAACTCGTCACTCGCCAGGTGACGGGACCCGCCGCTCGCCCGATCGTCTTCCATCACGCTGCGCGTGACTCGACGGTCGCTACCGCGCTCGCCAAGCTGGCCGCCGCGTTTGTGCCGCAGCCTCTCGTCGCCGATGGATTGCCACCCGATACTCTGCACGTCGTCGTCGCCCCGACCGAAGGTGCCTTCGTCGAGCTGACCGGCGGGCGGGCGCCCGACTGGGGATTGGCGGTTGCGTTCCCAAAGCTGCGCCGGATCGTGGTTCGTTCACCACGTTTGACCGGCGGCGAAGGCGCTGATCCGGCGACGATCCTGCGCCACGAGCTGGGACATCTCTACCTCGATCTGGCGGCCGGCGATAGCGAACGCGTGCCGCGCTGGTTCAACGAGGGGTTCTCCGCGTTCTACGCCGATGAGTGGCGATGGGTCGATCCGGCTCGGCTGGCTTGGGGCCGGTGGACCGGCTCGCTCGTCCCGTTGGCTGAGCTGGACGCCACGTTCCCCGACTTCCCGGCTCCGCGTCTGGCCTACATCCAGAGCATGGCCGCTGTCCGGAGCCTGCGGCGCCGAGGCGGTGACGACTCCGTTCGCCTGTTGTTGGATCGCGTTCGGGAGGGCCACACGTTCGACGCCGCGATGCGGGCCACCTACGGGCTCACGCTTGGGCAGTTCTACGCCGATTGGAGCTCCGAGCTCGATCGTGAGTTTGGTTGGGGTGTGGCGCTGACCGACCAGCGCGCGCTATGGATCGCCGCTGCGCTGCTCGTGCTGGCTGGCTATCTGATTCGTCGCCGCGGGCTCAGGCGCGAGATCGCGCGCCGCCGTCACGCCGAGGACATCGCGCTCGGTCCGCCGGACGATCACTCGCTGGGGGTTGAACGTTGGGAGCGGTACTGGGAAGACGACGATGAGGAATGGAAAGGCGACTCGGACTAGCCGCTGTTGGCGACGGCGTTGCTGCGCTGGTTACTTTTTGTAGGTTTAAGGCACTGGTCTTGAAAACCAGCATGGGGTAACCCCCCATCGTGGGTTCGAATCCCACCCCCTCCGCCACTAGGCGCAAGCCGTCTGCAGCTCTGCGATATCGAGATCCTCTCCCAGCACCACCAGCGTGTCGCCGGCGGTGATCTGCTCGGTTGGGTTGGGGTTGAACACCGTGTCGCCTTCGGGGTCCTTGATCGCCACGACGATGACACCAAAGCGACCGCGGATCCCGGCTTCGGCGATCGAAATCCCTTTGAGCGCTGAACCCTCTGATACCGTGATGTCGGCCATGCTGAGCTGCAGTGCCTCGTGCTGGGTCACGATCTCCATGAACTCGAGCGCGGTCGGGTTGACAGCCGCCTGGAGCACGCGCAGACCCGCGATCCGGGTCGGCGATATCACCTGATCCGCACCGCCGCGCTTGATCCTCATCTCGCCGGCTTGATCGTACGCCCGGGCGATGATCTTGAGGCCCGGGTTCGCGTCCCTGGCGGCCATCGTGAGGTACAAGTTGTCGGCATCCGATGACAGCAGCGCCAGCAGCGTGTTGGCGCGTTCCAAGCCGGCGTGTTCGAGTACGTGTTCGTCGGTCGCGTCCCCTAGGACGTACAAAAACCCCTCATCGCGCAGGGTGGGCTCCACATCGGCCTGGTTCTCGATGACGCAGAAGGGGACGTCCTCGCGGGCCAACCCCTCGGCCACCGGCCGGCCGACCTTGCCGAACCCGCACACGATGAAGTGGTTCTCCAGTGCGGCGATGTCGTGTTCCATGCTTCTCCTTCCGAGTACGTCGAGCAGCTCGCCCTCGAAGACGGTTTGCCCGATGCGCGTGAGCGTATAGAAGGCCGTCGTCAGACCGGCCATGACTAGAAAGATCGTAAATAGCCGGACGGGCGGGGAAAGCGGGTGGATCTCGTGGAAACCGACCGTCGAAATGGTGATCACCGTCATGTAGAACCCATCGAGAAGCGACCACTCGTCGAGCGAAGCGTAGACCAGCGTTCCCAACACTATCCAAACGACCATCAGCATGGCGCCGGCGACGGGCCCAGAGAGGACGGAATCGGACCCCATAGCGTGCGGGCGATAGGCGATCGATCTCATAGCCATTCAGTCTACCGATCCGGTTGGAGGGCTCGCAAACCGATCTGGAGAGGTGTCGGAGAATCGACGATCAGAAGCGTTTCCGTCCCGGAACAGGCCCCCTCAGGGGCGCCGGATCGACGCACGTTTCTTGCTTGGCTTCTTTTGACAGTTCCCCGATCCGAAAGGTACCTTTGAAACCATGTCGAGCCGCTTCCTCCCGAGCGATCGGCTGCAGCACGGGAGGAATCCGTGGACCGAGACGATCAAGAAGAAAGCCGGCCAACCCTTCCATTCGAGGGGTTGCACGTGTACCAGCGGGCCCAGGACGCGTGGGGCAAGGCGCTCACCGCCGGTGGAGCGGATCCGCTTTGGGTCCGGCTGGAGAAGGAAACTCGAAACGCGGCGCTCGGGATCGCGCGAGCGACCGCGCGCTCACGCTCCAACGGTAGCTTTGGTACCGAGTTGGAACAGGCGCGAGGAGCGCTGCACGCCGCGGCGGCGATCGTAGATCAGCTGATGCGCCGTGGCGACCCGGTCGACGATGACCTGAGGGGGTTGCTGATCGATAGCAGCCGGATGCTGGGCGCGCTGGTGCGCAGCGTGTCTCAGCCGCGAGAGGCGGCGGAAGAGGTCGCCGTTTGAAAATCGGTGCGGAGAGGTGGCCGAGTGGTTGAAGGCGGCACCCTGCTAAGGTGTTATACGGGTAACCGTATCGAGGGTTCGAATCCCTCCCTCTCCGCCATCTGAAAGAGCGAACGCCCGCGAGGGGGTCAGGAGCAGAGTTCCTGGATCTCCACGCGGGCGTCGTGTATGGTGCGTAACCGTTGGAGGAGGGTTAAACGCAGTGACAATGCCGGAAACAGGCCGATGACCGCTCCGGTCAGGGTGCGCTTCGCTCCCAGTCCGACCGGTTTTCTCCACGTC